>JASJEI010000562.1 GCA_030064795.1 Pleurocapsa sp. MO_226.B13 | reverse complement strand
TATCAGGCTCGGAGAAACAGAAACAACAGTTGTGCGCTCGCTATAGCTGCAATCCTTTGGCTCTGAAGATTGTTGCTACTTCGATACAAGACTTATTTGACGGTCAGATTGGAGAATTCCTCGCTCAAGATACAAATGTTTTTAATAGTATTCAAAAACTGCTCGACCAGCAATTTGAACGTCTCTCTCCTTTGGAGAAGACCATCATGTATTGGTTAGCAATTAATCGCGAATGGACGACTATTGCTGAGTTAACTGATAAAGTCTGGTCGGTTGCCTTTCATCCTAGAGGAAATTTACTTGCAAGTGGCAGTTTGGATTCGAGCATTAGCCTTAGAGGGAGAGGGAAATATCCTTGCTAGTGGGAGCGTCGATCGAACTATTCGTTTGTGGGATGTTAATACTGGTAAATGTATCCGCATTTTAGAGGGTCATACTAACATAGTTACTGGGCTTACATTTATTTCTGGGCAGCATCTCCTTGCTAGTAGCAGTTCCGACAAGACAATTCGTCTGTGGAACTGGAAAACTGGCACATGTAACAAAACTTTGTTAGGTCATACCAACACCATATCTAGCTTAGTAACCAATCCCCAAGAAACCCTTTTAGCAAGCGGAAGTAGCGACCAAACCTTTAGGCTGTGGTCATTGAGTCAAAGAACTTGCATTCGGACGTTCCGAGGCAGAATTAACTGGATTGCCTCTGTAGCTTTCAGTCCTGATGGGACTCAAGTAGTAAGTGGCTCTGAAGATCGAGTGGTGAGAGTTTGGGCAGTTAGCACGGGAGATTGTCTTACCCTAAGAGGGCATCGAGATGTAGTTTACTCCGTTGCTTTTAGTCCAGATGGTCGTCTGATTGCCAGTGGTAGTGCAGACAACACAGTAAAACTGTGGGACGTTAGATCGGGTCAAACCATCCAGACTTTACGGGGACATACAGCACCAGTTTCCACTGTGAAATTTAGTCCCAACGGCAAAGTTTTAGCCACTGGAGGCAATGATAAAACTTTGATAATGTGGGATGTCAAAACAGCTTCGGTGCTTAAAAGCTTGCCCGCTAATCATTTCGTATATTCTGTGGCATTTAGTCCTGATGGAACAGTCTTAGCAGTTGGTGCTTTTGATGCAGTAGTTAGATTGTGGAATTTAGAAACAGAGCAATGTTGTCAAACCTTCAGTGGACATACATATTGGGCTTGGGCAGTTGCTATCAGCCCTGATGGTAGTATTCTAGCCAGTGGTAGCTACGATCGCACCGTGAGGCTATGGGATATCCGCACGGGGAACTGTCTCCATCTGCTTGAGGGACACTCTGGTTGGATTTGGTCTGTTGCCTTTAGCCGAGATGGTCGCACCTTAGCCAGTGCTAGTACTGACTGCACCATTAAGCTTTGGGATGTCAGTACAGGAATTTGTCTTCTTGCTCTTAAAGAGCATCACAATTGAGTCACGTCTGTGGCTTTTAGTCCCCAGGGGAACACGTTAGTAAGTGGCAGTGAAACAATTAAGTTATGGAATTCAGAAACAGGAATTTGTCAGCAAACTTGGAGAGTAGAACGGTTTTATGAGGGGATGAGAATTAGCGGTGCTACTGGGTTAACTGAAGCACAGAGAGCGACACTTGTGACTTTGGGAGCCGTTGAATAATTCTACTGTTAAGCACTTCGCTTGGTGACAAAGCAGAAATCGTTCAAAATTTGATTAGAGGTGTTGATAACATCGAACTAATCACGCCCTCGAGCGAAAATTCAGTCATCGATCGCTGATAACTGATAACTACTCTTCTAGATCCAATATTTCAAGAGACAGTAGATATAGCAATCAGGAATGATTTATGAGAAACTCTGTTCTGTGTTTTATGTCTCTCTGTAATTCATTAAAAATAATTTTCACATTTGGTTCCTGATTGCTATAAAGCGATTACGCTCCGCGTAGCCTTCGGATCGCGAAACATAAAGAACGTGGTGAATCAATTGCGTAACGAAGTCATGCCGTAGGCTTATCGCAGATAAAAATGGCAAAGTCATTATTGTTGCAGCAGAAGATATAGATTGCCATCAATTACAAAAAGCTCAGAAATAAAAAATCTGGAATAGTTTTTAAATCATTTCTTCGATCGTAGATACGGTATTGGGAAGCTCTTGTTTCTGTAGTCTCATGAGATATTCTTCAAAAGTACAAGGTGGTTTTTTCCGCCTCTGGTGACACTTCTGTACTGCATCAATTACCTGTAGGGGATGAAGGTCGATTAAAAAAGACCGTTTCAAGATTCAGTCAATATTTTCCTTCCTAATTCTTGTTTAAAATTATTAGATAGAGTTCCAATATGATAAAAAGTATTATTATTTATATAGAAATTACATAAGCTCCTATGTCTAATAGTTCCCAAAAACAACGAATTTCCATCACCGTAGATTCACAGCTACTCGAAGAGGTCGATCGCATGACTAAAAATCGTTCGGCTGCGGTGGAGGAAGGTTTGCGTTTATGGCGCAAACAACAAATAGAAGAGCAATTACGCAACTTCTATAAAAACCGTTCCCAGGCGGATATTGAATTTGAAAAAGAGTGGGTAGAAAAAACTCAAGAACAAGCGATCGCAGCTTGGGAGGAATTTCCTTGGGACGAATCTAACTAACAGTATGAGTAGTAGTGAAGATTTCCCCCGTCAAAGACAAGTTTATCTATCTAAGGCTTTAAAACAATCGGGGGATACAAAAAAACGCCCTGTAGTTGTAGTGTCGATAGATATCCGCAATCAATATAGTTCTACTGTCTTAGTCGTTCCTTTTTCTAGCGATACTTCTGATGCAGCTAATCCCAGCCGTGTTTTGATGCGAAAAGGTGAAGGAGGATTGAATAAGAATTCCGTAGCGATGTGCGATGTTATGACCAATATAGAGAAAAAATATCTCGAACGAGGACCTTATGGTGAGATAACCCCCGAATTATTCGCTCGTATTCAAAGAGCAATTCAAATCGCGATCGGAATTTATTAACTTTATGGTTGCGGTTCGATCGATTCTTAAAGACAAACGACTTAGTAAAGGAATAGCCGTTCCCAATTTGCGATAGTCCATCAGTTGAGCCACTGATATTTCTAAAGATTCAATTTCTTTGACTTTGCGATCGCCACATAAATCGATTAAGCCAGTAAAAACTTTATTGACAGTACCATCAAGTTCGATATTTGGAGATCGATTGTCGAATATAGTACCCGTAATGCCATTACTATCATCATCAGGGTTATATTTACCATTTGATTCTTTTACTTTTCCATTCAGGGGAATTATCGCTTGAGCTTGTTGTTCTGCCGTTTCTCCATTGCCATAGTCAGCGCATAGATTCTCCATGGAAAATAAATCTACAATATCTTAAGCAAATTGATTTGAATATTAATGAAGATCGAAAAACTAATTCTAATTGTTGTGGCGATCGCTTGTTTATCAGTATTATTTTCGACTGCGATCGCTAGGAAGACATTACCTGTTAAGGCTGAAGATAACTCTAGCTTATTCCAGTCTTGCAACGAGTCTGAGGATTTACCCTGGCTTCAGGTAGATGGCAAATGGATCGAAGATGAAGCGGGAAATCGCGTTACCCTAAGAGGAATTAGCTTTTGTGGTTTTAATAACGCCTGGGGAGAAAAGGTTTTACCCGACTTTAAACAAAAAATTGCCAAAGTAACCAACGGTACGAACGGTTGGTATCCGAATCTGTTACGTTTACCTATTAAGGATTATCATCTGGATGATTTTAGCCTCGAAGAAGTGTATCAAACGCTGCAAGCAGGAGTAGATGAATGTGTTAAACAAAGAGTCTACTGCATTATCGACTGGCATGCAGTCGATGGAGAAGAAGGCGCAGATTGGCGATCGCCAGAAATGAATCAGAAAACCAGAGATTTTTGGAGTTACATCGCACCACGCTTTAAAGATTATCCCAATGTTATTTTTGAACTCTACAATGAACCAGGCTATCCAAAACTAGTAATCAAGCAAAATTGGAAAATTTGGCGGGATGTAGCGCAAGAATGGGTCGATCTGATTAGAGAACGCGCACCGAGAAATATTATCCTGATTGGCTCTCCCTTATGGTCGCAAATTACTCGTTATGCTCCCGATTATCCTTTTGAGGGTAGCAACTTAGCCTATGTCAATCATACTTACAAGGGTATGGAAGAAAGCTGGCCGAGAGAAATAGGTCTAGAATACGATTGGGAAGAAGTATTTGGTAAGGCAGCCGATCGCGTTCCTATTTTTCTGACCGAATTTGGCTGGCAAGCAGATGCAGAGTGGGAATTCTCTAAAGCTACAACTGAAGAATTTGGTCGACCGATGAAAGAATTTTTGAGCAAACGTCCTAATATTAATTGGACTGTGTGGACTTACGATCATTATTGTTCCCCCAGGCTAGTAGATGAAAGCGATCTCGTCTTAGGAGGAAACAAAATGGGGTTGTTTGTTCGTCAATGGCTCAAGGAAGAATGGTCAAAACCAACTAATCCCGTAAGATCCTCATGTGAAGAGAAGGTTATGCCGTGAATATAAACAGGATCTTGAAAACAATTGCAGCAGTTGTCAGATTAGTAAAAGAGTTCACAGGTAAACGCAGATGAATACAGATGATTTGTTGGCTTAAGATGTGTCTTAGTTAAAAACTGAAATGATATTAGTCTTAATTAAAAAGTATTGGATATCCCTGACATTATTTATTCTGACAGTTATTACCGTTTTATCTCTTTCGCCCTTAAAAGAATTACCTCCTATACCTGGTAGCGATAAAACT
Source organism: Pleurocapsa sp. MO_226.B13 (assembly GCA_030064795.1). The sequence goes on along the minus strand of JASJEI010000562.1, from coordinate 1,072 downwards.
CATCACTTGATTGCCTATGCTGCGCTGATGTTCCCCACCGCTCTAAAAAAACCCGATTATTGGTTGGCGATCGCGCTTTTTTTTGTTTTCTGGAGTGGAATTATAGAAGTATCACAGCCCTATGTTAATCGCTATGGTGAATTGCAAGATCTGATAGCTAATATTATCGGTCTGATTTTGGGCTGGTTGGCAGTACAGCTTATAAAACGGTTTTTTCCTGACAATTCATGCTAAAACTGTCTCGTAGATTTAGTTTCTACTAATTCTAATATTCTGGTCAAATAGCTGCCGTAATTGTCGGGTCAGTAGGAAATTTTCCCCCATGATTTTCCTCATCATGGCACGGTTTACAAATACTTTCAGAAGTGGGAACGCCTAGGCATTTGGAAAAAGATATTTGAGGAAGATTTAGCACAGGATGTCCTAGAAATAATCACAGTGTTTAGTGCTAGATTATATGGCTCAAGAAGCCATAAAAACAAGACGTTAGTTAAAGAGCTAAGAGAAGTAGCAGATAAAATTAAATAAAATGTTACCAGGGTAAACGCATGAAAATCGCTAAGGGTACTGTGGAGAAGGTAGTGGATCGCTTCGTCTATAACCCATCTCAGACTGCGGCTTAGACCAAAGTGATTACTTTTGGAGTCTGAGTGAGTTTCTCTAACCAAGATTGAGTATCTTGGTTGAGGAAGATGCGTCTGCCCCGCATCGGGATTCGAGTGGGCGATCGCCTCCTGTCAAAACTCAAATTTGCCAATGTCCAATAGTTAATCATGGCAATTATCCCCGCACTACTCGCCCCCGCCACCGCCCCAGCGATCGCTCCAGCAACAAAGAGTTCCCAAGATTTTCGCCACAGTAGACGGATGATTTTCATGGTTTTGCCGATTTTGGTTGGTGGTTGGTAGTTCGGAATTCGGAATTCAAAGAGACAAGGTATGCCTGTCAGGCGTGCGTGACCGAAAGTAAGGCGCATAGTTCGCCGCAACTAATCCTTTAGGGCGTACATGCGGAATTACGCCTTTGTCTTGCGCCGTAAGACGGCGCGGGGTCGTTTATCCCTTTATACCCG
>JASJEI010000561.1 GCA_030064795.1 Pleurocapsa sp. MO_226.B13 | reverse complement strand
AAGAATCAGGAGAATTTAAAAAAACACCTAGATACTCACTATACTGCCGAATTTACAGGCGATCGCTGTTTAAATTATCAACCAGGAAAATTTACTCGCCTGCCCAATCGTTACTATACTTTCCGTTATGGCGGGATTGATTGTTTTGCCTTAGATTCCAATACTTTCAATCAACCCATGGCTATACCCGATACAGCCAAAGGTGCAACCAAAAGGAAAAAACTATTAAAGCTTCAAAGTGCATTAGAAGATCGCGAACAAAAAATCCAAGAGGCAATAGATAAACTCGACCACAATCACCCTGACGATGCCGAACAAATAGATGACTATTACGCCAAATTAGAGCATATTGCTGAAAGTCAGCGCGATATCGAAAAACAGCTAAATAAACAGCAAGCGGTTACCGACTGGGAGCAGTTAGAGTGGCTCAAGGATAGTTTAGTCGCATCTTGGCAAGACGAAACAGTGCGAGGCAGAATTATCTTTTTACACCATCCCGCCTACGTTACCGAAAAAACCAAATGGAATCAGGGACAGACTTTAGCAATTCGCGATCGCCTGCGTCAAGTATTTGATGATGCCGTTAAAAATATAGGTGCGTTACCCGAAGGACGTTCTCTAGTCGATCTAGTCATATCTGGTCATGCTCACTGTCTAGAACATCTTTACACCAAAGATACGGAAGCTGCCGATTCTTATATTAACTGGATTGTCTGCGGTGGTAGCGGTCATAGTTTGCGTCGTCAACGTTCGGAAGGGACAGTCTTGTATCAAGATGCAGACTTAGATGCTCAACCCATCGGTCAATCACATCTATATGTAGGGCGCAATGGTAGTGGTAAGGATAAAAAACGTCCTTATTCTTTTTTACGCATCGATGTTTCAGCAGATAACAAACCCAAGTTTACCGTTAATCCTTATGTGGCGGAATGGCATCGACATCAATGGAATGAATATGCGATCGACCCTTTTACAATTTAGCCAGTGGTTAGTGGGTAGAGACGCGATATATCGCGTCTGAGAGCGTGGTTAGTGGTTAGTGGTTAGTGGTTAGTGGTTAGTAGTAGGGGTGAACGGCCCGATCATCCGCACAGTCGTTAGTTGTTCTTCCGCAGCTTAGTCTTAGAGGTTCAACTCCCTCTATCTTCTCCACTCCCCTAGTATTGTCTTTCTTTAGACAGAAGTAATTTGATTTAAATTAACTTAATATAGTCGCTATAATATTCGTTGACTATATTCATAAAACCTCAGATAGCATGGTTTCTGTTCCCGATCGCTCCTCCCCTGTGATTGTTCCCGCCACAAAATCTGTGTATATTGACGGCAAGAAATATCCCCTGTCCGACCAAGTGATCAAAAATATTGAAGCTATTATTGGCTTTCAGGCTAAGCAAGAAAAAAAACTACCCTTAAGACATCGCCTGATTGAAAAGATAGCTGCTTTTTTTGGCAAGTCAGAGTTTTTGTATCTACAGTTATTGTTTCTGCTCTGCTGGATTATCTGTACTCATGCTGCACCACAGTTATTACCCCCAGGGATACCCAAATTTAACGCACAGGAGATGGGAGTAGATATTGCTGCACTACTAATTGCCACGGGAGTACTAGTACAACAAAGCCGTCAAGATAAATTGGCGGAACAAAGATCCAATCTGACTCTACAAATTAACCTGCTGACGGAACAAAAAATCGCCAAGTTAATTGAGTTAGTCGAAGAATTGCGAGCAGATTTGCCCGACATACGCGATCGCTACGACCTAGAAGCACAGCTAATGAAGCAAGCAACCGATCCCCAAGTAGTCCTAAATATTTTGCAAGAAAATTTGCAGCAAGTAGAAACCGATCTATCCCCATCAAATCCAGAATAGCCTGTTTTGGCAAGATATAACTGATAACCGATTCTAACTAGACATTACCCAGATAGGTCGATCTCACTTTAACCAAGCACAATCAAAAATGAATACCTATATTCTCAGTCTCTTAGTTATTGGGTTGTTGTTGCTAGGGGTAACTCTAGGTTCGGGTTGGATTAAACGTTTACCTCTTTCCTATGCTCTTATTTATCTAATTTTTGGGATTTTGTTGGGTTCTTATGGTTTTGGATTGATTAAAATTCGACCAGACACCCAATTTTTAGAAAGATTGACGGAATTCGTAGTCATTGTTTCGGTGTTTGGTTGCGGACTAAAAATCAATCGTCCCCTCAAGTTATGGGCGTGGCAATCTACTATTAGACTGATTGGATTTTTAATGCCATTATCCATCTTTGCTTTGGCAGCGATCGCTCATTACATTTTGGGGATGAGTTGGGGGGCTGCGGTACTGTTGGGGGCGATCCTAGCACCGACCGACCCGTTCTGGCTTCTGAGGTACAACTGGCCCACGTTAAAGACAAGGATGAGTTACGCTTTGCTTTGACTTCTGAAGGAGGGTTGAATGACTCATTAGCTTTTCCTTTTGTTTATTTTGGCATTTATGCTTTTAAAGATTCCGACTGGAATAACTGGTTTAAAAGCTGGGTAGCTATCGATCTAGTTTGGGCGATCGCTGCTGGTATTGTTATGGGTATTGTCGTGGCAAAAGCTGTGGTTTGGATCGACCATCAGTTGCAAAAACGTCGTCAAGCAGATGATTTGATGGAAGACTTTGTGGCATTGAGCATTATTCTCTTAGCTTATTCCCTGACTGAATTGGTCAATGGCTACGGATTTTTGGCGGTGTTTGTCGCCGGTTGGGTGGTGCAGCGCAGCTACTATTGCCAACAGGATAAAAGATTGGCACAGTTAGAATTTACCGAACAAGTTGAAAAACTCTTGGAAGTAACGGCGATCGTAATTTTAGGAACGGTCTTACTAATCGATCCTATATTGAAACATGCTGGAGAGTCTTTATCGATAGCAGGTTTATTGTTGTTGGTCGTTCGTCCCTTGGGAGTGTGGTTGAGTATGTTGGGAAGCGACTTACCAAAAACGACCCAGAGCTTAATGGGTTGGTTATTAATAATTAAAAACCGTTGTATTTCTCTTACTACTTTTAAGAAATGGTATAAGATACAGGACTTGTTGGCAATTTTACGAAGAAAAGAGAACAAAAAAAAGAGTAAAGCATCCTGCTTAGTGCGTTATTAGTTGTCAATTAAGTCGTATACTCTGACAACACCAAATATTCTTGCAATAAAGCCAGTAATTTTTTCTCATCAATAGGTTTAGTCAGAAAGGCTTCGCAGCCAAGATAATGACTCGCTTTCTCTACGACATCATAGCTACTAGCTGATATCAGAATAATGGGAATAGTCTCAAATTCTGAGATTGTTCGGAGTCTTCGGACTAGTGTAAAGCCAGTTTTGACTGGCATAAATAGATCGAGTAAGATTAGGTCTGGTCGAACAGAAGGGATTACTTCCAGTGCTTGCTGACCATTGGAGACACAGACTACCTCAAAGCCCAAAGGTTTAAGTATGCTGCTCAAAGAAATATGATTTTCTTCTCGGTCGTCCACTACGAGAATTTTATGTTTTCTACCAGCGGAACTTAATACTTTTACTGCTCCATTATCATTTGCTTCTGGAAGAATTTGCGTCACAGGTAAGCTGAGGTCAAACCAAAAAATTGACCCCATACCGAATTCGCTCTCGACTTTGAGTTGACTTCCCATCATTTCAATTAATTGCTTACTGATAGCCAAACCCAAACCCGTGCCATCTACTTGCTGCTCGGAAACACTAACTTGCTCGAAAGGTTGAAAAATTTTCTCTAAATCTTCGGGTCTTATCCCTATACCTGTATCCATGACTTCAAAGCGAAGTTTTTGTTGAGGAAAGGGGCTATTAGCGGCGGCTCCTTCTATTTGGTTGAGGACAGTAACTCTAAGGGCTACCTTACCTCGATCGGTGAATTTAATAGCATTGTTTAAAAGATTAATTAGTATCTGTCGCAGCCTTTTCTCATCTGCCCAAATACCAGTGGCTACGTTGCCCACAGTTTTGCACTCAAACATAAGTTGTTTCTCTTTTGCCCGCATCTCAACCATACCCGCTATTCCATCTAAAAAGGACTGCAAGCCTATATAAGTGGGATTGAATTTTATCTTACCAACTTTAACTCTGGAGAAATCTACAATGTCTTCAATTAGATTTAATAGATGGATTCCACTTTCCTGAATTATTTCTAATCCCTTGACTCGATCGCTCATTGAGTCGGGCTGTTCCTGAAGTATTTTCGCGTAGCTAATAATGCTATTGAGAGGAGAACGCAGCTCGTGACTGATGTGGGCTAGGAATCTATCTTTAGTTTGATTAGCATGTTCTGCCACTTTTTTAGCTTTGTTGAGTTGGGCAGTCCGTTCTTTAACTCGATTGTCTAGCTCTTTGAATGAAGTTTTCAAACGGTTTGCCATCTGATTAAAAGATGTGGCAAGAGATCCCAGCTCATCTCTACTCTCAATTTTTACTCTCTTATCCAATTGACCGAGTGCGATCGCCTTCGCTGCCTTGTTCAGTTGGCTAATCGGTCGAATCAGACGATTAGCCAATAGCCAAATCAAAGCACTTATAGTTATCACGGTCACCAAGGCAATCAAATATGACAAATTCTGGAATTCTTGTTCATTTTGCAGAAACTCAGCTTCTTGTTGTAGGATAGCAACGTTCCAGCCATTTTCCAGAGAAATGCCGTAGGAAACCCAATCGACACCTTGTTCGTCTTTAAAATAAAAGAAACCGTCGCGACCTTCCAAGATATTTGTGATGGGTTTATATTGACTCAAGTTTTTTAATTCCGCGCCAGAGAGAAAAGCTGAGTTGGGATGAGCTAAGACATGACCAGTTCGATCCACTAAGAGAGCATAACCAGATTTGCCAAATTGAAGTTGACCGATTTGCTCTGCTAGAGCCGAAAGCTCCGTACATATCATCGCCACACCTGTAATTTCCTCTGGTTCTTGCCGAATTGGGGTTCCCATACAGACGGCTGGTTTCATAATCGTACGGCTGATCAGACTTTGGTATGTGATGTCTTTACCTGCTCTGGCTCCTGAAAACCAGGGACGGTCTCCATAATACATAAGTTTGCTATTGTCACTACGAGCCAGATTAAAACCGTTTCGGTCAGTCGTGCTGGCTAAATAGAGATTTTCGTTAGTTCTGACTAAATTCTTTAATACTGGTTTTTGTCGCTCGGCATCCATGCTAACTATATCGGGTTGCAGACTCAGTTGTTTTAGAGCCAAAACATTCATTTGATTCCACCAGGATACTGTGTTAGCAAAAATCTTAGCTTTAAAAGCTATATTTTCTTGAGCCTCTTGGCGAAGTCTTACGTCAGCACGGTAGCTAGCAAAAAAAAGAGCTCCTAACATCGGCGGAATTACACCTAGTAGAACTGTTGCAGGCATTTTAAAGCGCAAACTGTTAAAAAATGACATTTACTTCTCGTTCTCTTCTGTATAGTAAAACTTTATACATATCGGTCATCATAATTAAACCCGTTCGTAAAGTACTTTACAAGTTTTCCGACATACTTTTCATATAATCAGAAACAATTTGCGAAGAAAATTAAATGAAAAAAAGTCTATATTAACAGCCTATATTAGTAGATCTATTTACTTGTGCGTTGTTTTTTAGTTCAAAACCCAATCCCATAAAAGGCTTACTATACTTATAAAAGTAAGTCTCAACGAGTCAACAACTCAGCTTTTCAGTAAAAAATAAAGTAAAAAAATAGAATGATATTCCACTATCTTTTGCAGGGTAAGCGCAAGAAAAAAAGAGCCATAATATGCTAAGAGGCTAGCAATTCTCCTGCTTGAAAAAACAGGGAGTTAGTTCTCTTGTCGATATAGAGAACTAACTCACCGTTCGCTCAAATTTCG
>JASJEI010000201.1 GCA_030064795.1 Pleurocapsa sp. MO_226.B13 | reverse complement strand
CCATTGACGATTTACACCCTTTTAGGACAGATGATTGAATGACTTTAGGGAAGATTTTGCGATCGCTTAAGAAATTAAGCGATCGCAAAAAAAGAAAAAATCTCAAAAGCCTGAATTAGCAATCACTTTGACACTTAGTAACATTTTGCAACCAAGTAATTGACAAATGGTACACAACCTTAACTTGTCACCAATGCTATCCGTTGATTTTTTTGGCAACGGAACCTTCAACCCAACCGCGATCAAAAAGCGATTCATAAATACGGTTATGAATTTTTATATTTCCATCTTCTTTAATTACTAATCCTGACAAACGTAATTCTCGTTCTTCTGGACTGTCAACAGCAATTATTTCTCTTTGCTCTAATATTTGTTGATAGAGTGTTAGAAGTTGTTTCCAGTTTTTACTTTTGAGAATGCGATCTCGGATAGTTCTCAAATGTTCTGGTTGATCTTGAGCTTCCCAATTCTTAATTATTTTTTCTTGTACTAAGTTCTCGATCCATTCTGTTTCGCCATTGACAGGAATAGGAACGTCTGCATTACGAATCAATCGACAGAGCTTTTGGGTCAAAAAAGGCTGTCCTCCCGTCCAGTTTAATACTTCTTGCAGAATAGTTTGAGGATTACTAACTTTTTGAGCCAATCCGTACAATAAGGGTTGTGCTTCATGTTTTTTAAAGCTTGCTAATTCAATTGCTTGACCAATATTAAAGGAAGTTCTCTTACTGTCACTCATCAATTCTGAGGGACTAGCTACTCCAAAAAAAGCAAAGGTTAGAGCCTGATACCTAGATTGTGGGTTAATAGTTCGTTGATTATAACAAGAGCGAATGAGCGCAAAAAAGTCATCTACTGGAAATTTTAACCCTAAAATACTATCAATTTCATCGATAAAAATAACTCGTTTTTGTATAGATTCATGATGTTCTGAATTCCCTTCAAATAATAAAATATCTTCAATAAATTGACCTAATCTTTGTACGGGAGAAATGTCTAATCTGTCATTCCACCAAGCTTTGAAATTGACTTTTTTTCCCAAGCCAAAATTACGCAATAAATCAAGAGCCAGTCCCTTATACCATTGCTCAACAGTCACATTTTTAGTACCAATGCGGGTTAGATCTATGGCAGCACACTTATATCCTTCATGTTTTAGATGGTGCATCATCCTTACCATGAGACTAGATTTACCCATTTGTCGGGAATTCAAAATATAACAGAACTGACCTTGTTTTAAGGCTTTGTAAAGGGTTCTATCTGCTTGTCGTACCACATAAGTTGGCGCATCCATTGGCAAACTTCCACCAACTTGATAATTAAAATTTGAGGGTTGTTCGGCACTTTTGAGCAGGTCATTTTCAAAGATAAGTTCTGCTTGAGTCGCTTTAAGAACATCTAAAGTTTTAGATAGTTCTTTGGTACGTTTTTCTACTCTTTGTTCTAAGGTTTGATAAAGCCTTGAGTTATCAATAGATATAGCAGCTTGAGCAGACAGTATATTTAACAGTTCGACTCGTTCTGAAGTAAATGCACCTGTAGTTAAGTTATTTTCTAAATAAACAATTCCTCTAAGTTTACCTTGATTAAGTAAAGGAGTACAGAGAATTGATTTACTTTGGGTGGCAATAATATAAGGGTCATTAATAAATTGTCCTTCATGGACTGCGTCGTTTAGAACAAGATATTCTTGAGTGTGGGCTACATAATTTATAACTGTAGTTGGTAAGATAGGAAGAGAGTTATCAGAGTCTACAGATTCTATCGGAGTTGATTGTAAGATAGTAACTCGATCGCTATCTACTGTTCCTTGCGCTTCAATTAACCAACTATCTTCATGATTTAAAAGTAGAAAACCTTTTTGCGCCCCTGCATTTTCAATCACAATGTTCATTAATTTTTGCAGTAGTTTTTCTAATTTGATTTCACCAGAAATAGCTTGAGATGCTTTAATAATAGTGGTTAAGTCGAGAATTTCTCCATCAGAACCAGTAGTAGAGATGGTTGTACTCAGACTTTTAGATTTACTTTGATTCGTTACTCCTAATAAATACTGGGGATATTCTGCTTCTAACTGTTTGACCTTGGCTTTTGCTCCCCAACGAGTATAACAATGATGGGCATTTCTAAGATATATCTTCCCAATTTCTTCTCTACCAAAAGTAATTTTCTCTTTTTCTAAAGCTAGATAAAATTCTGCTGCCAATTCATGAGCGACTGCTTCGTGCTGGATATATTCTTGTTTTCTAGCTCCTGCTATGGCGCGATCGTAATACTCCATTGCTGCGAGAGGTTGTGACAAAACACGGGCTTTTTCTGCTTCTACTAGATCGTATTTGTGCTGAAAGTTCATCGGAGCATGATCTTTCCAAAGTCCCATCAATTTTTGATTTTCTTGGACTTGCTCAAAGTATTTTTGTTGCCTTTCTTTGCTAATGCGTGGATATTGGGCTAATAATGCCAGAGAATAACAAAAATTGTGTTCTGTAAAAATAATTTCTGCTTTAATAAACCCAGAATATTCAATTGCTATTTCGCTATTTTTTATGGCTTGGCTATAATCTTTTACTAAGTAACAAAGCCAGGCTTTATAAAAATAAATATTAAAAATAGAAATCAGATTATTGGTTTTGAGCAAATAAGGTAAAGCTTCTCTTGCATCTAAAATATCGCCAATCAAGTTTTTTGAACTTGATTCATTTAATAAATTGTTTACAAATTGTGCGCCTATTTTAGTGAGATATAATGGATGTTCTTGCTGCAATTTATTAATAAAAGTAATATATCTTTTTTGATTACTGTGAACAAACGTTAAGTTTGCACCCACAAATAATAAATGTCCGCAATAAAAATTTGCTGCATGGCAAGCAAATTCAAGATCGCCAACTTCCAGAGCATTTTGAATAGATTGCTGAAGTGGCTCAAGAGTGTCCTTAATATGATGTTTTTTATAGGTTTGATTAATCGAAATTGAGACATAGGCTTTTGCCCAAAATTCCCTTGAATTTAATTTATCTAAAATAAGTAAAGATAATTGTCCTAGTTGATAAGCTAAATCAATGTCTAGAAGAAGCCAAGCAACAAGACTTCCATAACTAGCATAAGCATAAATTACTGGTGGCGAATTACCATACTGCCGAGAAAGTTCGATCATAGTATAGAGGATGGTTAATGCCATAGAGCTTTCACCAAAACAAGCAGGTGCAAAGATCAGATTAAGAATCTGCATTGCCATCAACTTGTCGGGAGCTTTCATTGGAGCTAACGCAGCTAACTTCTCCAGATTTAATTCTTGAGGAGGTGATTTTAACAAAGATACTTCTAACAATTGTAAAGCTTTTTGTCCATTATCTAAAGCTATATTGATTTCATTTTTAGCCAGATTAATCTTAATTTTGATTTCGTAAAACCTAACTTGATCCAAATTATTTTGTATATGTAGCAAAGCTAGATCGCACAGATCGGCAGCCTCTTTTAAATTAGAATTTAGATATTCAGCTTCTGCTAATTCAAGATAAACATTAAAAGTAATTTCATACTGATTTTGCCAGCTATCTGATGCTAAGAGTTGACTGGCAAGATGTAAATAATTAATAGAGGCTTCGTAGGCTGTTGCCGACTTAGCTTTCTGTCCCGCAATTAAATTTAATCGACATAGCTCTTCTTTTTCTGAAGTACTACGCAGTAAATCAATACCAAAATTGAGTTGATTGACTAGAACAAAAATATTTTTTTGTTGTTCTTGGAGATTAGTCTGCTCCAGAAGAAGTTTACCAATTTTTAAGTGAGTAGCTTTTCGCTTAGAGTCTGGGATCAGAGAATAGGCAGCTTGCTGTACTCGATCGTGTAAGAATTTGTATTGAACTTGTATATCCTGTACTTTTGGCTTTGGTGATTCTGTTTCAGCAAAAACCAAAGGAATTTTATAGCTTTCTGACTGAGGTAAAATTAATCCTTCTTGAAGAGCTATCCATAATTCTCGAGCGGTTAACAATGTAGACTTTTGATTAACAGTCGTCAACAATTCTAAACTAAAAAAGTCGCCAATACAAGCAGCTAATTTAAGGATTTCCCTAGTTTTCACCGGTAGCTTACCAATATTTCTAGCAATTAATTCAACAACATTAAAATCGGTAATGCCAATAGCTTGAATTTCTTCGATATTCCATTGCCAACTATTTGTATTGATTTGATAATTTATCAATTTTTCTGTACACAAAGTTTTGAGCAATCGACTAATAAAAAAAGGATTACCTTGGGTTTTATTAAAAATTAATTCTGCTAATAGTTTAAGCCGATCTAAATTAACATTGATACCTAAAGTATCTTCAATTAATTGTTCAACATGGGGATAAGATAAAGGTTGAACCTTGATATGACTGACCACCGTTTTGGTTGCCTTAATTTTCTCTAGAGCCAGTGTTAAGGGATGAGTTGAACTGACTTCGTTATCTCGATAAGCTCCAATGATAAACAAATGTTGGCTATTTCCATCTGTAATTAGAAGTTGAAATAGCTTAAGAGATGCAGCGTCTGCCCATTGTAAATCATCTAGAAAAATTACCAGAGGATGTTCGGGTTGACAAAAAACACTAATAAATTGTTGAAAAACTCGATTAAATCGATTTTCAGACTCTAAAGAACCAAGTTTGGCTACTTCTGGTTGTTCTCCGATTATCAGTTCAACTTCAGGAATGACATCAATAATAATCTGGGCGTTAGGAGCAATAGCCTTTAAGAGATTATCTTGCCAAAAAGTAATTTGTTCTTCCTTTTCTGTTAATAATTGACGAATCAATGCTTGAAATGCTTGAATTAGAGCAGCATAAGGAATATCACGTTTAAATTGCTCGAATTTACCTTTAATAAAAAATCCTTGAGCTTCAACAATTGCTTTATGAACTTCGTTGACAATAGAAGTTTTACCGATTCCTGAATAACCAGAAACTAGGGTTACTTCGATTTTAGATGGAGATTGATCTTCTATCTTTCCTTTACTCTCGGCTACTCGATTAAATGATGCGAGTAAGCTTGCTACTTCTTTTTTTCTCCCATAGAGTTTTTGGGGAATAAGTAACTGATTTCGGAGATCGCATTCACCTAAAGTAAAAAGTTCGATCTTGTTTTTATTTTGTAGTTGAGATAAACAAGTCTCTAAATCAAATTTGAGTCCAGCAGCACTTTGATAGCGATCTTCCGCATTTTTCGCCATCAGTTTCATGACGATGTTGGCAATTGTTGGGGGAATATTGAACTGCTCTAAAGCAGGAGGTTGTTTGGCAATATGACAATGAACCAATTCCATAGGATCGGTGCTACTGAATGGCAAGGTTCCAGTCAACATTTCATAAAATGTCACTCCCAACGAATAGAAATCACTGCGATAGTCGATTGCACGGTTCATCCGTCCTGTTTGTTCTGGGGACATATAGGCAAATGTCCCTTGTAAAAGATGAGGATTGGTGATGTTCTGCTGCTCAAATTTCAGACGAGAGGCGATATTAAAATCAGTCAGCTTAATCTGCTTCGTTTCTAGGTTGATGATGATATTACTAGGTTTAATATCTTTGTGAATAATTGGAACTTGATGAAGCTCAATTATGGTTTGTGTTAAAGAGATCGCAATTACCAAAAAATCAAGAATAGAGAGTGTCTGAGTTTTCAGCAATTGTTTTAGAGACTGACCGCCAAAATCTTCTAAGATCAGGGCAAAACTATGACGATAGTTTTCTAAAGCATAGTATTTAACAACTCCTTCACAGTTTAAATCCTGAATAATTGCATATTCTTGTCTAAGACTAGCAATTTGTTCGATCGAAGGATATTCAGCTTTAAGAACTTTGATGATAACTGACTGTTCTTGGCGATTGGATTTACCACGATAAACAGCAGTTTTTAATCCTTCATAAATTTTCTGGTCAATTTCATAGCCAGGCAGATCGATCATCGGACAGTTACCTACTATACCCAATCCCCATTATCTTATTGAAAGTGGGGGTAAACTTCTTCTGCAAATAGTTTTTGAATATCTGGGGAATTCTCGTTGACCAACTCCTGAAAATCTGGCTTGACTGGAATATTGTAACTGGCTTGACGACGACCAATTTTAGGAAGCCAAGCAGTATGCAAGCTATAACCAAAGTTGAGATCGGGATGACTCAGCTTACATAGGGGGTTTCTAGCTAGATTAGCTGCATCAAAAATCCAGAATTCATTGCTCTGAGGTGTAAAAACAGTACAAACGATGTAACCATCAGTAGAATCTCCGTCACTCCCAAGGCGGGGAATAAACTGAGGAGAACTGACCATATATCCATCAGGAAACTGATAGGAATCTGCAATAGTCATCGACTCATCTGAGGTATGTAGCCGAAACAGGTATGAGGGAACGCCTTGTTTACCCAAATCTAGCAAATCCTTCAAGGGAACTGCTCGGTAGGGAAAATCATCATATAACTCGAATAAGAACTTGGTCATTGTTTCCTGCCAAAGTCCAAAGGAACTCCAATAAATATTATCGAGTCGCTTTGGTTGCTTTCCCGAAGGCAACTGATCTCGGTAAGCATACAACCCTGTTCCCCAAGTATAGGGAGAAGCGTAGATAACTTGGGATTGGACAAGTTCTCCCCTTTCTCCATCAATCACATAACGTCCCAGACGGCTAATATCCATCTCATTTGGTTCCATTGAATAAACTCGCTTGGCGATAGGATTATAGGGAGGATACGCAGATACATCATATTCGCGAACCCATTCCGCTACATCCCATGCAGAGATATGACCAATATGGAGGGTAATCTGTCCATTCGGGTTTTCGTAGTCAACCAGAAAGTGAGCTGCTGACAAAGGAATCACTAATTTTTTAGCCAAAACTGTAACTTCTCGATCTGAACAAGCAGGGCGCTGTCCTACTTGAAGATCGCTACGACGCACAAGATAAATGGCTGAATCTGGCAGATTGGGATGTTCGAGTAATTCGCGGAATAATCTTTCGATTTTTTTATTCTCAGGGAATGGGTTGTTAAGTACTTGCTCTATGCCAGCAATAAAGGCTGTGTCCATTAAGATTACGTAGTCTTTACTGACACCGATTTGATGCATAGTTTGTTCAATTTTCACAGGCGAGCCATCTGGCAGTCTTAACTTCCATCGTTCCAAGTGACCTTCCCCATCCCAGCGAATCAGATAGACAAAATCCTCAATATCTTCTCCAATCAGTCGTGCGATTAAAGTTATGACTTCTTCTAAGATGCTTTGCATCCATCGAAATTTTAACCGCAAAAGATCTTGGAAGATCTCGGCACGGAAAAAACCCAGTATCGCTGCGACTAATTGATAAACTTCATCTGGAAGTTCCTCCAACTCCCAGGCAATAGGGAGAGTTTGCAAAAAATTGGAAATAGACCTGCCATAATTGACAGTAAACATCTCACCAGTATAAGCATCAAAGGCAGGATGGGCAGTACTTAAAATCGGTTTACAAGGAAATTTGGGTTTGTTAATTTCGGCTTGCCATTCTTGATTTGAGCCAATGGGAGTAACTGCTTCTAGGGTTTCGGTATCTAGTTCATAGGAACGACCTGCATCGTAGTTCACTAGCAAACGCCCAAGAGAATCCTCATTCCATCGCATCGGTAAAAAAGCAGTATTTAGCTCATTCCGAAAGCCAAGAGTCAGAGAAAAACGGCTAATTCCATGATTACGGAATCGATATTTTTCGTACCCTTTTCCCGGTTGAGTTGCTTTGTCTGCATAATAATCTGGGGGTTTAACCAGTCGCGTTGTTAGCCTCGTTTCACCCTGGCGATCGAAGTCCAGTCGGTAAATCATGCCGTCGCCATTTAATAATGAGTCTCCATTAGAAAATGGTAAACCTCCAGAATCCACAGTGCCTACTGGTGCGACGATAAATACATGACCTTGTAAATCTTCTGGTAGTTCACCTTCAATCTCTAAGTTTAGATCTGTGTGTTCGCATCTACTGGCAGTCAAAATTGATTCGGGAATAAGCGGACAGCAAGAAGAGACTGTTCGATCGAGATTTGGAGTTGTTTCACTCATCGCTTTAGAACCTACTTCGTTATGAATTATGGCGATCGCAGAAATACTAGATATACAATCAGCAACTGATTTGCGCTTTATGACCATGCAGATTAATCGATCGGATACTTTGTGATTTTAAAATCTGCGCTAACTTTACTGACGTTGAACTATGGACTTCTTTACATTATCAAAAGGATGAACAAGAATAATCTTAAATTTTCTCTTTGCTAGTAGATAAATGCTATTAAGAATATCTCTGCAGAGTAGAAAAGCGATCGCTAACTTAATTGATCAAATAAACAAGCTTGGGGAAATTTTGAAGTATTCTCCTAACTTTTTAGCTTGTTCTTTACTAATCGATCGCTTGCCATTAACAATATCAATGTCGAGGATTGGGCGATACTTATTACCTTTAATATTAAAAACAGTGAAATTCCCCACTGCCTCAGCATCTCGATAAATTTGCTGTACATCAATTAAACTCTGCCATTGTGCTCGCTCGATTGTTTTACAGAATGCCTTAATTGTGATAGCAACATCTGGATACTTGGATGCAGCCTTTTTAAGCTTCCCAGCCGAAATCAGGTGCATGTAAGGTTGTTATTAGTTAAGTTGAAAAGTGATCGTACCTCTTTTTTGAAGAAAGGCGATCACTTTTTTGCTGGCTTCTTTTTCTGATTGGGCGATCGCATCTTTGTCATTGAAGAATTGCGATCGCTTTTTAGATGACTTCTGTTTCTGATTGAGCGATCGCATATTTGTTATTGAATAGTTGCGCACCGCCGAAGGCGGATCTCTTTGAGATCGCTTTTTTGATGGCTTCTTTTTCTGATTGCACTACAAAGTATGTTTTAAAAAGCTTTTGGACTTTGAAGTGGATTGAATTGGGTGAGTCGAGAGAGAAAAATGCTATCTAACTCGAAAAATTCAGAAATTGGGTTTTGGGATCGTCTTCAAGGTAGAGAAACAAAGAAAATATCCAGTGGAGACAATTATGTCGTTATTATACCAAGTGGAAAATCAATGGGGTGGCTCATCTGCTCCTTGGCATAAAGGTGGCACGTGGGTGCTCGGTGGTCGCCCTAATCAGAATGTTGTCGCTATCAATGTCAAGTCTGACAATGGTGGAAAAAGCCTCAATGGCACCATGACCTATGCTGGAGAAGGACCGATTGGCTTTCACGCTACCCTGTCTGACGGTAACAATTATACCGTTGAAAACCAATGGGGAGGAAATAATGCGCCTTGGCATCCTGGAGGTCAATGGGTGCTCGGTGGCCGTTCTAAACAGAATGTGGTCGAACTAAACTTAACATCTGATGACGGTGGCAAGAACCTGAATGGCACCATGACCTATAATGGCGAAGGACCGATTGGTTTTAAGGGCACTATGACTGAATGTTGAGTTTATTGATTATGACAACAGAAAGTCATAGTAGTCATTTTAGCTTTGCGAGTGGGAAGCCCCACATCCGTATTGCGGAGCAATCGGTGTGCGGAGAACGTTCGCTTCGCGTCGAGAACGAGGGCGATAACTTATCGGTCAAATCTATACAATTCTGATACAAAATCTTCATATAGCAAGGTGCGGAAGGGGACTTTACACTTTAATTTTTCGGTTTGTCTTCTAGCTTTTCGCGCTCTTGAAGTCCCCTTCGCGCAAGTATTGTACAATATTTGTATTCCGACGTGAGATGAGAATAGCCTCATCGGATGTTTGAACCAGGAAAATAAAATAGATATGGGTTGTGAACCAGAACTCCTAGATTTGTCCTTGGGGAGGGGCTGCGTGCTGAATTTATGAGGCTCTCAAGGTGCGGAATTTACTTCCGCACCTTGAGAGCCGTTTCAGCACTTTAAACGCCCCGTAAACGTAAAAGTCTATTGGGACACTAGGTGCGTAGTAGTTTTTCAAATCTCTACAAAAAGTCGGGCTGGGCGTGTACCTGACTCTAAACCGCCGTAGCAGGAAAAATGGAGTACTGCGAAGGAAGTCTTCCTCCTTTCAACTTGAAGGGACTGGAGAAGCCCACACCGTAGCGCGCAGCTTCGGTGTGGGTTACGTCACTTGATTTAACTAAGATATTTTAAATCCCGTTTGTGTTGTAAAAAGTAGCAATCACACCCCAGTCCTATTATTCCAGAGTCAAACTAAGCGATCGCACCTGTTTGTGATTGAAGAGGTGCGATCGCTTTTTTGATGGCTGCTTTTTCTGATTGTGCGATCGCATTCTTAATTTTCTGATAGTGCGATCGCTATATCGAGCGACACAATAAAATGACTATAAATGAGAGAGCAAAGGGGTTTTGGGCTTTGAAGTGAATTGAATCGGGTGAGTCGAGTCAGAAAAATTGGCTCTAACTCAAAAAATTCAGAAATTGACTTTGGGAAGCGTCTTTAAAGTAAGACTCCCAAATTTTGGTTGTGAACTCTACCGTTAGGTGCTAAGAGGGAAGTCCAATCTTGGGGTAGTACTTTGTCAAGATTGATTTGAGGGATAAATTATAATCTCTTCGTATCATGAGCAACTTTGAAGAGCTTTTAGCATTTGCTGAAGAATTAATATCTGGAAAGATAGGCAATTATTTGAGTAATTTGCAACGTACCATCTTACTCACTACTCTACAGGCAAGTAGAAAGACTTATGACCAAATTGCGGAAGAATGTGGCTACTCTCCTAAATATGTTAAGCAAAACGTTGCACCGAAACTCTGGCAACTACTTTCTCAAGCTTTAAATCAAAAAATCACTAAATATAATATTAAAGCTATACTAGAGCACCAAATGCGTCATCAGCCCCCTGTGGTTGAGTCCCCTTCCCCTGTTGCCTTATCCCCAGTTCTTTCGGCTGACCAGAAGGGTAATATTCTCTTAGTGGACGCTCAGCCAGAAAATCTCAAACTGTTGTCTGATTTGCTCGAAGACCAAGGGTATGAAGTGCAACAAGCGATTAATGGTGTAGTTGCACTACAAGCGATTACCATAGCATGTCCTGACGTAATCTTGTTAGACATTCATCTGCCAGAGTTAGACGGCTATACTGTCTGTCAAATACTCAAAGCAAATCCCCAAACCCAAGACATTCCAGTAATTTTTGTTAGCGCCCTTGATGGAGCCTGGGATAAAGTTAAAGCCTTTTCTCTGGGAGGAAGTGACTATATTACCAAGCCCTTTAAGACGGTTGAGGTATTAGCTAGAGTGGAAACCCAATTAAAAGTTCGACGTCTGCAACAAGAGTTAAAAAAGAAAAACCGTCAGTTACAGCAAGCCATCCACAAGTTAGAAAAAATTACTGCACAATCTGCTCAAAACTGCGGAGATGGGGCTCCTTATCTCTCAAAACATCCCAGCTTATGGTCAGAAACTACAAAATTGCAATCATCTAAGACTTTGTCGGCAGGAAATTTAACCTTGGCTGGTACTTGTCCCAGATAGTGACATCCCTTAGCTAGTGTAGCATTGACCATTCGATAACGGACAGCTCACGTTTCCGAGGCAACCTGAGGGGCTGTCCGATGAGGAAACCTCATCGGTTTATACTGAGATCTTGCATCAGTGCGATCGCCCGATCTTGTAGGGTGTGTTACTTCTGTAACGCACCTTTTTAACTATCAGTAATGCGATCGCTTCTCTTGATTTATTTATTTGTTAAAGAAAAGCGAGCGCTTTTTTGATGGCTTCTGTTTCTGCGTAGTGCGATCGCACTTCTTTTTAACTTGATCAAATAAACAAACTTGGGGAAATTTTGAAGTATGCTCCTAACTTTTTAGCTTGTTCTTTACTAATTGATCGCTTGCCATTAACAATTGCCGAAATTAATCCTTTTGAGGGACTAATAATACCAACTAGATCGGCTTGTCTAGTATGACTAACTTCTAGAAGATGCTGCAAAATTTCGTGTGGTGGAAGATCTCGCCACTCTTTGAGGTTATAGTTATTTTCTTCATAATCCTCAATTAGCTTCACTAGGAGACGAAGTAGCACAGTCTCTTCAGGAGTCCGATTCTTTTTTTTCGCAATTAACCTTTCAGCAATACCAAGATTTTGTTCGTATTCTGCTTCAGTTTCAATAACTTTAGGAATAAGCTGTGCTTCATCCAGAAGCTTGAGATAATTTTCTCGATTAATAGTAGGAGTCATTTTTCCATTGCTCTCGATCATATTCAGCGTGGGTTAAAAAATACTTGAAATAAGCGACTTGTTCTTCATAATCAATATCGAGGATCAGGCGATATTTGTTACCTTTAATATTAAAAACAGTGAAATTCCCCACTGCCTCAGCATCTCGATAGACTTGCTGTACATCAATTAAACTCTGCCATTGTGCTTGGTCGATTGTTTTACAGAATGCCTTAATTGTGACGGCAACGTCTGGATACTTGGATGCAGCCTTTTTAAGCTTCCCAGCCGAAATTAGGTGCATATAAGTTGGTCATTAGTTAAGTTTTTTTGAAAACCTATTTCTAATGTTTGCATATTGAAAACTTATTGTCAATTTCTACTATTTTATTTTTCATGTGATCGGCATATCTTATTGATTAAAGGCGATCGCTTCTTGATGCAGCCCTAAAGGATATATCGAAGTGTCCTAAAGGATACCGCTCCGCATATATCCCTTTAGGGACACCTTCGGATATCGCTCATGGGGCTTGCACCGCTTAGTTGGGTGGAAACCCCCGCCGCGAGAGTGGAATAAGCTGGGGTTTCCCCAGCATTTCCTCTCGCAAAGACCGCG
>JASJEI010000200.1 GCA_030064795.1 Pleurocapsa sp. MO_226.B13 | reverse complement strand
AGAAATTGAAACGATGCTCAAAGATATAAGTCAAGACTTAGTCACGGAAAAGCCTGTAAATTTAAAAAAGCTAGGAATTGATGAAATAGCAGTAGTTAAAGGGCAAAAAAATTATTATGTAGTTTTAGTAGATTTAGAAAAGAGAAAGGTAGTAGGACTTGTAGAAAAAAGAACCAAAAAAGAAATTACGGAATACCTAGAAGCTTGGGGGGAAGAAGTTTTATTGAAAATACAAGAAATAAGTATAGACCTGTGGAAGCCTTATAAAAATATAGCTGAAGAATTAATGCCCCAAGCAACAATAGTAGCAGATAGATTTCATATAATGAAACAAGTAAATGACGAATTAGATGCAGCTAGAAGGAAAATTAAAAGAGAAGCAGAGCGACTTAAAAACAAATCAAAAAAAGAAAAAATATTGTCAGGACTGAGCAAAAGTAAATATGTCTTGCTCAAAAATCAAGAAGATTTGAAAGAACCAGAGCCAGAAAAACTCAAAGAAGTTAAACAAGTAGCTCCGATCTTAACTGAAATGCACGGGTTAAAAGAGGAACTAAGAAATATTTTTGAAACTCAGAAAAATTGGAGTGAGGGACTATTGAATTTAGCCGATTGGTTAAAAGATATCTCCGAGTATTTTCCCAAAAGCTTTGTCACAATAAAAAGATGGATAGGCGAAATTATTGCTTATTTCGATGAAGGAACTACACAAGGAGTAGTAGAAGGAATTAATAATAAACTTAAGCTGATAAAAAGAAGGGCTTTTGGCTTTAGGAATTTTGATAACTTTCAACGAAGACAAGCTTTTTAACTTGGCACTTTGCTAGTTAGTTTTACACGGTAAGTTCGGTAGAACCACAAAAACAAAATTACTCTACCATAGTAGAAATTAACTAAATATTCATATAGTTTAATTATTTTGCCGAAAAAATACAGACTATTTTCTCAAATAACTACTCGCTTAGTTAGTTGTCTTTATCGCATTTTGCGCCAAAATAAGACTTCTTCATTCTCTCTATTAATCGTGCGTTTATCTTTCACGAATTGATTTTTTTCCAACACTCTCCAAGATGCCAAATTAGAGGTAGCCGTATAAGCTACAATCATGTGAATTTCGCTTCTCGAAAATCCTTCCTTTACCAGTAAATTAACTGCTTGGGTTGCAAACCCATGTCTTTGTTGAGAAGGTACAATTCCATATCCAATCTCAACTGAACCATTTGAGTCTGGTGGATTTTTAAAACTAATCATCCCCACAATTAATCGATTTACCACAATTAAACGAGGAAGCCACCAAAAATGGTTTTCAGGATCTTGGTTTAGTCGATCGCTTACAAATTCTAACAAGAAACGAGGAGCAATCTCTTCGTTTTGAGGTAGCAGCAATCCATCTATCTTAATGCATTTGGATCCTTCAAGAAGTGTAGATAGCTGAAGACTTGTAACTTGATAGAGAATCACCATAAAGTCCAAATATATTACTAATGACTAACATTCAATAATCTTGCTTCAATAATTTCTCTACTGGCGATTTAAATAATCTGAGATTAAATTAGGTGCAGGTTGCACTATTAAAACTTTTAATCCGATGGAAATATTATTTAACGACCAACTAGTACAGATAATGCTCGATCTTCATCACCATTATCTTTTGCCTGTATCCAGCCTGCTGGCACAGCAAATCGAAGACCCCGATATTTTGGGTCAAATGCAAGATGCCTGGTATAACTTTATCGATTCGGGACAGGTTTGGGCATTACTAATTGGGGTATTTTTTGGCTATACCTTTAAAGGTTTTACAGGCTAGTCACAAATGACCGATGACCGTACAGACGTAGCATGCTGCGGTGAGACCCCGCGTCTATCACGGATACCGCGATGCGCAGCGAGTCATGCGCGGGCTTCGCATATCGCCGTCAGGCGCCAACAAAGGCTTTAGCCGCATGTAATGCTCACCAAGACACGTCCCTACTAATGACTTAAAATAATCTAGTCGTATAATTGTTGATTTTTCTACTGTGAGCAAGCAAAAAACCTGGAGCGATCGCTTTGAGTCGGCTTTGAATCCTGCGATCGCTATTTTTAATGCCAGCATCGGTTTCGATCTTGAATTAATTGAATACGATTTGACTGGTTCGATTGCCCATGCCAAAATGCTGGCAAAAACGGGGATTATCTCCGATACTGAGGCACAGCAACTAGAGTCGGGTTTAGAACAAATTCGCAGCGAATACCAACAGGGTAATTTTAATCCAGGGGTAGAAGCAGAAGATGTCCATTTTGCAGTAGAAAAACGGCTGATTGAAATTGTCGGCGATGTAGGTAAAAAACTCCATACAGCGCGATCGCGCAACGATCAGGTAGGAACTGATATTAGACTGTATTTGAAAGCCGAGATTAGACAAATACAGCAGCAATTACGGCAGTTTCAGTCCGCATTGCTAGCTCATAGCGAACAGCACGTAGAAACTCTAATTCCTGGCTATACCCATCTACAACGAGCGCAGCCAATCAGTCTAGCTCATCATCTTTTGGCTTATTTCCAGATGGCTCAACGAGACTGGGAAAGACTGGAGGATGTCTACAAGCGGACTAATATTTCTCCCCTCGGTTGTGGTGCGTTAGCAGGTACGACTTTCCCCATCGATCGCGCTTATAGTGCAGAGTTACTAGGTTTTGCCCAAATCTATGAAAATAGTCTCGATGGGGTAAGCGATCGCGATTTTGCGATTGAATTTCTTAGTGCGGCCAGCCTAATTATGGTGCATCTGAGTCGCCTGAGTGAAGAAATGATTCTTTGGGCCTCTCAGGAGTTTAGCTTTATTACCCTCAAGGATACTTGTGCTACGGGTTCTAGCATTATGCCTCAGAAAAAAAATCCCGATATTCCCGAACTAGTACGAGGGAAAACAGGAAGGGTATTTGGTCATTTGCAAGGTTTACTGGTGATTATGAAAGGTTTACCCTTGGCATACAATAAAGACCTACAAGAAGACAAAGAAGGTATCTTCGATAGCGTTAAAACCGTAAAAGCTTGCTTAGAAGCGATGACCATTTTGCTCGCAGAAGGCATTGAATTTAAAACCAATCGCTTAGCAGCAGCGGTAGCCGAAGACTTTTCTAATGCCACCGATGTCGCCGATTATTTAGCTAGTAAAGACGTTCCTTTTCGCGAGGCTTATAATTTGGTAGGTAAGGTAGTAAAGACTAGTCTGGCTGCTGGAAAACTCTTAAAAGATCTAACATTAGAAGAATGGCAACAATTGCATCCTGCTTTTGAAGCCGATATCTATGAAGCGATCGCTCCCAAACAGGTAGTTTCTGCTCGTAATAGTTATGGTGGTACTGGTTTTACTCAAGTGCGTCAGGCGATCGCTCGTGCTAAATCTTTACTTAATTCTTAATCTCTAACTAACGTTCAATTCTTTATTTATTTATTTCTATGCGTCGTGCTTGGCGATTTATTTCTACTGTAATTGGGATCATTTTCCGTCATCCCGTAACTGGGACAACGATTATTCCGATTTTACCTGATGGTCGGATTGTTCTGATCCAGCGAAGCGATACGGGTAAATGGGGTTTACCAGGAGGCATGATTGATTGGGGAGAAGATATACCTCATGCTGCCAGTCGAGAACTGAAAGAAGAAACAGGACTAAACTTAATCAAAATCAGACGTTTGAGAGGAGTTTATTCTGACCCCCAAAGAGATCCTCGGCTGCATTCAATTTCTATTTTGCTAGAAGTAGAAGTCGAAGGAAAGCTCGACCCAGAAGATAAATTAGAAGTGTTACAGGTTCGGGCGTTTCCTAAAGACGAATTGCCCTTGGGTAATCTAAGTCACGACCACGACCGACAATTACAGGATTATCTCAATGATATTACTGTCGTAGCTTAGTTAAACGACAATCCCTCGTTGCTAATAAGAAAGCGTTACCTCTAACTAAATATTGGTAACGCTTTTCTATTGTGATTTTAGAGCTAACAGCTAAAAGCTTATTTAAGAGCGAGGAGAGACTACTGGGGCTGATGTAGTGGCAGTAGAGCGTTTTCTTCTTCTAGTAGCTCTTACGGGTTGTTTTTCGGGAGTTTGCAAGAGGAATACTACTAAAGGACGACTGCGTAATTCGCGGTTCATCAAACGCTGCAAACCCCCTTCAATCTCTAAACGTACTTCAGTCCAATTAACCTCGGTTTCGCCGTTTTGGGTTTGGCTAAAATCATCCCAGCGATCGCTTAAGATTCTTTCGACAGTTCTGACTACCAATTGTTGCAGTAAAGATTTCTCAACTGATGTCACTACCCCACGTAAATGTAGGGCGGGAGATGCCACCAATTTACCAGACCAATCTATAGCTGCTGCAACAGTAACTACTCCATCCTCGGCTAACTGCTGTCTTTCCTTCATTACATCGTCTTGGACAATACCCGCACGGTCAACTAGTTCTATACCAGAAGGAACTTCGCCATTGATACCGATGCTATTTTCTGTAAGCTCGATAATATGTCCGTTTTTCATGATCGCGATATTTTCTTCAGGAATACCCATTGCTTGAGCCATTCCTGCGTGTTCTACCAACATCCGATGTTCGCCGTGGACTGGTACAAAGAATTTAGGACGAGTCAGATTGAGCATTAACTTATGGTCTTCTCGCGAACCATGACCTGAAACGTGAATTCCTTCTTTGCGTCCGTAGACTACTTTTGCTCCTTGCATCATTAAGCGATCGATTGTATTGACTACCGCAATAGTATTGCCAGGAATGGGATTTGCCGAGAAGACAATTGTGTCTCCTTCTCTAACTCTAATTTGTCGATGCTCTCCTTTGGAGATACGAGTCATTGCTGCTAGGGTTTCTCCTTGAGAACCAGTAGTCAGAATAAGGACTTTATTATCTGGTAAACGATTTACCGAGCGTAAAGGCTCAAAGATATCATCGCGACACTGGATATATCCTAGCTTTCTGGCATGAGCAATTACATTCAACATCGACCGCCCTACCACCGCTACTTTACGGTCGTGTTTCCTCGCTATATCCAAGATCATGTTGACTCGATGTACGGAAGAGGAGAAGGTTGTCACCATCAAACGTCCTTCTGCTTGGGAAAAGACGCGATCGAGGTTGGGATAGACCGAACGCTCTGAAGGGGTGTGTCCTGGAACTTCTGCGTTAGTCGAATCACTGAGCAAACACAAAACGCCTTTTTCGCCATGTTCTGCTAGCTTTTGCAGATCGAAATGTTCTCCATCTACAGGGGTATGATCGATCTTAAAGTCCCCCGTATGAATAATAACGCCGATGGGAGTATGAATTGCTACACTAAAGCTGTCGGCAATGGAGTGAGTGTTGCGAATATACTCGGCGCGGAAATGTTTGCCAATTTGAACGATATCCCTGGGTAAAACGCTTTTGAGCGTAGTGCGATCGCTGACTCCTGCCTCTTCTAATTTATCGCTTAACAAAGACATTGCCAGTCTCGGTCCGTAGATTACGGGAATGTCAAATTGCTTGAGATGATAGGCAATGCCACCAATATGATCTTCATGACCGTGAGTCACAATCATGCCCTTAATACGATGAGCATTTTCCCTCAGATAAGTCATGTCAGGCAAAACGATATTAATACCGTGCATCTGGTCTGAAGGAAAACCCAAACCTGCATCTAGCAAAATGATGTCATCTTCATATTCAAAAACGCAGGTATTTTTGCCAATCTCGTGTAATCCTCCCAAGGGAATAATTTTTACGGTTGGCTGGTTATTTTTCTTAACAATTTTGTTCATTTGGTTCTTCTTTTTTTAGGTTGTTTGTACTTTAATTTGTTCTACAAAAACTGAAAGATTGACCTAGAATTATTTTTTGAGAAGCTTTTTCTAGGTTGAGAATTTCTCTAATTTTGCCCGCGTTAGTTAGTCCAACCGCCTACTTAGATTGTTCGCGAGCTTTAACGGCTCGAAGCAGTATATTAACTTATTTTTAATTAATATCGAACCGCTTTTTCTCTATCAATATATGTAATTTGTACCGAGCTGCTGAATTGACAATCTGGAGTTAGGCAACGAACGCAAAATAATAATAAGATTAAACTAAATCTAATTCTTTTAAAATTATTTTTAATTTTTCTAATAAATCCAATTGTAGCTCAGATAAAGGTGTCCGCAACCCACCTACATTCCAACCCTGCAAATTCAAAGCAGTTTTGACGGGAATCGGATTGGTAGTCATAAACAAAGCTTGGAATAGAGGGAAAAATTTTACCTGTATGGCAGTCGCTTGTTTGTTGTTCCCCCGAGCAAATTCTCGAATCATCTCTTGCATTTGCTTGCCCACTAAATGAGAAGCCACACTGACTACCCCGACACCCCCTACCGCGAGCATGGGCAACATCAAGGCATCTTCTCCCGAATAAATCGCAAAAGCGTCAGGAGTAAGACACCTAATTTTGCAGGCTTGCTCTAAATTTCCGCTTGCCTCTTTTATGCCGACTATGTTGCCAATTTGAGCCAGATTAGCTACTGTTTCTGGTTCTAGATTGCGACTAGTCCTTCCTGGTACATTATACAACATCATTGGCAGGTCGGGGGCAGCCTCAGCGATCGCTCTAAAGTGATCGTATAGTCCTTCCTGGGGAGGCTTATTATAGTAAGGTACTACCTGCAATGAGCCGTCTAAGCCTAGTTTTTCTGCTTCTTTGGTAGCTGCGATCGCTTCAGTAGTCGAGTTAGAACCAGTACCAGCAATAATCTTAGCTTTGTTGCCGACTGCTTGCTTTACCACCTTAAATAACTCGTATTCTTCTGCCCAACTCAAAGTAGGAGACTCTCCAGTAGTACCGCAGATTACCAATCCATCACTGCCATTTTCTACCAGATGGTCTGCTAATTTTTCGGCTATAGCATAATTGACGCTGCCATCTGAAGCAAAGGGCGTTACCATTGCCGTGATCACTCTACCAAAAGGTTCGCCGTTCATTGATTCAACTCTTGCTAAATTATCAATTGGTAATAAATCCTAAACACTTAGAACGGTACTAGCTCCTGCCAGCAAGTTTTTCTCAAGTAATAACTCCGCTATTTGAATTGCATTCAGAGCAGCACCCTTGCGAATTTGGTCGCCACAGAGCCACAATTCTAGACCACAGTCATGAGAAATATCTTGGCGAATTCTACCGACTAGTACGGGATCTTGCCCTGTAGCATCTATGGGCATCGGAAAATAGTTATTCTGCCAATCTTCGACTAACTTTACTCCTGGCGCAGCAGCAATTAGCTCTCTGGCTTTATTTACCTCAAAAGGCTGCTCGAACTCTAAATTAATCGCCTCAGAATGGGCGCGCAAGATCGGTACGCGAACGCAGGTAGCAGAAACTCTCAATTCTGGAGCGTTAAAAATTTTCCGCGTTTCGTAGACCATTTTCATTTCCTCTTGGCAATATCCCCGTTCGTTCAAGGGAGAATTGTGAGGAAATAAATTAAAAGCAATTGGGTAGGGTAATACTTCTGCTTTGGGCTGCTTACCATCTAAAATATCTTGAGCCTGAGTTCGAGCCTCCTCCATTGCCCTCGCTCCTGCGCCAGATGCAGATTGATAGGTGGATACGACCACTCGCTTAATCGGTTGTATTTGATGTAAAGGATAGATTGCCACGCCCATTAAAATAGTAGTGCAGTTGGGGTTGGCAATAATCCCCTGGTGTTCGGCTGCTGCTTCGGGATTGATTTCTGGGACTACCAAAGGAACATCACTATCCATCCGAAAGGAACTAGAATTATCAATGACTACAGCCCCTGCTGCTACAGCTTTCTTTGCCCAAATCTTTGAGGTAGATCCTCCCGCCGAAGCCAAAACAAGATCCACTCCTGCAAAGGATTCATCGTTGACAGCTTCTACGGTTATTTTTTCTCCTTTAAAAGTGATTTGGCTACCAGCAGAACGAGGAGAGGCTAATAGCTTTAGCTCCTTGAGTGGAAAGTTACGCTGCGCCAGCAGTTCTAGTAATTCTTTTCCAACCGCTCCAGTTGCTCCTAATATAGCTACTTTGACATTTTTAGACAATTAAATTTACCTCCATAACTGATTTTAATTACATTTGTCACTATTTTTAATACAAAAATCCTCGATAAAAACTTTTTTTCTCATATTTCGCCAACTGAAGAGTGGAGCTACCTGCTACCTGAGATCGCTACTTAAAATATTTCTTTAATTTAGCTAGATTAAATATCGATTAATACTATCATAATGTTTGAACTCTAGTGATTGCTATTTACAGTCTGCAATATGCAATTTGTGTAACATAAAAGATTACATAACTTTAACCGTAATTCCCAGAAAAAGTGTAGCTCATTCGACAGATGTACTATTATGGCTAATGGCTAATAGGGAAAACAAAAACTATTGAAGACTATTTTATTTCAATATGGATTGAAGCTAAAGAACTAATCTGGCTTTTTAATAACAACGAGTCTTAAAAGTTTTAACTTTAGTTTAAGTTAATCTCTATCTAGTTCCGCAATAAAATTAATTTAGTAGTTTTGAGATAAAAACAGGAAATGAAAGTAACCCAGGAGAGACTGCCTGAAAGTCAAATAGGCTTAAATATAGAAATCGCCCCCGAAGCATCTCGTAATGCCTATGAAAAAATGGTGCAAAACCTTTCCCGTTCCAGCAACATTCCTGGGTTTCGCAAGGGAAAAGTACCACGCCAAGTCCTGCTGCAAAGAATCGGCAATCAGCGGATCAAAGCTGCGGCTTTAGAAGAGTTAATTCAAAAATCTTTACAGGAGGCGATCGAACAAGAATCAATTGAGGCTTTAGGACAGCCCGATTTGCGTTCTAATTTTGAAGAACTATTGGGACAATACAACCCAGGAGATGCAATTACTTTTTCGGTGGCGGTGGATGTTCCGCCCACGGTAGAACTAACTGACTACGGTAATCTGAATGTCAAGGCAGAAGAAATAGCTTATAAACCCGAAAAGGTAGATGAATTTATCGAACAGCGTCGCGCCCAAAAAGCCGATTTAGTCCCCGTAGAAGACCGTCCCGCTCAAATGGGAGATATTGCTTTTGTAGATTTTAAAGGAACTCTGACAGGAGAAGGAGAAGAGGGAAAAGAAATTGAAGGCGGTAGTGCGACTAATTTTCAGGTAGAAATGGTAGAAGGTAAGCTCATCCCTGGAATGGTTGAAGGTATGGTCGGCATGAAGCCCGAAGAAACTAAAGAGGTAGCAGTTTCCTTTCCTGAAGACTATCCCCAGGAAGATTTAGCGGGCAAACCAGCGGTGTTTAGCATTACCTTAAATGAATTAAAAGCTAAAGAACTACCCGAACTGGATGATGATTTTGCTCAAGAGATCAGCGATGACGAATTTGAAACCATGGCTGCTTACCGAGAGTCTTTAGAAAAACAATTTAGAGAGCAAGCAGAAAACCAAACCAAGAGTAATATCAATAATGCGATCGCCGAGGCTTTATTGGAACAAAACACTATTGACTTACCAGAATCCTTGATTCAGGAAGAAGTTACCAACGTCTTAACCAAAACCTTAATGCAGATGCAGCAGATGGGACTAGACGTAAGGCAGTTGTTTAACTCTGATAATGTCCCGATGTTGCGGGACAATGCTCGTCCAGAAGCGATAACCAATCTGAAGAAATCTTTGCTCCTCAAACAAATCGCCAAACAAGAAAATTTAGAACCAGACCAAACTGCGATCGATGCCAAAATAGCGGAAATTCGCCCCCAACTAGCGGGTCAAGAGGTTGATGAAGACCGTCTTCAACAAATGGTGACAGAAGATCTTTTGAGCGAGAATACTTACAATTGGTTGCGAGACAAGGCTCAAGTGGAACTCGTTCCTGAAGGTTCACTATCTGAGACTGAAGCAGAGACAGATGATGATGACGAAGAAGTAGAAACTGCCGAAGTAGAAGTAGTTTCAGATTCTGAATAATCCTCGGCGACTGAGAATAAAGCAGGGGTAAAAGTTAAGGGCAAATATCGCTCTTTTGACCCCTTGCTTCTCTGCTTTTTCGCGCTTCTTTTCTCGCGCCCTAATCCTGGTTACCTAAAGTTAAGGCATAATAGATAAATAAGAGAGCTAGATATTAATCTCTCCACCTAGCATGATTATGTAAGGTAAGTTAGGTAAATTAATTACAATCATATAATTTAAAGAGAAATTTTTGGCAAAAATCTATGCTGGAATCGCTTTCGCCTTACGGCTTTCTTGTTAGTAAAAATAGTTCGGACATCCAATCTTCTCATCCAGTTGGTAACGTAGTACCAATGGTCGTCGAACAATCGGGTATTGGGGAACGAGCCTTTGATATTTATTCCCGTCTCTTACGCGAGCGGATCATTTTTGTGGGTACGGCAATTGATGATAAAGTAGCCGATTCTGTAGTAGCTCAATTATTATATTTAGAAGCAGAAGACCCCGAAAAAGATATCCAGATCTATATCAATTCTCCTGGTGGTTCGGTGTATTCAGGCATGGCAATGTACGATACCATGCAGCAAATTCAACCAGATGTTGTAACAATTTGTTATGGAATCGCTGCCAGTATGGGGGCTTTTTTGTTATCTGGTGGTACAAAAGGAAAGCGGATGGCATTACCCAGTTCGCGCATCATGATTCATCAGCCTTTAGGGGGAGCGCAAGGACAAGCGACCGATATTGAAATCCAAGCTAAAGAGATTTTGTATATCAAACAAAAGCTCAATGAACTGATTGCAGGACACACTAGTCAACCTTTTGATAAGATAGCTGCCGATACCGAACGAGATTTTTATATGTCTTCGGAAGAAGCTGTGGAATATGGCTTAATTGATAAAGTCATTACCAAGCCCGAAGTCTTAAGCTCATCTACTACCTAAAATTGTCCTATTAGTGCGAGGTACATAAATGTCTAAATACGACTCCCATCTAAAATGTTCGTTTTGCGGAAAGTCTCAAGAACAGGTCAGAAAGCTGATTGCTGGACCTGGAGTATATATTTGTGATGAATGTGTCGAACTGTGTAACGAGATTCTAGATGAGGAGTTGATTGAAGAAGGGGCTGTGGTATCGTCTTCGGCTGTACCCAATAACCCAGAAGCTAAACCACCCAAAAGGAGAAAGTCCAAGTCGGATGGTATTTCTTTTGGGGATATCCCTAAGCCAATTGAAATCAAAAGCTGTTTGGACGAACACGTTATTGGACAAGAAGAAGCTAAAAAAGTTCTTTCTGTCGGAGTATACAATCACTACAAGCGTCTTAGTTTAGCCAATAAACATAGAGATTCAGAAGACCCTGTAGAGTTGCAGAAGTCCAATGTTTTATTGATTGGGCCGACAGGCTGCGGTAAAACCCTGTTGGCTCAAACCCTGGCTAAAGTCTTGCAAGTACCTTTTGCAGTTGCTGATGCTACAACTCTAACTGAAGCTGGATATGTCGGGGAAGATGTAGAAAACATTTTATTGAGGTTGTTGCAGGTAGCAGACCTAGATGTGGAAGAAGCTCAACGAGGTATTATCTATATCGATGAAATTGATAAAATTGCTCGCAAAAGCGAAAATGCCTCGATCACCCGCGATGTTTCGGGGGAAGGAGTACAGCAAGCACTGTTAAAGATGCTGGAGGGAACAGTAGCCAATGTACCACCCCAAGGTGGGCGCAAACATCCCTATCAAGACTGTATTCAGATAGATACGAAAAATATTTTATTTATTTGTGGTGGTGCTTTTGTTGGTTTAGATAAAGTTGTCGAACGTCGTCTGGGTAAAAAATCGATTGGCTTTATTCAAAAAGGAGAAAGCACGCCTTCTAAAGAAAAACGTACTGCCGACATCCTGCAAAAGTTGGAATTAGACGATCTAGTTAAGTTTGGTATGATTCCTGAATTTGTAGGTAGAATTCCCGTCACCGCAGCCTTAGAACCGTTAGATGAAGATGCACTGATCCAAATCTTGACTCAACCACGCAACGCTATTGTTAAGCAGTACCAAAAGCTTTTAAGAATGGATAACATCGAGCTAGAGTTTACTGATGGTGCGATTAGAGCTTTAGCCAAAGAGGCTTATCGCCGTAAAACTGGCGCGAGAGCCTTACGAGGGATTGTCGAGGAATTAATGCTAGATATAATGTACGAAATTCCTTCTCGTAAAGATGTAGTTAAATGTACAATTACCGAAGAAATGGTTGAAAAGCGTTCTACTGCGGAATTGATTTTGCATCCCGCCTCTTATCGCAAGCCAGAATCAGCTTAAATATCTTCATCAATTTTTCTGGTTTACGGGGCGATCGCGATTCAGATTAATTTTGATCCCCTTATAGTTCGCTCCTTAGCTGCTTGAGAAACTGTTTGGTGTAGGCTCTTTTTTCTTTAGCAAGGCGTTTGCCTGCGGGGGTAAGAAACTCTATCTTATCTAAATATCGATATTCAAAAATATCTGCCGTCTCTTCATATTTAAATCAAACAAAAAATGTTTTACGCGATCGCAAAACAATTCGTGCTTAAAATTCGCCACTAAACCATGAAAACAAGCGATAAAATACAGTAGCTCTTTGTTGGGTGATGGCGACATTTCTAGCGATAGCAGATCGAGACGATTGATAATTCTTTGAATGTGTCGAAAGTCGTGTGCGGGGTCGCGATCGCGATAATAATACCAGTTCTCAAAAGTCATTGGAGACTTAGTTTTAATTCAAAATTCAAAATTCAAAATTCAAAAACTAAACATAGTAGGGGTTTTAAGAATTTTAATTAATAAAAAATAATTTGCTATCTTTCTAGCTAGTTT
>JASJEI010000560.1 GCA_030064795.1 Pleurocapsa sp. MO_226.B13 | reverse complement strand
TTTTAGAATACTGACTCCCCCAAAAATACTTTTAACCCCTCAGTCCTTTAATAATCTATACTTCGGGGTTTTTTATTTATCTTTTGTCAGTCAATCAGGACATAGACATGCCTGCCCAGCTAATATCTTTGAGTGAAATCCTCTTTATACTAGAAGTCTTTCTTCCTCCAGCAACAGTTTTTAGCTCTTCCTCATTTAACTCTTCTTCAGTAGATTCGAGATAGACAACTAAATGCATCAGAGTAGGAGTATTTTCATAAACACAGATTTCTAAATCCTCTGGTAAGCTTTCGCCAGTTAAAATTGCGATCGCATCTTGAGGATTTTCTATTAACTGAGTTTTGAAACCTGAATCTTCACAAGCTTTAGTAATTATCTCCCTGTAGAGAGGATTAGAAGCAGTTAATTCATTTTTCTCGGGTAAGCTTTGAGGAATAACGATATTTTTAACTCTTGCCGTATCTTCATGAACCTCAACTCGAACTGAATCAGGAAGATTAATACCCATCTGGGTTAGCATTGATTTTGGTTCGCTTAAAAATCGAGCTTGGAACTCGTTATCTTTTAGTAATTGCTCGGAAATTTGCTGATAGATTTTGCTTTGTTGATTCATAATTTATATCTATCTATTTTAGGTTTTCTCTATTTAGTAGCTTACGAAAACTAACAGCTAATTACAGTGAATTAAGTTTGGGAGAAACTAACAATTATTTGGTAAATAAATATTGCTACATAATTGTTTCAAGGCTTTTTTCGCTCAATTTGTTCAAGAATACAGTCAGGAAATATATATTATTAAACTAGACAATGCTCCGTGTTATACCGCATATAAACTCATGGTTCCTGACAAATAACCAATAACCAATGACTTCTTAAGCAGTTTGTCTTTTCATCAAGTTAGCGAATAATCCTTCTCGAGCAGCCAATTCGTCAAAGTTTCCTTGTTGCACAATAGTGCCTTTTTTTAGTACATAGATGCGATCTGGATTACGAATTGTACTCAACCGATGAGCAATCACAATTCGGGTAACTTGCAATCGATCTAAATTTTCACTGACGATCGCTTGGGTGCGATTATCTAAGGCAGAAGTCGCTTCATCAAAGAGTAAGATCCGAGGCTTTAAGACTAAAGCTTTAGCAATTAAAAGTCGCTGTCGTTGTCCTCCCGAAAGATTACTTCCTCCCTCACTAATGACAGTGTGCATTCCCATAGGCATCGATTCAATATCGCGATCGAAACCGGCCATACGAGATGCTTGCCAAGCTTCATCAAGAGTAATAATCGCTCCCCCAGATAGATTCTGGAAAATTGAACCAGACATGATTGCGCCATTCTGTAAAACTACCCCTAATTGTCGGCGTACAGCACTGACATCGAGTCCTGATAAATCTTGCCCATCATAATAAATACTGCCATCTTCGGGGGTTTCAAATCCGAGTAAGAGGCGAAAAATAGTTGACTTACCACTGCCAGAGCTACCTACCAAGGCAATAAACTCCCCTGGTTCGGCTTTAATACTGACATTATCTAGAGTTAAAGGAATGTCTGGTCTGTAGCGAAAAGATATCCGCTCTAGATTAATTCTGCCGATAAGTCTGCCTGGATCTGCCTTGTCAAGTTCGACTTCGGGTAAAGTTTTAACAATGGGCTGCGCTCGCTGCCACTGAGGAGTAACCTGTAAAATGTCTGTGATTATATTGCTTACTTCGGTTGAGCCACTGATAAAAGTACCAAAAGCAGTATTGAAGGCTAAAAAAGTTCCAATAGTCAGTCCTGGTTTACCAGTGGTTTCTGCCTGATTAAGTAAATGAACTGTAAACCAAAAAAGAATACCAGAAGTCAGTATGGGCATGACGGTATTAAAGATAGCAACAAAATCTTCAATCAGTTGAGTACTGAGTTCGAGTTTAATTTGCTTACTATAATCTTTACTCCAGAAAGCAAAAGCCCTTTCTTCTGCACCAGCAACCCGTAGCTTGGAGATCCCGTTAATTAGCTGGACAACTTCCCCAAAAATATTGCCTTCAATTTCCAGCAAGGGTCTAACTTTGCGTACTAAAATCCCCCCAGATAAAACAGTGACAACAATAATCACGATCGCCGTACCGATGGCAATAAATGATAAAGGTACACTATAGAAGAAGAGCAATCCTAGATTGAGTAAAGAAAAAACACTAGTAACTAATTTAATTAAGATAGTACTGCCTAGTTGTCGTCGGATTTGACTGACAGAGTTAGTACGAGATAAGAGATCTCCTGTAGTAAATTGGCGGAAAAAGGAAACTGGTAAATTAAGTAGCCGATCCCACATCGCCGATTGAGTTGAGGCATCAGAAGTAGTTTCGATTCTCAACAGGGCAAATCCTTGGGCTAGACGAAATACAGCGGTAGCAAAAGCAGCAATGACCAATCCCAAGCCAATTTGAACTAAAGAAAAGCGATCGCTGTCGGGAATCGAACTATCAATCATAATCGCCGTAGCTTGAGGAGTGAGCATTCCCAGTAAAGTCACCGCAATACTAGTACCGATAATAATTAAAATATCTCTGACTCTGCCTCTAAGGGCAAACCGAAGAATATCGAAGACAGAAAGAGCTTTGTCAGCAAAGGAACGATAAAACATTTGAGCCACAGGCTCGATTTGCTGGGCGCGATCGCCATCAAGGGGAATGCGGGTATGGGTATCGGGATCGAAGAGTTCGTAGCTATGAGAATTCTTGGGCAGTAATGCAACTGGCTGTTTGTTTCCTTGTGAATGAAGATAACCGATCAAAGGACCACAATCTTGCTCCCACCAGTTATCTCGTAATAAAACTTGCCTGGTTCTAAAGCGAGAGGCTCTGGCAACTGCTTGTAAAGGATCGTCGAGTCTTTCAAGATCTTCTGACTGGCTGGGAGGACTAATTTTCATACCCAGAGTTCTTCCCACTGCCCCCGCAGCTATTAACAAAGGGGTATCTCCTGCAATCAAGTCGTCTTCCTCAGATGCTAGAGGAGATGCCAGTTCTCCTAGAGCTTCTACTGTAACTTGTTGATTGAGATTATCTAGATTTGCTAGTCTTTGTAACTCTTCATTTTGCTCTTGTTTTTGAATCAGTCGATTACAAAAGAGAAAGTGTCGATGAAATAAAGACATTCCTGTGAGCAAAGCATCGATATCTGAAAGGGAACTGGTAATTTCTGTAGTTAATTGAGTGTCACAACTTGCCTCTAGCCAAAGATCGTGGGGAAGGGGTAAAATTTCAATCTGCTCGGTAATAATTAATTCTTTGACTCCTAATAACCGCACCAGCCCCTCTCGAACTTTAACCCAAACAACAGTATCTGGAGTTGGTTGTAGGGTTTGACCTCGATCGAGAGAAAAGCTGGCTTTTCCTGCTGCTTTTAATTGAATTTGAGGAACAAAAGCACCAAAAAGAGTAGTATTAAAATGTTTTAACCAGCGATCGATTAAAGTTGTCAAATTAGAATATTGATTAGTCAGAGATTGACTAATTAATTTTCGATCTAGCTCGATCAAAGTAGCTTTGCCCATTGGTATTGCCAACATCTGATAGTCAATCGAATTAGGATGGGCAATAGTACCAAACAGAGCTTCTCCAGCTTCACAACTAAAAAGATAATGACGATTTCCTTCTGTAATGCCGTTTTTTACTGTTACGGCAAATAAGGAAACAGAACCAGACTCAATCAGCCAAACTGTCTGAGGATCGTCGAGCAAAATTGGTTCATTACTGTTAAAAGTATGTAGTTTTTCGGAAAATTGTGCTTGACTCTCTGAATTAACCATTATTTAAATACCCAAACCGAATTAATCTTAATAACCAATACTGGGAAACTGGGGACAAAATTATCTTATTCCTCGTTCCTCGTTCCTCGTTCCTTAGTTATCCTTCTCCACTTTTAATCAGATGTGCATAAAGACCTTCTTGTTGCCACAATTCCTCGTGAGTGCCTCTTTGGACTACCTTGCCTCGTTCTAAGACAATAATTTCATCGCAGTCGCGGATCGTACTTAGACGATGAGCAACAATTAGACAAGTACAACCTCTTCTGCGCAAATTCTCATCGATGATTTTTTCAGTTTCTGTATCTAAAGCACTAGTGGCTTCATCCATAATCAGAATCGAAGGATTGTTAACTAATGCCCTAGCAATTTCTAATCTTTGTCTTTGACCACCACTTAGGTTACCTCCTCCTTCTTGTAACTGAGCGTTATAAGCTCCTGAGAAAGAGTTAACTACATCTTCAATGGCAGCATCTTGGCAAGCTCGTCTTAAATTTTTATCGGCGATGCTTGTATCCCATAGGGTCAGGTTATCTCTAACTGTACCTGTAAACAGAAAGATATCTTGTTCGACCATCGCGATCGAACTGGTTAAGATTTGATGGGGAATTTGTCCTCTGAGTCGGTCGTCAAAGCAAATTTGTCCCGACCAAGGTTCGTAGAGTCCCGCAACTAACTTGGCGACAGTGGATTTACCAGAACCGCTCCCGCCGACAAAAGCGATTCTTTGCCCTGGTTTGACTGAGAGAGATAAGTTTTCAATCAAGGGTGGATCGAGGCGACTATAACCAAAGGTAAGATTGTTTAGTTCGATATATCCTTTTAAACGGGCTGATGTAGTCGGAATTATCTTACTATTATCTGGGTGGGGAGCTAAGAACAGCTTTTCTTTATTGTTAGTAGTAGAGTCGGTGGGATTATTGAGGACATCATCCAAACGAATGACATTCCCTTCTAGTTCCTGCAAAGTTCCCGCAAAGTTAACCAGATTATTCACAGGTTCTTGGAAATTCTTCACTATTGCCTGAAAAGCTACCAGCATCCCGATACTCAGGTGTCCGTCGATGACTCGCCAACCTCCCACAACTAAGAGTAAAGCTGAGGAAAGAGCCGTTAGCAATACGGGTAAGCCTGAGAGAAACTGATTGGCCACTCCTAATTCTTGCTGGGAATTAAGGGCTTTGGCGTAATAACCAGACCATTTAGAGAAAAAGTCTGATTCTATTCCCGATGCTTTGAGGGTTTCGATATATTGCAGTCCCGCAATAGATGCACCCGCAGCTTTACCATAATCTTGCATTAGTTTTTGGTTGGCATCGACTCGCTGACGATAAATCCAGCGCAGGGTCAGGATATTAATCGCAGCAAAACTAATAACCATGATGGTCAGCACTTCATCGTACTGAAACATAATCACAGCAAAAAAGACAATCATCGCCGTGTCAATAATCGTAGTTGCCAGTTGTCCCGAAAGAATTTCTGCTACTTGGTTATTGAGCAGAGTGCGATCGCTTATTTCTCCTGCAAATCTTTGAGCATAAAATCCGATAGGCAAACGCAGGATATGCCAGAGAAAACTACCAGACATTGCCACAGAAAGCTTAATTTGTAAGCGACGTAGATAGCGTAATTGCAGCAGAGTTAATATCCCTTGAAAAATTGCGGTAATTGCCATCGCCAGCAGCAGAGGACGCAACCAGTCCATTCTTCCTTGGACTAAGATTTCATCGACAAATATTTGACTAAATACGGGGATTAATAACTTCACTAGGGTCAGGAAAAATCCTGCTGCCATACAGTAAGCCAAAGCACCTGCTACAGATTGTAATCGCGATCGCAGCGAAACCAGAACGTTAGGTTGTTTACCGCCTTTCTTAAACTCACTCCCTGGCTCAATCACCAGGACTACCCCTGTATATCCTTCATCGAACTCTGACCAAGAGACGCTTCTTGG
>JASJEI010000559.1 GCA_030064795.1 Pleurocapsa sp. MO_226.B13 | reverse complement strand
ATTGAGTATTAGAGATAATTTTAACTAGATCGAAAGCTAATCATAAATGATAGATTATAAATAATAAATGCTCAATAAAATTAATAGAATATGAATAAAAATATTAAGAAATTATTAGTAGAAACTACACTCAAAATAAGCTTGGCGATCGCTAGTATTAGCTTGCTAGTTGCTTGTGATGCTAACAACACAGTGCAATCTATTACGGTAGAAGCTGAAGAGGAAATAGATATTAATCAAAATCCTTTAACTGCTATTCAAAGAGTAATTGAATCAGCTAGAAACAATAATTATGAAGAGTATGAAGAGGAGAGCATTAATAAGCAAGCACCAGTAGAACCAGTTTCTCTTCAAGAACTAATCGAATATTTACCCCCCGCTCCTCCTGGCTGGACAGCAGAAAAACCTAAAGGTCAAACTAATTCTTTTGGAAACTATAGCATTGCTCACATCAAGCAGACCTATTCTCAGAACGATAAAACAATGACGGTTACTATTTTTGACTGGGCATTTAATTCTGCACTTTATTTACCTTTTATCTTGAGTACGGAGTTTAGTCAAGAATCGACAGAAGGCTACAACAAAGGAATCAAGATTGGTGAGATTCCAGGAAGAGAAGAATACGATTATCACACCAAAGACGGTAGCTTGAATTTATTAATTAACCAACGATTTTTTGTGCAGATAGATGGCAAAAATATTGAAGAAACCGAACTGCGAGAATGGTGGGAGCTTCTCGATTATCGGGCTTTAACTAAAGTTAATAGTAAAGTTGATAATACTCAATTATCGGTCGAAAATAACCAATAACCAACCCAACTAATGATTAATGACCATAACACTGTAATCTAATAAAAGTCCGAGATTAAATTTATTTACATTTAAGGTGAAACAAGGCAAAAATAAACCAACTAAATTTCGAGAAGACTTAAATCAATCTGGCGATCGCCAAATCAATTGTCTTAGTCGTTGGGATTTGTTATATTTGCTTGGCTGGTTCGTAGTTGGCATCATACTTAGATTCACTAACCTTGCTGATAAATCCGCTTCCTCGATCGAAATTGCTACCTTGGGTTTTAGTCTCGGTCATGGTTTTTCCCAGATCCCCCTAAACCAAATTATTCCAGCATCAACCTTACTTTCTCCCCTCAAATTAGACACCACAGTTAATTCTGCTGATGTTGTTACCCGTCTCTTAAACGAAAGTACCCATCCACCTTTATATTTCTGGTTAACTCACTGGTGGATCGAACTATTTTTCAATCATGGTGAATTAGTTTCTCTAGCAGTCGGACGCTCTTTGAGTGCTATTTTTGGCGGGTTGACAATTCCCGCTATATTCGGCTTGAGTTGGGTGGCGTTTCGCTCTCGGTTGTCCGCACACCTCACCGCAATACTGATGGCGGTTTCTCCCTATGGTATCTATCTGGCTCAAGAAGCTCGTCACTATAGTTTGTCTGTTTTATTGATTATTGCCTCTTCGATCTGTTTGATGCTGGCAATTGAATCTGTCGATCGCGGGATTAAATTACCTTGGGCGATAGGGATAGTTTGGATTTTAATTAATTCTTTAGGTATTGCTACTCATTACTTCTTTGGTTTGGCTTTAGTAATTCAGGCTTTAATTCTGGTTGGGATTTGGTTTCGAGAAAGTCAACATCAAAATTCACCCCGTCTGATTTACTGGTGGCGTATTATCTTGGTGGTTTTGGCAACTGTGGTAGCGGGTTTAGTTTGGCTTCCAGTGGCGAATGAGATCTCAAATAATCAATTAACTGACTGGATCGCAACTAGTTACAGCTTGGATGAGATTTGGCAACCCATACTACGCATATTGGGTTGGTTAATTACAACGATCGCCTTACTACCAATTGAAGATACACCAATAGCAATTACAGTGACTTCTGGATTAGTAGTATTGTTGGTTTTAATTTGGATGATACCTGCATTGCTTCGGGGTTGGAAATTACTAAATAATAGTCCTAAACGTCTGCCTCTAAAAGTTTTTAGCAGTTATTGTCTGGGGGCAATAATTCTCTATTTATTTATTATCTACGGCTATGGTAAAGACCTCTCTCTGGCAGCCCGCTATCATTTTGTTTATTTTCCTGCGGTCATAGTGCTGTTGGGAGCAATTTTGGCACAGCTTTGGCAGTATCCTCTGCTAAAAACAGCAATCAATAATCGACGCAGTTGGCTGTATGCAGGGGGTAAAAAAGTAGCCCTAATTGCGATCGCCATGGGCTTATTAGGCTCGTTAACCGTAGTCAACAATTTAGGGTTTCAAAAATCTCGACAGTCAAACCACTTGGCGGAGCATATTTTAGCAAACACAACTACTTCTATTCCGACTTTAGTAGCAACCAGTTATACCACTCATTCTCAATTACGAGAAGCGATCGCCTTAGCCTTGTCTTTCCAAACCATCCCTTCATCATCTAAAGCAAAAACACCTCAGTTTCTCTTACTCGGACAACACCAAGATTATTACTTTACATTTAGAGATATTGTCTTAGCCCATCCAAAACCCCTTGACATTTGGAGTGTGAATTTAAAAATCAATCCCGATTACTTAACTTACGATCTTAACTGTATTGGCGATCTTCAGTCTGAATTATCCAACAGTGGTTATCGTAATCGTCTCTATCATTGTCGGTAAGATAGTAACAGCGAACTAGATTTGACTGGCAATTTGTGCCAAGCCGTCAGATCTAACAACGCTTCTAACAAGGGATTTCGATCTTCTCCTGGCTTTTGCTTAATATATTAGCTCGAATGAGAAAAATTACACCTAATAAGACAAATGAAAGCTTCCTACCTTAAGCAACTACTCATTTCTTTTATTTTAATTGTTTCGCTCGGTTTAATTACTTTTGTCTCTCCCGTATTAGCTAGCGATAAAGTAGTAGATGTCTATTTCTTTTATAGTCAAACCTGTCCTCATTGCGCCCAACAAAAACCCTTAATGGAATATATCGCTCGCCACAATGAGGAAGTCAAGTTATCTGCTTATGAAGTAAGCGAACATCCCCAAAAATGGCGAGATTTTTTAGCCCAATATCAAATTAAATCGGCAGCAGTTCCTCGAACCTTGGTCGGAGAAAAATCATTTATTGGCTATAGCGAAGCTGACGGAGAATTAGAATACAATCCCGTCTATCTCGGCTATATCGGCTACAAAAACCAAATAGTACAAGCCATCGAATCCCAATTAGGTCACTCGATAAATCTACCAGGATCGACAGTGAATTATCAACTTCCCTGGAAAATTGTTTGGCTGCCAATCTTCTACTTATTTAGCTATCCTCTGGTTCGGAAAAAACTAAAAAGTGAAACCAACAAAAGGTATTGGATTGGAGGAGCGATCGCCACGATAATTATTAGCTTATTCCTATTTTTAACCTTAATTCCAGAACCAGCGATCGAGGAATTTGCCCGAAGTTTACCTTTTCCTTTATTTGTCTCCACTATTGCCCTAGCCGATGGTTTTAATCCCTGTGCTTTTACCGTGCTGATTATTCTTCTCTCTTTACTTACTCATACTAAAAACCGAAAACAGATGGGGATTATCGGTTCTACTTTTGTGGCGACTTCGGCAGTCATGTATTTTCTCTTTATTACGATTATGGTGCTAGTCGGCTCTGTATTTTTGGATAAATATGGAGCTATTTTTATGTTAATTCTGGGAAGTATTATTACTGTGGCTGGAATTATTAATCTTAAAGATTACTTCTGGTTTAAGCAAGGTATTTCTCTCTCATTATCAACAGAACAACAGGTAGTTATTAGTCAGAAAGCTGGCAAAATTGCTCGGGAACTTCAAGCAGGTGAGGCTGACAAAAAGATGTTTTTAACTGCTTTAGGCGGGACTATCTTATTAGCTATATTTGTCAATATTATTGAGTTAGGATGTACCGCGATTCTGCCAGTAGTTTATATGACCAGCCTGATTCAATACTGCACTCAAAATATTTGGCTTTGTTATGCTTTTTGGACGGCTATCTATGCAGCGATCTATATCATTCCTCTGTTGGTCATTTTAGCGAATTTTATTTACTCTTTTAAATCGTCCAGACTAACTGAAAAGCAGGGAAGAATTCTCAAGCTAGTGAGTGGAGGATTTATGCTTTTCTTTGGACTAGTCATGATTTTTAAACCAGAGTTTTTGATGTTTGGCTAAAACGATGGATAAAAATAAAAGCGATATCTATTGCTTCTCGACTCGATCGGTGATAAATTCTTGGCTGTCCATCTTAATTTGATTT
The DNA here is from genome assembly GCA_030064795.1 of Pleurocapsa sp. MO_226.B13. The sequence continues at coordinate 1,486 of JASJEI010000559.1, read as the reverse complement.
TCAGCGATAAATTCTTGGCTATCAATTTCAATTTGCCCCTGATTCATAGACTGCTTATACTCTATTTCGATACCAGGAAGATGTTCGAGTCTTTCGTCTGCTTGTTGAATCTCTTCTAGAGGAGCAAATACAGTTAACCCTCCAGGGATGCATTCAACTTCTATGGGAGTCGAACCAATTAATTCACCATCCAAGACAACCTTTTGGGGCGGGTTGGTAGAAACTTTGAGCCATTTGGTACGCAAATAGCCAATATCATCTCTTTCTGATGCTTCATCGCTGCTAGCAGTTTGCAGAAGATGATAGGAAATGGCGATCGCACTGGCTCTGGTTTCAGGAGCAACAATGGTAACATCTAGTAGTCCATCATCGTAGATGACCCCTGCCGTACCGTGAGCCAGGATGGAGGTAGGAGGAGCAGCATTAGCAATAGTGACTGCGTTAGCCTTGACCTTAATTACTTTTTCTTTGGTTTCGATGATGGTTTCAAACTGCTCGAAATCTTTTAACTGCTTTAATCCCGACAAGACGTATGCCAGCATTCCCAAACGATTTTTAGTCTCGCGATCGGCATCTTCTACGGTTTCTGCTTCAAAGCCAATACCCGCCAGCAAGACCATCGGTTTGCCATTGCAGATCCCCGTATCTACTTTTTTAGTTCCACCATCGACAATTACCTGACAAGCTGCTTCGATAGTGTCTGGTATGCCCAAGGCATTAGCAAAAGCATTAGCTGTCCCCCTGGCGATCGCCCCTAAAGGGATCTCTGTTTCGATTAAAGCTTCCGCCACCACTGAAATCGTACCATCTCCTCCAGAGGCAATAATCGCCTCAGCATTATTTTTGACCGCTTCGCGAGCTAATTCTCCCCCACTTATTTCTGGAGTTGTAAATTGAATATCAAGCTCGAATTCTGGCTCTAAAATACTTTTAATAGTAGCTAAATCCTGCTCTGCATTTCCTTGTCCAGCAACAGGATTAAAAATTAAGCAGGCTGAGCGAGTCATGGCGATCGATAATTAGCAAATAAATAGTTTTTTTCTACTATAAAAAAAGTAGCTTCATCTTAGTTCTATCTGAGGAAATAAATTATGCAGCAATTTTTCTCTTGGGTAAGTAAGTAGTTTTAGCGTTCGCTTTTACGGGGGAGGAGTGAACGGTTGCGGTAAAGTCTAAGCCAGGACAAATTCGTTTCATTTGTTTTGTAAGATCTTTTCCCGGCCCAATCTCTACTACTTTTTTGATCCCTCGTGCAGCGATCGATAGGGAAATAGCTCTCCACTTTATTGGCTGAAACATTTGTCGAATTAAGCTTTTCTTTAAGCGTGCTATTTCTACTGTAGGAACTAGTTCTGTACCAGGGTAAGCGCAAGAAAAACTTGACCCTGATATGGTCTTAAAAGAAAACGCTATTTTCCTCTTGAATGCCATGTCTAAAGGGTTTGCACCTGTTTCAACCACCAATCAACGTCCTACTCCCCCTACT
>JASJEI010000558.1 GCA_030064795.1 Pleurocapsa sp. MO_226.B13 | reverse complement strand
GATAGAAAACTGGAGTTTTCAAATAATTCCTTTTCCCTTTACCCCTTTCCCTTTTACCTAAAAACGAGAAAATCAAAAACTATGGGTTTCAAAGTAGACGCGGTTTAAGTATCTACAACTTGAGACATTTTACTGTCGCGATCGACAGCTTCAATTAAACTAAATTTTTCAGTCTGGGGATAGGAATCAGTATGTTGTCCGTGGGATTTATTATCAAGTACAGAGGTGGCTAATTGCAAAACATTTGGCTCTTTCTTTCTATCCGAGGCTTCACCAAAGTGACGGTTATTTTCCCTAATTGAAACTCTTTCTTCTTTATACAACTCGACAGTCGTAAATTTTCCATTTTCAATCTCAATTAAACTAGGATGCTGCTCTAGCTCTTTTTGGAGCGAGTCTAATTTGTATTGACCTTGAGCTTGTATTAACACCTCTTTTAACAGCTCATGTTTGGAAAAGCGAGTTTTATTATCTTTACCGTTTAAAGATTGAATTGTTTTGTCAATTACTGTGGTTTAGACTAACGAAAAAGTAAAGATAGAAAACAGGGAAAGAATAAAGAGCAAGTAGGGAGAAAATGAAAATAGCAACAAAATTCAAACTCTCCCTATTATGGAATATGACCGATATCGAAAATTCCGTCAACAAACGTACCAAATGTTAGGTAGAGCAAAAGACTCAACATTTGAATTAATGGACAGTATAATGACAACTAGAAATGCAAGTTGTTTAGCAGAGTTTTCTCTATCACCTCTGTTTAGAAGAAAATGGTCTAGTACATATGAGGCTCTTGAAGATAGCCGTCCCAACAGAAATAAATTGATGAAAAGGTACATCGAAGAAATAACATCATCAAGATATGTATTGTTGGCAATAGACCATACAGCATGGGGTAGAAGAGGAGCAAAAACCCTTAAGGACAGAACCTACGAACCTATACGCATCCTCAAGCAAATCAGTAACAGTAGGACAAGGATACAGTACAGTTGCTTGGCTGCCAGAAAAATTAGGAAGTTGGGCATTACCCCTAAGACATGAAAGAATTACATCCTATGAAAAACCTATTTCCAAAGCAGCATGGCAACTCAAGCAAGTTTGTAAACACATCAAACAACAAGTTTTAGTTGTCCTAGACAGTGAATACGGCAATGGCTCTTGGGTTAATCAAACAGGAGAAATTCCAGTCAGTAAACTGATGAGAATACGTTCCAACTGCTGTTTGTGGTCGAAACCAGATAGCTATTCAGGAAGAGGAAGACCTAAAAAACATGACAAAAAATTTAAAGTTAATGATTCTAATACATGGTGGTCGGAAGATGAAACTGTAGAAATAGAAGACTTTAAGCTAGGTAAATTAAAAATTAGTAAATGGGACAGTTTACATTTCCGTAGTGCTGCCGACCACGATCTTAGCTTGATTCAAGTACAAAAGCTCAATTCAAAAGGTTCTCTCAAAAAGCGTCGTCCCTTATGGCTAGTTTGGGTTGGAGAACAATTTTTAGAGTTAAAAGATATTTGGCAGCAGTATGCTCGACGTTTTAAAGTTGACCACTGGTACAGGTTTTCTAAGCAGCGACTTCATTGGACTCTACCTAATTTCAGTACCGCAAAACAAAGTGAAAGATGGAGCGATTTGATGCCTTTGATGACTTGGCAACTTTGGTTAGCCAAGGATTTAGTCCAAGAAAATCATCTTCCTTGGCAGTCTCAAGAGAAAAATCTAACTCCTGGAAGGGTGGCACAGTCAATATTTTCACTTTTAGTCGAGATTGGTACACCTGCTAGTTTGCCCAAAACCCGTGGAAAGCCTCCTGGGTGGAAAACTGGTAAGAAAAGAAGCAAGAAAAACAAATATCCTATTGTTAAAAAGAGCTATTCGCGACCTAAAAAATCAAAAATTAAAGCTTCTTGAACTTAATTTTCGCCTCTTAGTTGATGATTTCAGCTAGTTTAAACTATCTGAATTGTTTTTTGATGATTTTTTTTAGTCTAAACTACAGTCATCATCTCTGTAGGCTAACTGATAAGCCGCTCTTTTGAGTCGAAGTAACTTAACAAGCGACATTACAGACATGTCAAAGAACGCTGAACATTGCCTGTGAAAATGATACTTTGATAAATGTGCGAGTTGGCATAGTTTCTCAATATCAAGATCTCTATCGAGGTTAGCCTCTATATAATTGATAACTTCAACAAATCGATCTTGATATTTTGTCATTTCAATAATTCTCTCACCTCAGCAACTCAATATTAAAAACTGCCAAGTCTTTTATCTTGACCAAAGTTGCTCAATGTCGAAAGTACATAAATTGGGCGATCGCTATCTATTGCCTAAAAAGTAGTAATTCTGTACTATAGTTTTGATTGAAAAGATCGGAGATTGAGCGCTCGCCTATTAAGTCAACAACAACAATATTTGCAGATGAAATCAGGTATGTAGAAAAGTTGAGAAAAAATTTAAACTTATAAAGGTATCAGACTATTAAGCTATTAAGACTTTAGACGTAGTATCTGGCTTGGCAAGATCGCTAATTGAAAGAAGGTGAATAGAACCTTTGTAGGTTGTCTTATACTACAAGGACTCCTCAAGCAAGATAGATGACAGAGATTGTTAGATTTTAGCAAAGCCAGAAAATTTAACGGTGAAGTTGAGCGGTGTGAGACCATTGTATAACAAAGTCGGACGCCTTCCCCTGCACATCCGCTCGAATGGACTAGTTAGGAGTGGAAAGCTTGTGGTTGTTGGGTTTCGTACCTCAACCCAACCTACGAGGCGACTCGTTCACTGATGCATTCTCCACCCTCCGCCGACATATATAAGTTGTCCAGTCAGCCAGCGAGCTTGTTCGGATGCGAGGAAAACAATCACATCGGCAACATCTCCAGGTTCGCCGATACGTCGTAGCGGAGTGTTGGCCGCAATCTGAATTTCTTCTTCGGGAGTTAGATAACCTGTCTGTATCGGCCCTGGCGCAACTATGTTGACGGTGATTCCGTATCTGCCTAATTCAATTGCTGCGGAACGGCTGTAAGACTCTATCGCATGTTTGCTTGCGGCATAGCTGACATTGGATTCATGGGCATGGGCAGCGTCAGTACTCAAGTTTATGATACGTCCTGTCTCAGCTTTCCGCTCCAGAAACCGACGTGTATATTCGGACATCATGAGCGCATACGCCCTTGCATTGATGGCAAAGCTGGAATCAATGTTTTTCCCATTAATTATCTGAACACCGAAACCTTCATCTGTTTTCAATGCAGGGTCAAAAGTATCCAACGCACAGTAGGTATGATTATTGATAAGGATTTCTGCCTCGCCAAGTTTTTTTTTACACAGGTCAAACAGAATAGGTATGTTTTCCGCAATGGATAAGTCTATCTCACAGGCTGCGGCAATTCCTCCTTCTGAACGTATTTCATCAACAATTGTTTCAGATGTCTGCTGCTGGTTCGCCCGATAAAGCAGAACGCCTCCGATGCCTTTCTCTCTTGCCTTGTTCAGTTCATCTGACGAATATTCACAGGATTCACGAAAATAGGTAAGAAAAACTTTTGCTCCCTGTGATGCAAAAGTTTTGGCTGTCGCTGCTCCGATGCCGTGATTTGCGCCTGTTATCAGTACAACTTTTTCTTTGATACTTGGATATATATTTTTCATCTCTATTTCTGACTTAGGAAGCCTAACGACAAAGATAAGCGGCGGTAAGCAACCTTGGTAACCCCACCAAAATCTCTCTTACGTCAGCAATTCTCATTTTAAGATTTCATGACATTAAAACCATGTCCTGAGTGGGTTTGATAATACGCGAGCAACAACTTGCTAAAGTGGTAAAACAAAGCTTTCGTGGTTAACAGCAGGAGAATTAAGAACTAGTTCTCTAGTTAACAAAGAGAACTAAAAACTACAGAAAGGAAGAGGCAATTAGATTAAAGTAAAAGGCATTAACCTTTGCCTGGGGAGCAACATGGGTCTAGCCATAGGGGTGCCTGAATTAATATCGATGCTAACTGCCGAGTTAAATGAGCTTCCCGATGAACGAAAACAGGGCAATAACACCAAATATACGGTTGAAGAAGCCCTGAAGAGTGCTTTTTCGGTTTTTTTCATGCAATCTCCTTCTTTTTTAGATCATCAACGCCTAATGAAAAGTCATAAAGGTAGAGATAATGCCCATAGTCTGTTTAGCATCGAGAGCATACCCTGTGATAATCAGATTCGCACCCTACTCGACCTGGTGCCAGCATCAACCGTGTTTGGGGTCTTTCGTTCGGTCTCTTTGGGTTGGTCCAAGACGGGAAACCTCAAGCCCTATCAGTGTTTTGCTGGAGAATTCTTGTTGACCCTCGATGGCACTGAATATTTCTCGTCTAAAAAGATTCATTGTAGTCACTGTTGTCATCGTCATCATCAAAACGGCAGCACTACCTATTATCATGCTGCTGTTACTCCAGTCCTGGTAGCTCCAGGGAGACCAGAGGTAATTAGTTTAGAACCTGAATTCATCACACCTCAAGATGGTCACGACCAACAAGATTGTGAAAACACTGCGGCTAAGCGTTGGATTGTTGCCCATCCCCGCAACCCACAAGACCCACCTGTGACTTTACTGGGCGATGACCTCTACTGCAATCAACCTATCTGTGAGACAACCTTGAACCATGGCTATCATTTGATCTTCGTCTGTAAGCAAACATCTCATCCAGAACTTTACGACTGGGTAGACTACCTCGAACGAGTCGGGGAAGTGAAAACTTTAACCCAGTTTGAGATTCGAGGACGAAAGCGTTTATCTTATCACTATCGCTTTGTGAATAAAATTCCTCTCAGAGCTACTCAACCAGCGATGGATGTAAACTGGTGTGAGGTGACTGTAACAAATACCAGCGACCAGAAAACTTTGTATCATAATGCTTTTGCCACTTGTCATCAGATTGATGAGCAGAATGTGGCTGAGATCGTCACTGCTGGTCGTGCGCGCTGGAAAGTCGAGAATGAAGGTAATAATGTCCTCAAAACCAAAGGTGATCATCTCGAACACAACTTTGGTCACGGTCGATCTGCACCTGGCGGAACTTCTGTTCTGCCTTAATTTATTAGCTTACCTCTTCCACACAACGCTGGATTTAGTCCACATCACTTATCGTGCTGTTCGCAAGATGTTGGTCACTCGTCAAACCTTCTTCAATGATGTTCGAGCACTGACCAGATATTTATGGTTTGAGAGTTGGCAGGCTTTGTTCGAGTTTATGCTGAAGGAGGGAAAGGCACCGGAGGGGATTAATTCTAGCTAAATTTCTGCTCGTTGAACCAACTCATACTCGAATAACTCTACAGAGTAATATCTGGTTTTCCAGCTCTTACTCTCCTTCGTCGTGCCTCAAAACTTAGATGGTCGGGATGATGGATACTCTTCTCTTTGCTTTCCCGAACCTTCTCTATTAAACCGCGTCTACTTTGAAACCCATAGTTTTTGATTTTCTCGTTTTTAGGTAAAAGGGCAAGGGGTAAAGGGAAAAGGAATTATTTGAAAACTCCAGTTTTCTATCTGGACGCGGTTTAATTAGGGATTTATTCGCGATGAGCTCTCGCGAATAAATCTCTAATTCTGCTCTTTCACTCTGTATTTTTTTAAGTTACGGTTTCAAAATGAGAATTGCTGCTCTTACGTCCGCTTCATCGGCTTGTTATACTGCGTCACTACATGCCAACTTTAGCTTGAAATTCCTCAATAGAAGAAGTTGTTGCTATTATTCAACAATTGTCAGGTG
>JASJEI010000199.1 GCA_030064795.1 Pleurocapsa sp. MO_226.B13 | reverse complement strand
TGGTCCTCAAGATTTACATGGAGCTGGACACCGCTTTAACAAAAATAAACTACTGCTCGATCCCTACGGTAAAAGCCATAGTAATGCCCTGTGGAATCGCATGGATGCATTAGGAGATAAAAATAATCTTGCTACTTCTATGCGCAGTGTCGTTATCGATCTTTTAGATTATGACTGGGAAGGCGATAAGTCCCTGAATCGACCAATGAGCGAAACTATAATCTATGAAATGCACGTTCGAGGATTTACTAAGTCGCCCTCATCAGGTTGCAAACATCAAGGCACTTATGCAGGAGTCATTGAGAAGATCCCATACTTAAAAGAGTTGGGAATAACCGCAGTCGAACTATTGCCCGTGTTCGACTTTGATGAAAAAGAAACCCTCCGAGAAGTAGACGGCAAAAAACTAAATAATTACTGGGGATATGACCCCCATAGCTTTTTTGCCCCAGAAGTCTCTTATTGTTATGCGCCAGAAGAAAGGAGTCCGATCAAAGAATTTAGAGATATGGTCAAGGCACTTCATAGGGCTGGAATTGAAGTGATTCTTGATGTAGTTTTTAATCATACTGCTGAAGGTAACCATCAAGGTCCAACTATTAATTTTAGAGGCATTGACAATAGCACTTACTATCACTTGGTACCCTTCGATAAGCAATATTACATGGACTACAGTGGCTGTGGCAATACAGTTAATTGCAATCATCCTATGGTAGATAAATTCATCGTCGAATGCCTAGAATTTTGGGTAAAAGAAATGCACGTTGATGGCTTTCGATTTGATGAAGGCTCGATTCTTGCCCGCGACCAAAACGGAAACCCAATGGCTCAACCGCCTGTAATCTGGCATATAGAAACATCTGGCATTTTGGCTGATAGCAAACTCATTGCTGAGGCTTGGGATGCCGCTGGGCTTTATCAAATTGGTTACTTTCCTGGATATCGTTGTGCTGAATGGAACGGTCTTTTTCGAGACAACATCAGAGGTTTTGTCAAAGGAGATCCAGGACTAGTCGGTTCGGTAGCAACGCGGATGGCTGGTAGTGCGGATCTATACGAAGATAGTGGACATTTACCAATTAACAGTGTTAATTTTATTACTTGTCACGACGGATTTACTCTCAATGATTTGGTTTCGTATAACTATAAGCACAATGAAGCCAATGGGGAGAACAGTCGAGATGGAATTGATGATAATTTAAGCTGGAATTGTGGCGTTGAAGGAGAAACTGACGATCCAGAAATCGAAAACCTAAGAAAACGACAAATTAAGAATTTTGCCGCTATTCTTTTGCTCTCTCAGGGTGTGCCTATGATTACTGCTGGTGATGAAGTCAGACGCACTCAAAAAGGCAATAACAACGGCTACTGCCAAGATAACGAAATCAGCTGGTTTGACTGGGAACTGCTAGAGAAGAACTCTGAGATATTTAGGTTTTTCAAACTGATGATTGCTTTTCGTAAGCGTTATGGTAGTTTATGTCGTCGTGGTTTCTTTAATGGCGAAGTTAATGAGCGCGGTTTAGCCGATATCTCTTGGCATGGTACTAAGTTATTTGAGCCTGATTGGGATGACCCCAATGCTAGAGCATTTTCTTATACTCTAGGAGGCTTTGACGGGGCAGTAGATATTCACGTCATGCTCAATATGTATTGGGAGAGTCTCGAATTTGAAATCCCCCAAATTGAAAGCAGAAACTGGTACAAAGTCGTAGACACGGCTGAACCTTCCCCCACAGATATTTTAGATCCTTGTCAAGAAGTGATGATTTCCGATAATCGCTACTTGGTTAAAGAGCGGAGTGTGGTTGTTTTAATTTCCGAATAATTTTGTGTAAATAATTATCTTTTTTGAGAAAGGGTTATGAATCAGATCGACTTTTCTTTTTCGGAATTGCTGGCAGGGTATGTTACCGAGTGTGATTATAATTTAGGTGTTTCTGGCATTTTTCAACTTAGAACGTCAGACAATAGAGAATTTGAAATTCTAACAACTTCAAATACTTATGCAGAGATGGTTCGGAATTTGGGAGACCCTTACTACGACTGTACTGGTCAAATGCAATCGATGTTTTTCCCAGGTCGATATCTTTTTGCTTACGGTAACTTCTATCCAGAGTCAAGTACCTACAAATTTGAAGCCAAACATATAGTTTTTCTTGGGAGAACAGAAGACGAATATTTTTTTGAACAGCCAGACTGGTGGGTTAATCAAGTAAGGCAGCTAGCTGATTTTTACTTGAGATCACAATTTGTCAATGGTGAAATAGATTATCGTCAGTATCGCACCGATCTAAGTTTAGTGGGTGCAAAGAACAAATTATCCAGCCGTCAAGAAACCGACACTATTTCTCGCATGGTTTACGGTTTTGCTACGGCATACATGATGACAGGAGAAGACCGTTATATAGAAGCTGCTGAGAAAGGAACTGAGTATCTGCGCGAACATATGCGTTTTCTAGATCGGGGGGAGGGGATTGCCTACTGGTATCACGGAATAGATGTTCGACCCGATGGCAGAGAACAGAAAATATTTGCCTCAGAATTTGGAGATGATTACGATGCTATCCCGGCATACGAACAAATTTACGCGCTGGCTGGTCCGACTCAAACTTATCGAGTAACTGGGGATGCTAGAATTCTCGATGACATTGAATTGACCTTTAATTTATTTAACCGTTATTTCCTAGATAAAACAGATAATGGGGGATTTTTCTCCCATGTCGATCCGATTAATCTGAGTCCTCACTGTCCTACTTTAGGAAAAAACCGAGCCAGAAAAAATTGGAATTCGGTTGGAGACCATGCACCTGCTTATTTAATTAATCTTTGGTTGGCAACTGGTTCTGACGAATACGCTGATTTGTTAGAACAGCTCTTTGACACAATTGAAAAGCGTTTTCCAGACGATGAACATAGCCCATTTGTTCAAGAGCGTTTTTATGAAGATTGGAGCCATGATAACACTTGGGGTTGGCAGCAAGACCGAGCCGTAGTCGGTCATAACCTCAAAATTGCCTGGAATCTGATGCGAATGCATCACTTCAAACCTAAAGAAAAGTACGTAGCTCTCGCAGAAAAAATTGCCAACATTATGCCTTCAGTGGGTAGCGATCGCACTCGTGGAGGATGGTACGATGTAGTAGAGCGTACTCTCAAAGAAGGTGAAGAAACACATCGCTTTGTCTGGCACGACCGTAAGGCTTGGTGGCAGCAAGAACAGGCAATTTTAGCTTACCTAATACTGGCAGGCTCGTTAGGAAACTCTGAATATCAACAGTCAGCTCGTGAAGCTGCAGCTTTTTATAACGCATGGTTTTTAGACGTTGAAGACGGAGCAGTCTACTTTAATGTATTAGCTAATGGATTGCCTTATCTGGCGGAAGGGAACGAGCGTGGTAAAGGCTCTCACTCGATGAGCGGTTATCACTCCTTCGAGCTAGCTTACTTATCCATGGTTTATACAAATTTGCTAATTACCAAACAACCAATAGATCTGTACTTCAAACCCAAGCCAGAAGGATTTAAAGATGACATTCTTAGAGTTGCACCAGATATTCTGCCCCCAGGCAGCGTACGAATAGACGAAGTATGGATCGATGGGCAAAAACATTCTGATTTCGATCCTGAAAACCTAACTGTTAAATTACCATCAACTGGAGAAGAATTGAAAGTTAGAGTCCGACTTCTTCCTGCCGAGGTATTTTTTGACGCAACTGTCTTAGAAATAACTGATGGTACTGCCAAAATTTCCTTGAGTGGGGTATTGGACGCTAATGCGATCGAAATTTTCCAAGAAAAACTAGAAAAAGCAATAGCTCAACCAATCAAACGTCTTGTATTTCTACTACAAGATCTCCAATGTATATCCAGTGCTGGTTTAAGAGTACTTGTTTTCTATAGCCAAAAGCTGAGCAACGATCTTGAAATCTATGCCGTTGGCGCGTCTGAGTCAGTGAAAAACTATCTCAAGATGAGTTCATTCTGCGAGGGCGTTACTTTGGTCGAGCGGTATGATGAAACAGTCGAGATGGCAAATTTGTAGATTTTAAAAGTAAAACTTTTTCAAGTGTTTTCTCACCTTTTGTTAAACCTTTACAAAGAGCTTGCGGGAAAAACTTTTTTTAGTTACGCAAATATCAAAATTTACTGTTGCTCCGATTGTGGAATGGTTTTGAACGAAAGAGAATAAAATTCTTTTTGGTGTTTCTGATATCTTTGGCATCTTCTCATTTGTTTTTAATCCAAGCTCATTCAGCAACGCTGGAATTTTATCAATAATCCTGTTTAGTAATATGAAAGTTTTTGAGGTATTATTGTGGTTAAAATTGCCAAGCCTGCACTATTTTCAATAGACGATGACCCTGAAGTTTTGCGGGCAATAAAACGCGATCTCCAACAGGTTTACGGTCGTAATTACCGAGTCTTGTCAGTAGATTCAGGCGAAAAAGCCTTGTCAGTATTACAAACGCTTAAATTACGCAATCAGCCAGTAGCATTGTTGCTGGTAGATCAGCGGATGCCACACATGACTGGAGTGGAGTTCTTGCAAAAAGCAATGGAACTTTTTCCCGAGGCTAAACGGGTTTTGCTGACAGCTTATGCAGATACTGATGCCGCGATCCGAGCCATCAATATAGTCAAGACTGATTACTATCTACTAAAGCCGTGGAATCCTCCTGAAGAGCATCTCTATCCTATTCTGAATGATTTACTTGATGACTGGCTCTCAAAGTTTCACCCCCCCTTTGCGGGTATTCGCGTTATTGGAAACCGATGGTCACCTAAGTCGCATCAAATTAAAGAATTTTTGGGTCGCAATCAAATACCTTATCAATGGTTAGATATTGATACGAATGAAGAAGCGAGTTATTTATTCGCTCGAGTTAGCTCGAATTCTCATTCGACACGACAGCTACCACTAGTACTCTTTCCTGACGGGGAGCAACTTACAGAACCTTCAAATGCCCAAATTGCCGAAAAGATTGGACTAAAAACACGGGCTGAATTACCTTTCTATGACACAATCGTAGTGGGTGCAGGACCTGCTGGTCTAGCAGCAGCAGTTTATGGTGCTTCTGAAGGATTAAGCACGCTAATAATTGAACGACACGCACCAGGCGGTCAGGCTGGCTCTAGTTCCCGCATTGAAAACTACCTAGGTTTTCCCGTTGGCTTGAGTGGAGGGGATCTAACACGACGTGCTGTAACTCAAGCAAAAAGATTTGGCGTAGAGTTTCTATCTCCCCAAGAAGTGACTAGGGTAAGAGTGGAAGAACCATACCGTATTGTTACGTTAGCGGATGGAAGCGAACTTAGCTGTCACGCACTGATAATTGCCATTGGTGTATCGTATCGTCAGCTCGATGTACCAGGCATCAAGCAACTATGTGGAGCAGGCGTATATTATGGGGCGGCAAAAACCGAAGCACTTTCCTGTAAAGGGGAAGAAGTTTTTATCGTAGGTGGGGCAAACTCAGCAGGTCAAGCCGCCATGTTCTTTTCTCAGCACGCTGGACACGTCACAATGTTAGTGCGTGGCGATTCTCTGGCTAAAAGTATGTCAAAGTATCTAATTGACCAAATTGAAGAAACCGAAAATATTACCGTACAGTTAAGCTCTAGTGTTATTGAGGTAAAAGGAGAATCAAATTTGGAAGCGATTACCATAGCTCATGGTGATACGGGGGTTGTGGAAACTGTTCCTGCAAATTCGCTGTTCATTTTAATTGGTGCAATTCCTCATACCGATTGGCTCGAAGGATTTGTAGAGTGCGATGAGCGAGGCTACATACTTACTGGTTCCTCTTTAAAGCGAAATAAACAAAGCCTTCGGGGATGGAGACTAGAACGCGATCCTTTTTTGCTTGAGACGAGTGTTCCTGGTGTCTTTGCTGTAGGAGATGTGCGCCATAATTCAGTGAAACGTGTTGCTTCTGCGGTGGGAGAAGGCTCAATTGCTATTCAGTTTGTCCATCAATATCTCAACTTTAGCAAGGTTTAAGAAATAAACAAATGTACTATTTTTCGTCCGTGGTAACAAAATTACTATAAATAAAATCATGCAGCATTGCTCGACTTTGAAATCAATTTCACTAAAACAAGAAAAGTTAATTGAACTTGGTACTTTAGCCGCTGGTCTTGCCCATGAGATGAATAATCCAGTAGCGGCAGGTGGTAGGGCAGTAGATCGGTTACATGAAGTTATTATAAGGTTAACGTCTCAAGCACTCCAGCTCAATCAAAAGATGACTCCGACACAACTGAAGTTTGTTATTGAGCTACAGCAGGAGTTAATAGAGCGTGTTTCGACAAATATCAAGCTTGATGCATTAATGTATAGCGATCTCGAAGAAGAAGTCTCAGTGTGGTTGGAGGCGCATAGTGTGTCTGATGGATGGAAACTTGCCCCCACTTTTGTAAAAGCAGGATTGGATACAGAATGGCTCTCTTCTATTGAGGAAATTTTTTCTACTGATTTACTCGGTCATGTGCTGAACTGGAGCGAGACGATCCTAGAAGTTTTTGGACTTTTAGACGAGATTATGCACAGTACAGGTCGTCTTTCCAATTTGGTTCAAGCAGTTAAAGCACACTCCTATATGGAACAAGCACCTTTAAGGCAAGTAGATGTTCACGAAGGACTTGATAGTACCCTAACTCTTTTGGGTCATAAACTAAAACAGGGGGTAGAGGTGACCAAACAATACGACCAAAACTTACCGCACTGTTTCGCCCATCAAAGTGAACTTAACCAAGTGTGGACTAATATAATCGATAATGCGATTGAAGCAATGGCTGGACAAGGAAAAATTTGGATATGTACGTCGCAAGAGCATGACTGCATACTAGTCGAAATTATCGACAACGGTCCTGGTATTCCGCCAGATATTCAGCCTCACATTTTTGAGCCATTCTTTACCACTAAGGAAGAGGGAGTCGGAACTGGATTGGGCTTAGACATTAGTCGCCGCATTATAGACAAAGTGCACCACGGTAGCATCAGTTTTACCTCTGAGCCTGGTAAGACACACTTTCAGGTTCGTTTACCTATTAATTTGCTGTCTGTTTAATATTCTTATCTATTTAATAGATGGGTCTAAAACCTCGGCTTTTAAGCCGATTTTCAAGCCCAGCGCAGACTAGCCAAGAAAAAGAAAGGTAGTAATAACAGATAGAAGACCTGGTTAAAAGTAGCTTTGCTACACGCTAAGATAGCCGACTGCCGTAAAGACTTTTTACACAATTAACGACTCAGTTGATGCTTATAGTTAATTCCTCAATTGCGCGGAAGATTTCTACCACTGCGGTACATCGACTGCGAAACGAATTAAGAGGTGTCACAACATTACCTATTAATCAGTCTTAGTAACAGAAATATTTTATGGCCATATCTAGTAAAGATCTTAATCAAACAAGAGCGATCGCATCCACCCCCGTTCAAAGTGGAAACATGACAAATCTCGTAAAGACTTTACGCCAAGTACCGCTTTTTGCAGAATTAGATGACGAACTATTTAAATTCGTTGAATGGGGCAAGTTGTTACAGCTACAAGCAGGAGAAATATTAGTAGAAGAAGGAGATCCTCCTAGTTGTTTTTGGGTAGTATTAGAAGGAGAAATTCACGGTACGAAGAAAGTTGGTCAAAGAGAATTATCTTGGACTGTATTTAGACCGCAAACATACTTCGGTCATGAGCTTATCTTGTTAAATATGCCTTTTCGTGTCACTGGTCGTGCTTTGGTAACTAGCCAACTGTTTGAGTTAGAAACCGAAGCTTTTTGGCGTATGCTTGAGACTTGTCCTTCGATTACTCGCGAACTTCTTGTTAACACGGCAAAACGCTCGCAGCACTTTGATTCTTTTTGGCAAAATGCGCAAAAGTCAATTGAAATCGATACTCTAACAGCAGGACTAGCTGGAGAACTGAATGACCCAGTATCGCTATGCGGTCAAATATTTAAACAATTACAAGAAACCGTTGAAGTTTTTCAGGCAATAACGCTCAAACTAAGTCAGCCGCAGATAACAAATTTACAACAGCAATTTTTAGCTAACTGGCTGCGCGATCTTCGCGAGCGTGCTACAATCCCTTTCCGACTAGATCCACTAACGCGCAGCGAACGAGAAGACGAAGTTGCTGACTGGTTAGAGATATACGGTGTCGCTGACAGCTGGAAACTTGCTCCTGCCATTGTAGGAACAGGAGTGGACTTAGCTCGGCTAGATGCGATTATAAAGTCTTTGACCTCTGAATCGAGCGGCGAATTTATAATCTGGCTAGAAGGAGCTTTAGCAAGAATTGAGCTGCTCAATCAAATTGACCAAAGCATCAGCCGGATCTCTAAACTGCTTGAGTTAGTTAAAGTTAGCCCAAGTCAAACACCGCGCCAAGAAATAGATTTGCATGAAGGGATTGAAAGAGTGCTAACATTTTTAAGTTCTAAGATTAAGCCTGGTGTGTTAGTTACGCGAAAATATTCTGACCGCTTACCCCTCCTGCATGCATCTAGTAGAGAACTGAATCGGGTTTGGTTCAATTTGATTGACAATGCTATTGCTGCCGTCGGCGAAAAAGGAAAAATCTTGGTGCAAACCTTCTGCAATAATGACCAAGTAATCGTAAAAATAGCCGATAACGGTTCGGGTATTCCCCCAGAGTTTGAGCCATTCATTTTCGAGCCTTTTTTTACTACTAAAGAAGTAGGTAAAGGTACTGGCTTAGGTTTGTATATTGCCCACCGCATTGTTGTAGAACTATATCAGGGGGGAATCGACATATTTACTGAACCTGACTTTACTTGCTTTCAAGTGCGCCTACCAATTACCGAGAGGAAGTCAATGTACACAATTAATTATACC
The DNA here is from genome assembly GCA_030064795.1 of Pleurocapsa sp. MO_226.B13. The sequence continues at coordinate 3,963 of JASJEI010000199.1, read as the reverse complement.
AATTCTCAGAGGTAATGCACTAAATTAAGAAGAGAGAAGTGCGAGATAAATTTTCATGGGGAACAAACTAAAAGTAGAAATTACCGAAACTGTCCAAGAGCTTAAACAGCAGCTCAAACACCAAAAGAAAGGTCAAGGAAAAGAACGCCTGCAAATGCATAATTTGGCTTAAGAGTGTAAGAGTGAAAAACCGTCAAGAATTAGCACAAAGACTAGCTAGAAACGAATCTACGATTTATCGATGGCTCAAAAAGTATCAACAAGGAGGATTAACTAAATTGTTAGAAGTGAAACTAGCACCTGGAATCGAACCTAAGATTAAGGGTCAAGTTTTAGAGCAACTTCAGCAGAAGTTATCTCAGCCAGAAGGTTTTAAAAGTTATCGAGATATTCATTCAAGGTTAATAGAGTTGTTCAATCTGGAGATAGGCTATTCAACGGTACATCGAATAGTTCGCTATCAACTCAAAGCCAAACTAAAAGTCCCCCGTCCGCGATCGCGAAAGACGACGAAGCAACAACAAGCAACATATAAAAAAACTGCCAGAACTGATTCAGGTAATGACCAAGCATTTTGCCAATGAGCGTCCAATACGTTACTTCTGTTCGGATGAGAGCCGATGGGGACTTAAAACTCTTGCAGGACGGGTAATTACTTTGACAGGAATTAAACAATTGATTGAGGTGCAATGGCCTTAGCTTCGCTTTTTGGCTTTATGGTGCAGTCGAACCTCTGACGGGACAAAATTTCTTCTATGCTTTTTCTCATCTGGATGCGATCTGTTTCAATCGCTTTGTGGCTCAATTTTCTGCCGCATTTCCCGACACTTTGAATCTGTTGCAGCTAGACCAAGCTAGCGCACATATTTCTAGTGAGGTTCACTGGCCAGAAACATGTGGTTCCTATCTTTCAGCCTTCTCACAGTCCACAAAGGGCTTGCCCGCATGTACTCAATCCGATTGAACGTTTTTGGCAAGACCTTCGTAAAGATTTTCAAAATCAAAATTTTAATAATCTTGTTTCTCTCCAACAAGCTATTTTTAGTGCAGTCAATTCTCTGACACTGGAGAAAGTTGCCGAATTGACTTCTTACTCTTTTATCTTAGATGCCCTGCCTATTTAGTGCATTCTCTTCGAGAATTGGTATTAGCAATAAATATATAAGTTTTAAAAAACTCATTAATCAAAATATAGCTAGGTGTCACTGTGATTGAAAAAGAATTTAACAAGATACGCGATGCTATACATCAAGTACCACTTTTTTCAAAGCTAACAGATGAACAGTTGGCGTTTGTTAAGCAGGGTGAATCATTATGGCTACAATCGGGAGATATACTGACAGAAGAAGGAAAGCCAGCAGGTTCATTTTTTGTACAGCTTGAAGGAAAGTTAGAATGGACAAAGAAGATCCGTAATCAAGATATACACGTGACCTACTCCACATCCAATGATTTCTTCGGTCACAAGTGCCTTTTGTTAGACATACCATACTCCACAACTAAGCGTGCTATCTGTGCTAGCCATCTATTCAAGTTGTCAGAAAATACTTTCTGGCATATGATTGCAACTTGTCCTTCCCTCACACCTGATTTGCTTTACACTATGGCGCAAAGGATTCAGAATTTAGAAGCGATTAAGCAATATCAAGCGACGCTAACTTCACTGGGAACTCTCGCCGCAGGTTTGGCTCACGAACTAAATAATCCTGCTGCTGCCGCTCAGCGAGCTGTGGGGCAGTTGCGGGATGAGATTTACAATTCACAATTCCTATCTATTAAATTTCCGAAACAACAACCAGCTTCATTACAATGGCTTGTGCTTGCAGAGATCTGGCATGAGGCTAAGGAAAAGGCTATGTCATCTACTGAAGCAGCGTCTACCCTTAGCTCTTTAGACAAAAAAGCTCGCTCCGACGAACTAAAAAATTGGCTAAATATACGAGGTATTAAGGATGCTGCCAAAATAGCACCGTCTCTTATAGATGCAGGATTAGATCCAAAATGGTTAATAACTTTAGTCAAGCAGATACCTGCTGAAATGATCGCCGATCTGCTTCTTTGGTTAGAAACAATGTACTCTATAGAAAATTTATTAGATAAGTCAGAGAAATGTACTTTACACATCACCGAACTGGTTGAAGCTTTCAAAGAATACTCTTATATGGATCGGGCACCTCAACAGGAAGTTGATGTGCATAAGGGGCTTGAAAAAACACTAATAATTCTGGCTTACAAGCTCAGACAAAACCAAATTATTGTAATGCGCAGGTATGACAGAAGTTTACCACGTATTCAGGTATATGGAAGCGAGCTGAATCAAGTGTGGACGAACCTAATTAACAATGCTATCGAAGCGGTAGTAAATAACAAAGATGAGGCGAGACCAATTTCGATACATACGTCGCGGGAAAACAGTTACTTACTAGTGGAAATTGTCGATAATGGAACAAGTATTAGACCAAAATTTCAAACAGATATTTTTGAATCTATTCAGAACAGAAAAATTAGTGATTGGAAAGTTGATTTGGACTTACTTAAAAGCTATCGAATTGTAGTCGGTAGACACAAGGGTAAAATCAGTGTTGATTCAAAACCAGGTAACACAAGATTTCAGGTTCGCCTGCCAATATGCACTTGAAGCAATTTTTGACAAAAAAACTATTGAAAATTAAAATTTACCTACGGAATGCGAGTTATGGTAAACCAAAATAAAAGTTGGAAAAATCTATTTGCTAGGTGTAGCGACCTGAAATTATAATCACCTCGACCCGAAATCATCGGCGTTTTCAGCCCACATTAAGGGTCTTGCACAATGCATGGTGATCCAAGAATCATGCGATCGCTAAATTGAACATAAGGTGATTTCCGAGAAAGAGAGTCCCCAATGGTAAAATAATCTCAGTTCAACAACCAAAAAATGCCTTTAACCCAATCGGCGAGCGAAGATTTACGTTTAGCTGCCAGAAAAATGAAGCTTGTGGAACGTCGGGCTTTTTTTGCCGATATGTGTCTCAAATATTGTCAAGGAAGTGCCAGAAAAGCTGAAAGAGTATTTGGTTGGAGAAGAACAAGTATTGAATTAGGATTAAAAGAAAAACAGAGCGGAATAGTTTGCCTAGGGGCTCAATCAGTATGTAGTGGTCGAAAAAAATGGGAAGATATGGAACCATTGGCAGCTCAATCTTTACGAGAAATAGCAGAAAAATACTGCCAACAAAATCCAACCTTTAATAATCCCATTGCTTATACTAGACTTACCGCAGCAGAAGCGATTAAACAATTAAAACAGATAGGATATGATGAGAATCAACTTCCCTCTCCCAGTACAATGGCATTAGTTTTAAATAGAATGGGATATCGGTTAAGAAAAGTCCTCAAAGCCAAACCGAAAAAAAAATCCCAGATCCTGATGCAATTTTTGAAAATGTAACTAAAAAAGACGAGAAAAAAAACGAGAAAGTTAAGTGTTTAAGTATGGATTGTAAGGCAACTGTAGAGTTAGGAGAATACTCTCGTGGAGGACAAACCAGAGGAAATAATCTAGCTCAAGCAAATCGATCTTGGAGTCAAAGAAAAATACATTCGGAGTGGAATTCTTGATGAGGATATGGGGCAACTTTATATTAACTTTGGTAGTTCTTACAAAACCAGTGATTTCATGGTAGATAGTCTCTGGGAGTGGTGGTCAACTCTTGGCTTCAGGGAAAAGAAAGAAATAGAAATTATTCAAATAAAAATGGATAATGGACCGGAAAATAGTGGGGTGAGAACCCAATTTTTCAAGAGAATGGTAGAGTTTGCCGACGGAACCAAAAAATCACTGCAACTAGGCGATCCGATAGTAAACGAGCAGAAAACAACGCGCTTTCGTATAATTCGATGAAATAAAATCCTAAAGCTTTTGCCCTACAATACTTTCAAGATTTATTATCAAGTACTCCATTGAGTAATTTCAAAACAACG
>JASJEI010000004.1 GCA_030064795.1 Pleurocapsa sp. MO_226.B13 | reverse complement strand
CAAATCTTATAGGCATCGCTACTACAAGGTTAACTTTAGAAAAATACTTAAACAACTAGATTCAAAAAGATTTGACTCAATTATCAGGCGATCGCGCTATATAACTTGGCTGGCTTTAAAAATGAGATCTAAGGATTGCTATTAGTTGTTCCAGATGATCTCTCGATTAAATGTTGTCTGAAAGTAAATTCAAATTGATAGAGGTAAGCTGCCGTAATCGTCCACAAGATCAAACGCATCCAGGGATGATAAATTGGCTGTCTCAAAATCACTAAAGCGATCTGCACCCAAAAATCAATCCGATTACTAACATAAAACCCAGCGTTTGATGTTACTAAACCGCAGTCAACTAGATTAAAATTCAGCCAGGGTAAAATCGATAAGATCGAATCGCTAATTAGCATTGCCAGTATAGTTACGAGCAGAGCATATAAACCATGCCACCAACTTACAATGCCAGGATAATATCCGCTTATTCTTCCTCTTTCTGCTGGATTGAGGTCTGGATAATATCGGTCTATTAGTAGATATAAATAATGATGGGCAAAAGCAACAATTGGAATTGGCAGCAATAAAATCATTGGAGAAATTAAAGAGATTAAACCGCCGATAATTAATGAAATAAAGTTAATTAGTCCTATAATAATTGTCTGAAGTAGCAGAGGCAGCGTATTGATTATCGAAGAGAAAATAATAGCGACAAAATAAAACAGCCAAGCCAAAAATACATAGATAATTGTGAACAAATTATGGATAGCTGGAATCGAGAAAGTAGCGATTATTAAGAGTGTCGCTAATAAAAGAGCATTAAGCCAAGAGCTTAAATTAGGAATTAGAATAGACCGATTTCTCATCTTAATATATATGAATACATAATATTTTGTTCTATTATAGATTTTTGAAATCCTAAAATAATAAAATTTTCAATTCTTCAACTTGAAGTTACTATATTCAGTCAACAAAAATATTCATATTAGATGAAAATTAATTAAAATAACCGTAATTTTAGCTGGAAATTTCTGAATCTAGCTGAATTAAGGTTTGCAACAATACATTAGCACCCTGAAGGCACTGTTCGGGGGAAGTATATTCACTGGCATCATGCGAGACTCCCATTTCACTAGGTACAAAAATCATCCCCATATCGGTAATTTGAGCCATTTCTTGAGCATCGTGACTGGCACGGCTGGGAAGATAGGTATAACTGAGGTTGAGCTTTTGGCAGCTTCGGGCGATCGCCTTCTGTATATAGGGTTCGGCTAAGGCTGGTTCGTTATGCAAACAGGGATTTAAGCGTATTTGGGTTTTGCTAGCAACGGCAATTTCTTCGAGATGGGTGCGTAGCTGTTCTAGCAGACTATCTATATGCAAACTAGATAGATCGCGAATATCTAAGCTCATTTCTACCCAACCAGGAACGACATTAGCAGCATTAGGGCGAACCTCCATTTTCCCGACGGTAGCTACCTGTTGCCCAGGAGTATTACCAATTTGATTGACTGCTAAAACAACTTGAGAAGCTGCAACTAAAGCATCGCAGCGCATCTGCATGGGAGTCGTACCAGCATGGTTAGCTTTACCTTTTACCGTAATCTTAAATCTTCTTTGCCCAACTATGCCTTCAACTACGCCGATTTGTTTGCTCATCGATTCTAGAACGGGGCCTTGTTCTACATGAAGTTCGACAAATGCAGCCAAATCTCGGCTACTATGACGAGCTTGAGCAATATTGTTCCAGTTACCACCAATTCTAGTTAAACAAGTTTGAATATCTGTACCGTCAGGACGACGATAGTATTCAGGATCTGGAATTACTCTACCTGAGATCGCTTTAGAACCGATCATACTGCCTTCTTCATCGGTAAAGACAATTACTTCTATCGAGCGATCGAGCCTAATCTGATTTTCTTTTAGCACTCGTACTGCTTCTAATCCCGCTAGGACTCCATAAGCACCATCATAATGTCCGCCACAGGGAACGGTATCGATATGGGAACCTGTAGCTAAAGCTGGTGCATCGGGATTTTTGCCTGGATACTTACCAATAATATTACCTGCTGCATCTATTCTCACCTGCATTTCTAATTCTTGCATCCACTGCCGAACTAAATTGCGGGCTTGTATATCTTCTTGGCTATAGGCAATACGTTTTACTCCACCGTTAGATAGTTGACCAATACTTGCCAAGCTAGCAATACTTTGATTCAGGCGATCGCCATTTACCAGTAGTTGAGCGATAGTTTTTGATTTCATGGAATAAGCAGCTAAAAGTATACTGTATACAGTTGCTCTAACCTATCATATTATTGTCTAGCAAGTTGCTAACTGGGATACGAGTCTACCTCTATACTGTATTTACTGGAGATGGGGCGATCGCTTCGACTATATTCCTACAATTGGAAGTTACGGCGAGAGAAGTTTTAGAGGCTTAAATTCCCCAAAAAAAACTTTAGTTTTACTTTAATTTGTTATTCTTATGAAAAGATTCTTAGTCTTAATTAATCGACAAGAAATTAAAGCTTAAACTGCATCCGCACATTACCTACATAAATATCGGGATTATCGTCAAAATTATTGGGGTTGGAAATAAAGTAGAAAGCAGGAAGAATGGAGAGGTTGTCATTGACGGGAAAATTATAGGTAGCTTCGAGATCGAATTGCGTACCGCCATCTCCCAAACCAGAAACGAGAAATTCTTCGCCATCTAGGACATCAAATGGTACGACAAAAGAGATAGTTCCCAATGCCCCTTCTTTACCCAAGTCGGGAAAAGCGACACCAGCTTGAAAAGCCTGAGCGTTAACTTCTCCATCTTCTCGATCGGGGTTACGGGGAAAAATACTGGTGCTGCCATAGTTGTAGCGTCCAAATATACCCAACCAGTCCAATATTTTTAAATCCACATTGAGAGAAAAAGTATCGGCAGGTGCATCGCCTATCGTACCGCCAAAACCATCATCAACTACGCCATAAATAGGTTCGCCCGTCGCCCCACCAACACCAAAACCCGTCAGGTTGCCATCGGCATCAAACAGAGGCTGATTGTTATCAAGAGTCGCTCTAGTGTACATGAGACGAATATTAGCACGATCGGCGATCGCAAAATCGATTTCCGCAGTTAAGGTTTGAGTCGCACTAAATAAACCCTTGTTGGGATCGGAAGAGGTGTTGAAAAAAGCTGAAGGGAGAAACTCGGTATTTTCGCCTAAGTAACCAACTTTAAAGGTAATTGAATCATTAAGGTCGTAAGTTATAATTGCCCCCGAACCGCGATCTATCGGGTTAACAAGAGTACCACCACTAGAGTTAAAGCTACCTGCACCTGTGAGGAAAAAAGTATAGGCGTTGTTATCAAAATAGCGATACCAGTTGATTCTAGGGCCAACTACCACCCTAAGCTTGTCGCCAATGGGAAAGTCATAAAATATTTCGCGGATCTCCACTGTACCCGTTCCCGTAGCCGTACCCGTTTGATCGGTAAAGGGAGTGCCAAAAGTATTATAAAGTCCTGCGGAAACATAATTATTGGCTGGGGAATTACCATTACCTGCTACCAGTTGAATAGCTAGGTTGTCTCTTCCTGTAAAAGAAGAATTGAAATTGAGCCAAGTATAATAACTAAAAGTAATTTCAGGATCGTCTGTAATCGTGCTAACTATAGGATTATTATTGGCATCTCTCCCCGCCCGACGCAGACTAAAGGGTGCATCCAAACTAACTGTTTCTGCCAGCACATCATCACTTGCCGTCGCTCCTGTAAAATTGGCAAAGAGACTACCGCTAAATTTGGTAGTAGTAGAAAATTGATTATCTTCTAAAATCGCTACTTGACTCTCTAAGCTATCTAATCTGCCACCTATTGTTGTCAATTCTGCTGCAAATTCTTGACTTAAGCGTTGGACGGTTTCTAAATCTAGTTGAGAAACACTTTCATTGGCAGCAATTAATCGCTCAATTTGATTTAAACAACTATTTAAACCCGCTGCAAACTCATAACGGGATAAAGGGCGATCGCCCCGATAGGTTTGATTGGGAAAACCTGAAATGCAACCATAACGATCTACTAAAGAACGTAATGCCTCATAAGCCCAGTCAGTCGGCGCAACATCCCGTAACTGTTGAACGTTGGTGATTTGCGACATCCGATCGGTAACTTCATCATTAGTCAAATTTTCTTTTGACTTTAGCTGCCAAACATTGTTAACCTGCGACATTTGCTCGTTATCCTCAAAATCAGTCAATTCTTCTGATGCTTGAGTTTTGAGTGCGGATGTTGACAATAAGGTCAAAGGCAAAAATAAAAGAATTGAATTATTGATTAATTGGAAATTATTGATTACTAAAGACCAAGGTTTTATGGTTTTAACGCTCATTTTGACTCTCACACCTATATTTGCTAAGCAAAATTATCATCATTAGCTGAGAACAAAAGTATAAGTGTATACAGTATACTCTTAAGACAAAATGAATAGGCTGCTTGTTAAAACCAAATCAAATGCTATCGTAGTGCAGCATAAACCAAAAACAGTGCAATAAACTATCATCGACAACCTATAAGTAGTCAGTAAACCAATAAATCATCCGCGTTCATCTGCGTTTATCTGTGGATACTAATACCCAAAATTAAACTTTATATGCCAGTAAAATGGCAATAGCTAAAGCTATTACTACAAACATAATTTTATTTATATTTAATTAAGTTGACCTACTTAAAACAATAATCAAATGCCAATACCAAAAACCAATGCAGTACGTCTCTTAGATTCTTTAGGTATAGAATATAAATTACTCGAATATGAAGTCGATTTAGATGATTTGACTGCCGAAAGTACTGCCCAGAAATTAGAGCTTGCTCCAGAACAAGTTTTTAAGACTTTAGTTGTTAGAAGTAATTCTAATCAAATATATTTTGCAGTTATTCCTGGCAATGCTCGACTAAATTTTAAGGCTTTGGCAAAGTTAGCAAAAGAGCGCAAGGTAGAAATGGTTTCCTTAAAAGAATTAAAATTACTGACGGGATATATTCGTGGTGGTGTAACTGCTATGGCCAGCAAAAAAGATTATCCTGTTTTTGTCGATGAAACTATTGAAGTCTTCGATCGCATTACTGTCTCTGCTGGAGTACGAGGTACTTTAATTATGCTAACTCCACAAGATTATTTACAAGTAGTTGAAGGTGTAGTTGGGGATATTGCTTTACTTGACTGACAGCCTTCGACAACAGGAGTGCAGCAATTATTATTACTTCCAGAGAAATCTACAGAACAAATTTTGGAAGTAATGATGCCTTCAGAGTATTCTCGATCTCTATTCTATCTCTTCTGATTTAGAAACCTTCCAAGTCGTGCAGAAAAACTGCTTAAATATGCTGATATTAATCTCAATTGCCCTGTGGCAATTGAGGATTTTTGTTGTATTTATTGAAATTATCTATCTTTGTCAGGATGTCTTATTTATTGGTTTAGTTCGACAGTAGTTATTAAGTAATCATTTGACTGAGAACTACTAACAAACAATTGGAGGTGGAAATTTTGCGTTTAGGAACATTAGTAGGATTCCTGGCTATTGTTATTGCCTTGTATATTTTGTGGCGGATCAAACAAGTTTTACTGTTAGCTTTTGCTGCAATTGTCTTTGCTACCGCTATTAATCAATTAGTCGAGCTATTACAAAATAAATTTAAATTAAACAGAAAAATCGCGATCGCTATTTCGGTTACTGGAGTATTGGCTTTTATCGTTGTTTTTATTGCTTTGGTTATACCACCTTTTATCGATCAGTTTCAAGAATTAGTTACTTTAGTACCTGTTGGTTTGGAACAGCTTAGTAGTTGGAATGAGTGGCTGCGCAATCTCTTGCCAGAAGAATTGATTGAAGATGTCAGAGGTTTGGAGTCCTTGACGCAAAATATTCGTTCTTGGACAAATGGACTGGTTGGTAACTTTTTAAATCTATTTTCTAGTACTTTGGGTATAGTTCTTAACTCATTATTGGTCATAGTAGTAACCATAATGTTATTGGCTAATCCTACACCCTATAAGCAAATTTTCTTGTTAATGTTTCCCGCTTTTTATCGTCAGCGCGTTCAAACTATCCTCAAAAAATGCGAGAGAAATTTAGGAGGATGGGCAATTGGAATCTTATTTAATATGGCCGTAATTGCGATCCTAAGTGGAATAGGTTTATGGCTTTTGGGGATTAGACTACCCCTGGCAAACTCTTTATTGGCGGGAATTTTGACTTTTATCCCCAATTTGGGGCCTATTTTAAGTGTCGTACCACCAACAGCAATGGCTTTACTCGACGCACCTTGGAAAGCATTAGCGGTAATTATTCTTTACATCGTAATCCAGCAAATAGAAAGTAATGTTTTGACACCTATTGTCATGAAAAGACAAGTATCTTTACTACCTGCGGTTACTTTATTGTCGCAAGTGGCTTTTGCCATATTTTTTGGTATTTTAGGATTATTCTTAGCTCTACCAATTACCGTTGTCGCTCAAGTATGGCTAAAAGAAATAATTGTCAAAGATATTTTGGATCGCTGGCAGTTAAATAAAGAGCATAACCATTTTAATAGTCGTAAATCAAAGGCGAAAAAAAATATCATTCGACCAAAAAATGTTACATAACTTATTTTACATTTAGAATAAGAGCGCGAATAATTACTATACTTTAACAATTTTGAGAAAATATTAATTAAATATAGCTTAGAACGCCAAAAAAAATAAGATAATGTAAATCTTATATTTAATATCTAAGAAAACCCAGGAATTAAAAGTTTGTTTAATTTACCGTCACCATTAGATAATATCTTTGCCAACACAAACGATCTATCAACATTTTTCGATCGCTTAATGTATGGCATGGTTGAATTATTAAATTGCGATCGCTGCTATTTGTATATCAGAGATCCGCAATCGCAGACATATAAAATTCCTCATTGCTATTGCATTCATCCAGAAATTCCCGATCTAACTCAGACTCAAGAAGACACGGAATCTTTTTATTGTAGTGAAACAGATCCCTTGTTTGCTGCTGCCTTAAGCTGCGAACCGACAATATATATTGAAAATGTAGAGCAATTAATTCTTGATAGCGAGGAGTGTTTTGTTTGGCAACGCAACTATTCGGAATATAAAGCACTAATACAGGCTCATATATCTATGAATGGAGAGCTATGGGGCATCATTCAAGCTGCTCATTTTAATCATCCCCGTCCCTGGACGCAGTTCGATCGCAACCTTGTCTCGCAGATAATAGACAAGATAACTCCTTTGGTCACAGTTTATGTCAAAAGAACACTGCGGCGTACGGTGCAGTGTTTTGATGATAACTCTCAATAGATTAACTACAATGGCTTTTGCGACAAAACATACTGCATTTTCTTCAATTGCTTAATAGCAGGAGTAACAATTGCCACAAAGTAAGCCTCTCTTAGTTTTCTTTCCGGCGCGCTACCTTTTAAGTAGGCTCTCGCTCCTGCGTGTAACATCGCTGCTTGAGAAGCTTTTAAAGAAAGTTCGGAGGCGGTTAGGCGAGCTTGAATTACCGCTGCTAAAAATTCTGTATCCAGTTGCTCTTGTTGTCGAACTATCTCGTCTGCCAAATTGTACGCCTTTAAACGCGCCAAGTTTAATTCTTCATTTAGTTCTTCCAGACAGTCAGAGAAAAAGCAGTTGATATGACCTAACTGTTTGTTTGCCCTCAAGCATAACTCCAAGCAGCTTTTAACTAAACCCAATCCCATACCAACTTGAGTCAAGATAAACCCAGGTTTGATGCGATTGACGTATTCAGCACAAGGAGCAGCTAAAATCCACTTATCGGGGACAAAAACATCTCGCAGGATACAGCTATAAGTACCCGTACCCTCCAAACCAATAAAATGAGCATTGCATTTAAAAGTTAACCCAGGAAAATCTTCCTTAACCACGGCCATCAGGTAATCTTCGCTATCAGCTATCTTCGCTGCGATCGCTAAATAATGACCTTTGCCTAAATTAGACACCCAAGGCAACATTCCCTTAACTAAATACCCGCCAGTCGTTTTAGTGGCAGTCAAAGCAATCTTTTCAATCCCCGCAAAGTGCTTCATTGGGTTAGATAAACCCGTCCCCGCCATCGCTTTCCCCGCAGCTATATCGGGCAAGATTTCTTGTTTTAAATACTCACTTTCGCCGTTTTGAATATACCAAGCGGTAGCAATTTGACACCAGGAGATGAACCCCGTACTCAAGCAAGTTTCAGAAACAGTTTCAATCACCTGCAAGGCGGTTTTAACGCTGCCTCCCGCACCTCCATATTTTTGCGGTACAGTTTGAGCAAATCCCCCCAAGTCGCCGATTTGGTACATAAATTCTTGCGGATATTCGCCTTTGAGGTCGATATCTTTGACCTTTGGTGCCAATTTTTCTTGGGTGGCTATCTTAAGATCGGCGATCGTTTTTTCGGCTTTAAATACTGGCTTCTCGGTAGCTAACATGAATTAAAAATTGACAGTGAATAAGGGACGATTTTTCCTGACTAATGACTAATGACTGCTCAAGCAAGCTCGACTTCTAAATTTACTGGGTTGCGAACGGTGTTAGAAATGGGCGACCATTGATTGGCATGAGCTACTAGTTTAGCTAATTCTTCTTTGCTAGCATCTCCTTCGACATAAGCTTTGATGCGTATGTCGGTAATGCCTAAAGGTGCTTGGGAACTGTCGTTAATTCCCCAAACGCTGGTAATGTTTATATCGCCTTCTAGTTCCAACTCTAATTTAGTTAATTCGATTCCCTGAGCGCGAGCATTAGCGTGAATTCCCACAGAAAGACAAGAACCAAGGGCAGAAAGTAAAATTTCCGAAGGATTTTGGGCTGTATTCTCACCCAATAGTCCAGGTGGTTCGTCTACAACCTGTACGGGAAGATCGCGAGCATAGTTGAGGTTGCGAAATTTTCCCTCACAAACAGTTTTAATTTTGAGAGTTTTTACTTCTGTCGGATTCTTTTTTGCCCCTGCAACCAAATTGTTTAATCCTTCTTTATCTAGAGGACGAAGAGGGGTTTGGGCATTAGCGATCGCTGGATCGGACATAAACCTAATTTCAAATAGAATAATCTATCTAATTGAAGCGAAAATTCTTTGTTGATAAAGTGTTCTTTGCTACAAAACAGTCACCTTGATTCTTTACCCAAGACCTTAAAAACAGTTTCTAAAATTAGGAGATCGTCTCAATTGCTGCGATTAATGCTTGAGAATCTGCTACCGTTCCAAAGACACCACCCTGCATTTTAATCATTTTTAGTGCTGCTAGATAATTATCATAATCCGTTGCCCCAGTACAGTCAGATAGCAGTAAACATTCATAACCGCGATCGTTGGCATCGCGCATAGTAGTATGAACGCAGACATCGGTGGTGATTCCAGTCAAAATAATATTTTGGATTCCCTTTAGCTTCAAGATTAAGTCTAAGTCGGTGGCATAAAACGAACCTTTCCCTGGCTTATCGATAATGGTTTCTTCTGGAAGAGGAGCGAGTTCGGGAATAATTTCCCATCCAGGTTCGCCTCGAACTAAAATTTTACCACAGGGTCCAGGATCGCCAATACCCGCACCAATTCGACGGCTGCGCCAATGTTTATTGGCAGGCAAATCGGCAAGATCGCTTCGATGTCCCTCGCGGGTGTGGATGACGTGAAAGCCCTTATCGCGCATGAGTTTTAAAACTTTGGCAATTGGTGCGATCGGAGCGCGGGTGAGAGACAAGTCATAGCCCATCTTATCGACATAACCGCCAATACCGCAGAAGTCGGTTTGCATATCGATAACCAGCAACACGGTATTTTCAGGACGCAAGTCGCCATTATAAGGATAGGGATAGGGATCGGCTGGGATGAACATAGATAAGTAGCAAGTAGCAAGTAGCAAGTAGCAAGTAGCAAGTAGCAAGTAGCAAGTAGCAAGTAGCAAGTAGCGAATTTTTTAAATTCATTCCTAGCTATTTTCATCGCTGCATACAGTATTCAAAGAGACGATTTGAACTAGAGATTAGGGATTGTAGGGTGTAGGAGTAACAACTAATGACTAATGACTAATAGCTAAAGACTAACTATTAGTAATATAATTTCGCCAACCGCCGTATTGAGTAATATCTTTACCACTTTGGCAGCAAATTGATTCGCCGACAACGCCGAGAACTTCTGCACCATCAGCGAGACGTATTTTACCGATACACAAGCCTGGGGGTTCTTTGAGTAGAATCTGGGCCAAACCTGCGGGGGGAACGGCCCAAACTTCTACGGCGATCGCCACACCTCCAGTTTTAACTCGCATCATCGCTGGATGAACATCGTCGATGGAAAATAGTCGATAGGTTGGTTCGGTCGTTGCTTCGCGGACAAAAGTAGCTCCTACTGCCAAAAGATTCTCATTTAGTTCTAAGCCTCGCATCAAAGTTCCGTTAACGGCTAGGGCGATCGCTTCGTTCATGACTCGACTGGTGTAGAAATCGGTAACTGTTGGTATTCTCTAGTAGGTACGGGAAAACCGCAGGAAGTTCCGTCTTGATGAATTACTTCATCTTCCCAGGGCAAACGATAGTTACCATTAACCAAATCTTGCATATAGGTATAGGGACAATCTTTAGCCCCACCTTTGACCGCTACATAACCCCGATGACCAAATTGATAGATATTGTTTTCCACCGCCCAGTGTTTACGGGCTTCCCTTACCAAATCGGGACGAACTTCGGCGGTGATAATTTCATCGGGACGATTGCTTCCCGTAACCAAAGGTGTACCATCAAAGTTGACGATCGCCCCTTCTCCCATCGAGTCAAAAGTGCCATCCGTCCCACACATACATACCGAAGCAGTGTACATCAAATTGCAAAAGGCATTAGCTTGATTGGTAATGCGCCAAGCATGGCGAATGGGAGCGGTATAACCTGCGGTACGAATCATAATTTCCGCACCCTTGTAGGCGCATTCTCGCGCCATTTCGGGAAACATCCCATCGTGACAGATAATTAGGGCGATGGTGCTACCGTTTGGCCCTTCACAGACGGGAATGCCCAAATTACCTGGTTCCCAGGGTTCGACTGGCACCCAAGGATGTAGCTTGCGATAGTAGAGCTTTAATTCACCGCGATCGTCGATGATGATACCACTGTTATAAGGATTACCGTGAGGATTGTATTCCATAATTGAAAAGCAGCCCCAGATTTTATGTTCCCGACAAGCTGCACTAAAAGCAGCTACTTCTGCACCATCAAGGCGACACATAATTTCTGGATTGGTATCCATGGATAAACCGTGTAGGGCATATTCAGGAAATACCACCAAATCCATCGTCGGTAGATTGCGTCTAGCTTTGCCGACCAAATCGCAAATTCTTTGAGTCTGTGCTGCCAAATCGTCGGGCGTTACCACATTGGGTAACTGAAGCTGTACCATACCGAGGACGACTCCCGCAGGAGATTTATTTAAGCCACCAAGTCCATTCATTGTTAGTTGTTAGTTGTTAGTTGTTAGTTGTTAGTTATTTTCCCTTTCTCCCCCTGCTTCCCTACTTCCTCTACAGAGATTAAATTAGATCCACATCTCCAAGACTGGAAACAGATTGTTAGTTCTTTGCACCTCAGTTTACCGCAAGATTATGGATCGATTTGGTCAGGAAAGTAGCTCTTTTGTTGCCGATTTATGAAGGCGCGATCGCTTTGATTAAATCAAGGGTAGGGTGGG
Organism: Pleurocapsa sp. MO_226.B13; assembly: GCA_030064795.1. Next base: position 61,134 of record JASJEI010000004.1, on the reverse strand, counting down.
CATTACCAGATATCTAGAACGCGAGTGATAATTTCTCTGATGCCCATCGAAAGATCGAGTTGGTGGGCAAGGTAGCTCTTGAGTGAAATGCTAATTTAGTGGTGTAATTTTGCCTACCCTACAGGCTTTTTGCTCTTGCGAAGGCGCGATCGCAATACAATGCTTGTAAACCAGTTGAAAATCAGTTGTGTTTGAAATTTAATCGGTGAAAATCGCCTCAAAAATAGAGCGTTTAACCCGAAACTTAATCTGTAATAATTGTTGATAAAACTGTTCTAGATCTTCTATTTTAAGCTTGTCGTCAGTCATCATTTTCTTGATAATTGCCAAAGTTCCCTTGACGTTTAAACCCAATCTTAGAGCTTCACGACGAGCAGCAAAATCATCAAGTATTATAAAATCAGATTGTAGCTCTGTAGCTAAAGCAATCGCTGTTGCTTCGCCTCTGCCTAAACGTTCGTTGATACTTTTGGCTAGGGAAATAAGTCGGACTTGCTTGACGGTAAAACTGTTATTGGCAACTAAAGCGTTGATGCGATCGCTCGCTCTATCTGGCTTGGCGTAAATTTCCTCGATGACTACTTCTGGCACAAAAAATTCATAATCGTACTGCAAAAATAGTTCGAGATAATCTAACCGAGATAGAAAAATTAGAGGAGAGGAATTGAAAACAACTTTCACCAGCTTCTTTCCAAAGTGATATCATCATCGGCTAGATAAGAAAACTCAATACCCGTTAACTCTAATAGTTGCAGAAAAACTTCAGTTTCAAGTTCCATAAGTTCTGCTGCTTTGTGCAGGCTAATCACTCTAGAAACCAATGCTCCTACTACAAATAAGAATCTCTCTTTTTGCTCTATATTCTGAAATATTGGTAAATTTGAGGCAATTTCTTGTCTAGTTTGTTTGGTATTCATCAATCGAGAGTAAGACAATTTATATCTCTATTTTAGGCGATCGCATCATTTGAGATTTTTCGTGTATGGCGATCGCTTGACTGTAGTTTTTTGCCTACTCTACGAAAGCGCGACCGCTCTGGTAATATTGTTGAAAGTCTTTTTTTATCCGTGAGTTAATACATAATTGACTGAATTTTCTGCGCTAAAACTTGCGTCAAAAATTCGTAACCTAGCTGATTAAAATGTACACCATCTTTAGCTTTAAGAAACTTTGAGTAGTCTGATTTCGATCGCATTAAGGACCATAAATCGAGAAAATGGCTATCTGTCGAGCGTGCGACTTTGGTAGTAACTCGAACAAATCGTTCTAAAGTTTCCATCTTTACAAAATTAGCTTTGGGAAAATTTTTTTTGCGTGCAGATAAAAGAGATTGGTCAATTGGTGGTGAGCTAATAAGCAGTGTTTTTTGAGGTGTAATTTGGTCGGCAATCGCTGTCAAATTTTGTTCGTATTCTTCGATTTTAATTCCTTTATTTTCACTAGCATCAGCCGTACCAAGTAATACTGTAACTAAATCTGGAGAATAATCCAAGACATCAGTTTGTAATCGGTTTAGCGCGCCTCTAGTGTTATCTCCTCCCACACCAGAATTAATAATAATCCAACCTGGAAAAACTTGCTTGAGTCTGGGGGTGAGTTTCAATGTTCCACTAGGATCTTTTTCTTTAGCTGTAATGCTATCTCCTAGGCAAATTAGCTTAGGCATAGTATAAATTTGGCAAATTCAACACTGAATTGATTTTAAATTAATGGCGTTGGTGAATGTGTAATGCTCAACCCATATTTAACTTACCAGTTGAAAATATATAACTTTTGAAAGCTAAGAGCTACGAACAGTAATATTTTGTATGTCATTACTTAAATCACCAACGCCAAATTAATTATTAGTCGATCTGGTGAGCAAGGTATTATATCAAGTTCGGATAATTACTTTAAATACAAAATGCATCCATGTACTAGTTTGAACTGGGTTTAAAAAACTTCCTACTTCCTACTTCATCTACCTAATTTTAACTCTTCATCCGAGCCTAATATTATACCATTTCTCATGATTTGGCTAGATAGATCATTTTTTAAATGTAGGTTGGGTTGAGGCACGTACGCGCAAGCGTTCTCGAAGAGTAACCCAACAAAAGCGTATGATTGTTGGGTTTCACTATCGTTCTACCCAACCTACTAAGCCGACCGTTCACTTTTGAGAATTGGTATTATTCGGTGAAACACTAGTTTGCTCTGATTATTTTTTGCCCACCTTAAGGGCTTTTCACTTATCCGTTCCCAATGCCCCTGGTGCGCCGGTTAATCTACGTTTGGGGGAACAGGTAATAATCATAATTGCTAGGGTTAAAATATAAGGAACGGCATTAAAGAGGTAGTAACCCCAGTCAATACCTACTGATTGCAAGGCTGGCCCCAATGAGCGCGCACCGCCAAACAACAGCGCAGCATAAAGACATTGAATGGGATTCCAGCGAGCAAAAATTACTAGTGCTACTGCAATTAGTCCTTGACCGCTAGAAATTCTTTCCGTCCAGACACCAGGGAAGTAAAGAGATAGGGAAGCCCCGCCAATTCCCGCTAGAAAACTGCCCGCTATAATACTCAGCATTCTGACTTTAAACACCGAAATGCCCATCGCTCTGGCAGCATCGGGACTATCGCCTACAGCACGAACGTATAAACCCCAGCGAGTAGATTTAAAAAACCACTGCATCAAAAATGCGATCGCAATTCCTATAATAAACAAGGGACTGATTTTTAGTGCTGCTTGGACTTGGGGAAGGTTACTCCAATTTCCTAAATTAATTGTTGGCAGTTGTGTAGCTGGAGGTTCGATCAGGGGTTTGCCCAAGAAAAAAGCTACTCCGCTACCAAAGATAATCATGGCAATGCCTACGGCAACATCATTAACTCTCGGCTGTTGGGAAAGCCAGCCGTGAATTACACCTAAAGTCATCCCCGCAACTCCTGCCATTAATACTCCCAACCAAGGTGAACCAGTTAAATAGGAAATACCATAGGCACTCATCGCCCCAGTTAAGAGAGTTCCTTCCAGTCCCAGGTTAATTTTTCCGCTCTTTTCGGTGAGGCATTCGCCCAAACTGACGAACAAAAAGGGGATGCTGCCTCTAAATGTACCTGCAATAATTCCCAGTGGTACGCCCCACCAACCTAATGCTTCTGTTGCCATGTGTGTTAGTTGTTAGTTGTTAGATGTAGGGTGGGCAAAAATAACTTCTGATTCCTCAGTCGTTATTAACTAGGAAAATTTGCCCACCAGATAGTTAGTCATTGGTTATTAAATTGCCACAATGATGCAACGCCGTTTAAACGCTGGATAACTCGTCGTCAGCAGAAATGCTAGAGTCGGCTTCTGGTTCTTGAAACCAAGCAAAACGTCCGTAAAGGGAATCACCATACAAGACAATTAAAAAAACTAAGCCCTGAAAAACTAAAACTGTCGCATCGGGAAGACCGTGCGATCGCTGGAGAATGCCACCACTAGCTAAGATCCCCCCCAGTAAAGTTGCTACTAACGCCGTCGCTAAAGGATTGTGACGAGCCACAAAAGCCACGAGAATTCCACCATAGCCATAGCCGACATTGAGAGATTCATTGGCAACCCCATGAACTGCTGCCACCTCGACCATACCTGCCAAACCAGCACAAGAACCCGCCAAAAAACAGATAATAATCGTTAATTTACCGACTGGCAGTCCCGCCAACTGTGCTGCACGAACATTTCCCCCCGCAGTACGGGCAGCAAAACCAAAGGTGGTGCGTTGAATCAAAATATAGGAAACAATGCAGGCAACCAGTCCATAGAGTAAGCCATAGTGGATGCGAGTTCCAGGAATATCCCCCAAGCGGTTAATTTCGGCAATGGGAAAAGTTGAAGGTTTGTTAAGGGAACTGGGGTCGCGCATTACTCCTTCGACTAAATGATTGAGGAGGGCGATCGCAATATAGTTTAATAACAAACTACTAATGGTTTCGTTTACCGCCCGATAGTGTCGCAACGCCCCCGCTAAGGCAATCCACAAGCCCCCAAACACCATTCCTCCCATCGCCATCGCAATTTGAACCAGCAAGGGAGGTATAGTTTCACCCAATGACAGACCGACCATAACCGCACCCAATCCTCCCATAACCAATGCCCCCTCATTGCCAATAATTACCAATCCCAAACGGGCTGGTAGAACGGTACACAAAGCACTGAGCATTAAGGGCGAAGCCTGAATTAGAGTTCTCTGCCAAGCACTCCAACCATTAAAAGCTGCCTTATAAATCGAGCCATAAACCCCAACAGGATTTGCTCTCACTACCGCACAAAAAATGCCAAAAATTACCAGTGCTACCAAGACAGTACCTACGGGAATACAAATCGCTTCAAGAGTTTTGCGCCAGTTATATTGGTAGAGCATGATTGTTTACTTCAGATTAGGTTGGAGTTTGATGAAAGAAAAAGTCGAGCGATTTTTAAGTGGAGTTGTGTCTTGGGTAAATAAACAAGATTTTATTTTAGGTGTTTCATTGGTAGGCTCTTATGCTCGTAATACAGCGCGACCCGATTCTGATGTAGACTTGGTAATCCTTGCCGATCGACCTACTAAATTACTTGCCGATAGTAAATGGCTTTTAGAATTTGGCGAATTCGTTAGTAAAAAACACGAAGATTATGGCTTGGTTCAATCTATGCGCGTTCTATATCAAAATGGTCTTGAGGTAGAATACGGCATCACTACTCTTGAATGGACAAAAACCAAACCTATAGATGTTGAAACCTCTAAAGTCGTAACAGATGGGATGCAAATTTTGTACGACCCTAAAAACGCATTCAAACATTTGCAGGATGCCATTAATCATCCCGATCGAGCTTAAAGTTATTGTAAGTAGCTGCTTTGCATAAAAAAGCGAACCCAAACTTAAACACTCCCCTGTACTCCTTCTACCAGCCAGTCTGTAGTTTCAAGTTCGATCGCCGTTTGTTCGTAAGATTCTCCATTAGGAAGAATCACTTCTCCTTGGTTATCTTTAATTTCTCCCGTGTAGATTACCATCGTGGCATCGGCAAATTTGGCTTTGACTGCTTCTGCATCGGCTTTAGCCTCTTCGCTGACTGCTGACCCATAAGGTGATAATTCCCAGAATTTTTCCTGATAGCCACCGCGAACGATATGGGGTATTTGACCATTCATTAACGTTTTGCCCTCTTTAACCCAATTGGCATATTGAGTATAAATACTCCGCCAGTCCCACTCCGCCCCAGTCAGATAGGCTTCGGGTGCTAATGCCGACTGATCGGTATGATATCCCGTACAAAAAACACCGCGTTTGCCCGCAGTTTCCATAACTACTTTGGGGCTATCGACATGACAGGTAATTACGTCCGCACCCTGATTGACCATACTGTTAACTGCTTCTGCTTCTTTTACGGGTGCAGCCCAATCTCCTGTAAATACGACCTGGGTGGTAATTTCGGGTTTGATACTTTTCGCGCCAAGAGTATAGCCATTGATGTTGCGTAACACTTGGGGAATGGGTTTGGCTGCGACAAAACCCAACTTGTTTGTTTTAGTGTTGTGGGCAGCAACAATCCCCGCAATATATTGAGCTTCATCGATATAGCCAAAGTAACTACCGACATTTTCGGGCATTCCCTCTTGATAAAGACCCCCCGCGTGGAAAAACTGCACGTCGGGAAATTCCTGAGCTATTTCTAGGATATGAGGGTCGAAGTAACCAAAAGAAGTGGGAAACAAGATCGTCGCGCCATCGAGTTCGATCATTTCTCGCATTGTTTCTTGTACCGCTTGGGTTTCGGGAACGTTGGCTTGTTCGACAATTCTAAACCCAGGAAGTTCGGCAACTGCTGCTGCACCCTCAGCATGGGATTGATTGTAGCCAAAATCGTCTTTAGGGCCGACATAGATAAAGCCGACCGTAATTGGTTCGTCTTCCGAGGCAGTGGTTTGCCCCGTATTCGATTGGTTACTGCATCCAGTACCAAATTTAGAGGTCAAGCCAAAGGCAGTACTTGCCAAGACTCCTCTAATAATCTGACGGCGGGATAATTTAAAGTTGGTTTGATTCATTAGACCTCTTGCTCTTTTTTTAAATTAATGTAATGTCAGTGACTATTCTGCCAAGCTCAGATCCGCAGGATTATCTTCGATACTTCGATCGCCAGACAAAGCTCGAAGTAGAAGTTTGCTGCTGGTAGTCCAGCCCACAATTCCTCCTTGAGCGCGAATCATTTCTAGGGTAGATTGTTTGAATTCGGGAAAATAGCTGGCGGTAGCATCTTCAACCAACAAACATTCATAACCGCGATCGTTTGCCTCGCGCATTGTTGTCTGGACGCAAACTTCTGTAGTAACTCCCGTCATGATTAGATGAGTTATTTGCTTTTGTTGCAGCCAAGACTCTAAATCCGTTCGATAAAAAGCCCCCTTACCTGGTTTGGGAATTAAGATCTCGTTGGCAAGGGGTTGTAGTTCGGCGATAATCTCGTTACCTGGTTCGCCGAGAATTAAAATCCTTCCCATACTGTCCAAATCTCCTATTTTTAACTGGTTGTTCCCCCGCCGTAACTTTGAGGGCGGACAGTCACAGAGATCGGGCAGATGACCTTCTACCGTATAGATAATTGTTAAACCGCGATCGCGAAACAAGTCTAAAATCCGCTTTAGTGTCGGCACGATCTGCTGAAGTTGGCTAATATCGTTGCCCAAAGCCTCCCCAAACCCGCCAGGTTCTAAAAAATCTCGTTGCATATCGATAATCAGCAAAGCTACATTCTCAAGGCCAGGTATTTCATAATCGTAGGGTTGGGCTGGAATCAAAACCATATCTCAATCAATTAGTTGGTAGGGTGGGCAAAATAACTTGTGGTCATTCGAGCGTTGCTATCTGTTAAAATTTGCACCAAAGTGCTAGCTTCGCGTCGCTCACCTTAAAGTTAAGTTAGTCATTAGTTGTTAGTTCTCCCCAAGTCCCCATAAATACTCATTACTTCTTACTTCTTTACGGTCGTTCCATGGAACGACCCTCCTGACTTGAACCTAATGTCCCGCCATCCGTTGTCCGATAGTGGTTATGTCCGCTTCAGAAATCGTACTTTCATAAACCAATTTGCCCTCGCTGATCGCTAACAGGCGATCGCATAATTTGAGGAGTTCGTCTAAATCTTCACTAACCAGTAGTACCGCTACGCCTCTATTTCTGGCTTCAATCAGGGAGCGATGGATCGAATCTACGGCATTAAAATCCAGACCAAAGCAGGGATTGGCTGCAATCAGTAACTTAATCTTCTCGGAAGATAGTTCTCTGGCTAACACGACACGCTGCACGTTACCGCCTGAAAGATTGGAGATGGTAGTTTCGGGTAAAGGGGGACGAATGGCAAAGGCTTCAATTAAACTTTTAGCAGCTTGGCGAATCGCTTTGAGGATTAAAAATCCCTTTTTAGACTGAGGGGGGCGATCGAAGGTTCGCAGTGCCAGATTTTCTGCTACGCTCATATCGGGAACGCAGGCATTTTGTAAGGGTTCTTCTGGGAGAGCAAAAACCTGATGGCGAAACATTTCTTGCCGAGTTGCCCGATAAACCTCGCCGTTAACTAAAATCGTTCCCGAATTAGCATAACGCTGACCCGACAATACTTCTAGCAGTTCTTTTTGACCGTTACCCGAAATACCTGCAATCCCGACAATTTCACCGCTATCGATCGTTAGATTAATCTTTTTTACTGCTGGCAATCCATCATCGCGATCCACGCAGATGTTTTTGAGTTGCAAAACTGTATCGCTGGCATTGATTACTCTCTTTTGTAGCTGTTGTAACTGACGTTTTTCGCCCATCATCATCTCTGCTAAGTCAGAGATCTCCAAGTCTTTAACCGCACCACTTCCTGCTAACTTACCTTTGCGCAATACGGTAACTTCATCGCAGAACGCCATTACTTCTCGAAACTTATGAGTAATCAGCAACACGCTTAACTTGCCCGCGATCGCTTCTTCTCTCAGCAAACCCAAGACATCATCTGCTTCTTGAGGAGTCAAAACTGAAGTGGGTTCGTCTAAAATTAAAACCCAACTCTGAAGATAAATCTGTTTGAGAATTTCCAGTTTCTGTTTTTGTCCCGCAGCTAGTTGGGCGACAGGAAGATCTAACGGCACCTTAAACGGTGAAGTTGCCATAAACTCGCTCAAATGTTCCTTCTCTCGTTGCCAATTAATCAATTGGGTCTTATCGTAACGAGAAAGTACTAGGTTTTCCGCTACGGTCATTGCTGGTACAGAAGTAAAGTGTTGATAAACCATACCGATCCCGTATTGATGGGCATCACGGGGACTCTTAATTTGGCGCGATCGCCCGTCGATCACCACTTCACCCCCGTCGGGTCGATAAAAACCCATCATGCACTTGACTAAAGTGCTTTTACCCGCTCCATTTTCGCCCAACAAAGCGCGAACGGTTCCTGGCTTGACTTTCATGGTGACGCGATCGAGCGCGACCAAACTACCAAAACGTTTTGTCATCTCAACTGCCTCTAATGTTGGAGGTAGCTTAGTAGAATGTTTGCTGGCAGTCATCGCCTCCATGATATCTCGACCGATGGCTATAGTTGGATAGGTTTAGGTTGACAGAATCGAGTTAAAAGTTATGTATTTAAAATTACAAAAATATTTATTTGCTAAAACATCTATACTCTACACGCTACCGCAGTTTATCGAACCATCAGGGATTCTTTCTCCTGCATTGTTAGTCGGATATGCCGTTAAAATTATCTCTCCAGATTCAGTAACTTTGATGCCTCTAGCTGGCTGTATCTTGCCCTGACTAGTTTCTATAGGTTCGGGAATAGTTGAAGTTGGATTGGTTTCACCGTTGACTATGACATCTAGAGAATTCAAGGGTAGTCCTGGTTCGGGAATAATACCCCCTTTTCCTTCAATGGTTAAACTACTTGTAGCTGCTATTCCTCGGTTAGCTTCACAAGCTTGGGCTGTGGTGTCTTCTGGCTCGATTACATTACTAGGTAATTCCGTCGTCCCTTTAACTGGATCGACATCAGGGGTGAAGATCGACACACTTCCATCTAAACCAAATTCAGAACTAGCGTTAATATCATTAGTCGAATCATCTAAAGGACGTTCTTGGATGCCAAGTAAAGACTTGGCATTAATCCTAATGTTACCTCCTTGTCCTTGTTGAGAGTTAGCCAAAATATCATTATTACCATCTGGGAAAGCAACAATAACATTACTGTCAATATTAATATTTCCCCCCCTGCTGGCAGCATCACCAGAAGTACCAGCAAATATTCCTGTTTTTCCTAACAAATTCTTTAAAATAGGATCTGCGAAATCAAATTCTGGTGGTCGATCTGGAGCGTTTCTACCATCGAAAATAATGCGATCGCTAATATTTAAATTGATATCTCCTGCCCTACCATCTCCTTCAGTTGCAGTTTGTAAAACTCCGCCACTAAATATTTCCAAAATTTGGGAATTTATATTTATTTGTCCTCCCTCATCATCGCTTGCCGTAGTAGCATTAATAATCCCACCGTTGCTTAAAGTCACGCGATCGCTATTAAGAGTTATATTTCCTGGACCTTGACTCAAATTAGTTCTATTACTAGCAGCTATTAGAGAATAATTGTCTACAGAAATTGCTTCAGAATTAATCTCTATATTGCCTCCCTCTCCAGTTCCCCCGCTTCCCGCAGTGCTGACTGAAATTACCGCATTGTCTGTTAGAGAAACTTGAGGCGAATTGATGCTAATATTTCCAGATTGTCCGCTGGTATTATCACTGGCATTATCATCAATAATTGTTGAAGATAGAATACCGTTTTTTAACAAGACCGATTCATTAGCCTCTATACTAATATTGCCCGCATTTCCTTCACCTTGATTATCTGCCAAAATACTGGCTCTATTTCCGCCATCTAATGGCTCGAATGGCTCTTGTAAAATCTTTAAGGTATTTGCAGCAATGCTAACATTCCCTGCTGTGCCTGTGGCACCTCCAGCTATTTGAGTATTAATATTTGCTCGACCACTAATTACTAAAGAATCAGCAATTTCTAAATTAATATCCCCTGAATTTCCATTACCTCTGGCCACAGATGATAGTTCCGATCTGTTATCGAGTGAAAAAGAATTGACTTGAATGCTGATATTGCCTGCATTACCATTGCCTCTAGTACTGGTAATTAACAAAGCTCGATCGCTAAGCGATAAAGAATCTGCCTGGATCTCGATATTTCCTGCTTGTTCGGCGATCGCATTTTCCCGTAGTTGGGTATTCAGTTGTAATTGCTGGTTGTTGTTTCCCTCAAGCATAATTTGCCCAGTAGCTAGAACATTAATGTCACCAGGATTTCCTTCTCCATTGGAAGAGGTTAACAACTGACTATCTTCTTTCACGGTTAATGAATTTGTAGTGATGCTAATATCTCCCCCATTACCTGCTGCTGTTTCTAGTATTTGGGTTCTAATCTCAGCACCACCGCTAATGACTACAGAATCAGCAATTTCTAGATTGACATTTCCTGCATTACCCTGACCTTTAGTTAATGCTAATAATTGAGAATTGTTATTCATACTAAGAGAGTTGGCAGTAAGATTAATATCTCCCGCATCTCCTGATGCATTCTCACCAATTTCTGTATTAACTTGACTAGTCCCTTCCAGAACAATAGAATCAGTGGCGTTCAGATTTACATTTCCAGCATTTCCTACACCCCCTCGATTATCAGTATTAATTTGTGGCCCAAACGGCTGTCCTTCAGCACTTGTTACCAGTAAACTACCCGTATTGATTTCTATATTTCCAGCATTACCTTGACCAGCAAATGTATTACTGGCTTCATCTTCTAGTTCAACCTGGGTCAAAATAGCAGTAGCAAGATTAAAGGTAGAACCATCATTCGCTTCAATAGGGATAGTTCCTTGCCCATCTATTGATACTTGCTCCACAGCATTAATAGTCACATCTCCCGCATTTCCAACTCCAGCAGTCTTGGTTAATATTCTGCCACCATTGGTCAAGGAAAAAGAGTTAGCCGAAATTGTTATATCTCCCGCATCTCCAACTACATTGGCTACATTCGGCTCTCTTTCATCTTTTCTGATGCCTACGGTACTGTAAATCCCGCCAAAATCACGGTCTATACTTACATCCCCAGTAGCATTAATATTGACATCTCCTCCATCTCCCTGTCCGAAAGTACTAGCAACTATGGCAGCACCTTCTGTAAGATTTAGGTTTTCTGTAGTGATGTTAATATTTCCTGCATTACCAATACCTAGAGTTTCGTTGCGGATATTGGAATTTCCCGAGGCAATTAAATTATTAAGATTAAAATTAACATCTCCCGATTGAACGTTCGGCGAACCAGAATTTTCAGGTATACCTGCCCAAAAATTACTAGTTTCTAAAATTTCTAAATTGTTGGCATTGACTTGAATTGAACCACCAACTGCGCCTCGAACATCAACCCTTGCTTGTTGAGTCAAAGAGACATTACTCTTAGCTATTTCTTCAGGAAAAGCAAAACTATTTGTTTCTGTAATATCAATTTCACCTGTGGCGTTTAAACCGCCCAAAGTTATTGTTCCTTCTGATGCAGTAATTAATCCTCCTTCTAGATTTATATCCCCTCCCAATAAAGCAAGATCTTCACCCGCTCTAACTTCTAGTCCTGAATTATCGACACGGGAACGATTGACAATATCCCCAGGTTCATCCCGAAAACTCAAACCAATTGGCGCGTTAATCGTTAATACTGGCTGTTCGAGATTATCTACCGCGCTAAATTCACCATCTTCAAACAGAATACTACTGGCACTACTACCATAAAACGAACCACCGATATCTAATCTAGCATTCTCACCAAAAATGATTCCCGCAGGGTTGATCAAAAATAAACTGGCACTACCGTTAGCTCTGATTAAACCATCAATATTGGAGATATTACCGCCTGTGACTCGACTAAAAATATTAGAAATATCCGAAGCGTTATCAAAAAAAGCTTCATTGCCCGTAGGCACAGAAAAATCTTGAAAGCTATGAAAAAGATTACTACCTCGCGTTTCTCCTCCTGTAATCTCGGCTACATTACCGTTCTGATTAACTTGAGTATTGACTGTGCCATCAGTACTAACCTGAGCCTGTGTAATGCCACTTGAAAGGTAAAGATATCCAACAGTACAAAAGCCGATCTGCAACGGAAACAATAGAGCTTTATTCATAATGTATGGTGGGACAAAAAGCTGATATGTATACATCTAACACTACAGCTTTAAATACTACAGATACGATAATCTTTAAATAAAATTAATCTAACTAGTTATATTCAACGTTCGGAGTCAATACTGTTCGAATAAGTCTTATTTTCCTCTCCCCCTGCTTCCCTTGCTACATGCGGCTAAAGCCTTTGTCCTGCTTGTCTCAACACATAACTTTGTTAACCGAACAGTATTGCGTTCGGAGTTAGAAGAGACAAAGCATGCCTTGTCTATACGGTAGTTATTGCTTCTTCCTCATCTCCCTTATCAAGGATTTAGGTATCAGAATGAGGGATTAAAGAAGGGCGATCGATACAACGTACCCGATTTTGGCGATAATTGCGACATTGTTTGTGACAAATCCCATTCACCATCAACCGTAGGGTCGTTCCATGGAACGACCCTACCAGGAACATTATTATTTGGAATAAAACGATCGGGATTGTCGGGGCGATCTATGATGATTATGCCGTGAACATGGTTGGGCATAATGATAAATTCATCTAAATACGTGTGTTTTGAATGTTGGGGTATCTCCAACCAATATTGCTGGGCAATTTTTCCTACAGTGGATAATTGCATTTTGCCATTAATTACATTGCCGAAAAAACATTGTTTTTGGTGGGTGCAAATGGTGACGAAATAATAACCATTGGCAGCATAATTATAATTTTTCAATCTGGTATATTTTCGATCGAATTTTTGGTTTGATGTCATGATTTTTCCCATAAATAACGTAGGGTCGTACCATGGTACGACCCTACGGGTTATGTTATTAAATTGCCCAGATTGAATTAACTATTAATCAATCCCTTCAATTTTGTCTTCTACTTCTTGATACAATTCGCGCAGGCGATCGAGGTTTTCCTCAGAAGTTTCCCAGTAACCGCGACCGTTGACTTCGAGTAAAGTACCAACGATTTTACGGAAGGAATTGGGGTTAAGATCCATGAGACGTTTGCACATTTCAGGATCGTCGATGAAGGTGGTGTTGACATCTTCATAGACCCAGTTGTCTACTGCATCCGCGGTTGCTGACCAACCCATAGTGTTAACCAAACGCTTGGATAGTTCGCGCACCCCTTCGTAACCGTTACTCAACATTCCTTCATACCATTTGGGGTTGAGTAGTTTAGTACGAGCGTCTAAACGTACTGTTTCGGAGAGGGTACGGACTTGAGCGTTAGCGGTGGTGGTGTCGGCGATATATGCCGTGGGTTTTTTACCATCATCGCGAAGGCTAGATACGATCTTAGTCGGATCGGAGTCGAAGTAGTGAGATACGTCGGTTAAGGAGATCTCGGAAGAGTCTAGGTTTTGGAAAGTGACATCAGCTTTCTTTAAGGAAGACTCAAACAAGCTTCGGCTTTCATCCATTATCCCAGGGTTGTCGGAGTTAAAGGCAAAAGACTTGCGGTTGAGGTACATATCCTGTAGTTCTTTTTCTTCTTCCCAACTGCTGTTTTCGACGGCGAGGTTGATGTTGGAAGAGTAAGAACCAGAGGCGTTAGAAAAGATGCGGGTGGCTGCTTGGCGGACGTCGATCCCCATTTCTTCTGCTTGTTCTAAAGCGTGTTTGCGAACGAAGTTCATTTCGATGGGTTCGTCGGCTTCGGCTGCCATTTTCACACCGCGATCTAGGAGGTTCATTTGGTTGATGAACAAGTCGCGGAAGACACCAGAACAGTTAACTACTACGTCGATCCGAGGACGACCTAGTTCTTCTAGAGGAATCAACTCTAGTTTGTTAACGCGACCTAAAGCATCGGGTACGGGACGAACGCCAACCATCCACATGATCTGGGCTAAAGATTCGCCGTAGGTTTTGATGTTGTCTGTTCCCCAAAGGACACAAGCGATACTTTCGGGATATTCACCACCGTTATCGATTCTTTGACGTTCGATCAAACGATCTACGACGATTTTCGCTGACTGTACCGCAGCCAAGGTAGGAATGGACTGAGGATCTAAAGCATGGATATTTTTACCTGTAGGTAAGACGTTGGGGTTACGGATGGGGTCGCCACCAGGGCCAGGTATTACGTATTCACCTTCTAAGGCTTTGAGTAGTCCGCCAAGTTCGTTATCGGCGCATACCTGTTCCAAACAGAATTCTAGATATTCCATTAAAGGCTTGAGTGCTTCGCGATCGACTTTGGTATAACCGTGTTCCTGCAAGGCTTCGATCCAAGGTTCTTTCTTGCCAATATTCAAGAAGTTAAGCTTGGAAACCATCGACACGCGACCGTCAGCGTCAATTTGGGCGCGGACTAACGCCCCCACAGCAGCGCGAGTAGCTTGGGTAATGTCTTGGAAGAGTTGTACGTCTGCTAAAATACCGCGATCGTTGTTAGCGTAGATTTCGTCGATATCGCGATCGATGCTGTTAGCAATGATGCGGGGTAAGGAAATAATTCCTTCTTCTTCGCGATCGAGGTTGGAGATATTTACTAGGGTGGCGATCGCTTCTTCGGCCGTAGGAGGTTTACCAATAATGTGTAAGCCACAGGGTAAGAGGCGAGATTCGATTTCCATTAGCTGTTTGTAAACCAAACCAATAATGGTATCTCGTTCCTCCTGAGTCATCTCCTTGGCGGAATGGTCGGGGAATTGGATATCTTTATCCAGGTTACAAATTCGGGCTTGATCCATGACGGTATCGACGATTTGAATCCCGCGACCGCCATCTTTGAGGCTTTGATAAGAACCAATTAGTTCCCCTAATTCTTTCAGACCTTTGTATAATCCCGCATTTTCTGCGGGAGGAGTAAGGTAAGAAATTGTGGCTGCATAACTACGGCGTTTGGCAATAGTTGCTTCAGAAGGGTTATTAGCTGCGTAGTAATAAACATTAGGAATACTACCAATCAAGCTATCGGGATAGCATGCACCCGACATACCCATTTGTTTCCCTGGCATAAATTCCAACGAACCGTGAGTACCAAAGTGCAATACTGCATCGGCTTTCCAGATATGCTCTAGATAGCTATAGTAAGCTGCAAACCCGTGATGGGGAGAAGCAGAACGAGAGAATAATAACCGCATCGGATCGCCTTCATAACCAAAAGTAGGCTGTACGCCGATAAAGACGTTACCAAATTCCTTACCATAGATTAAGAGGTTTTGACCATCGCTGTTGAGGTGTCCTGGTGGTGGGCCCCAGTTTTCTTCTAGTTTCACGGAGTAGGGAGTCAGTCTTTCGTACTGTTCCACCGACATCCGATGAGCAATATTGAGTTCGGGAGAAGCGTATTGTGCTTGCGCGTCGTGAATCACTTCCTGCATCAATTCTTCCGCAGATTCAGGCAAGTTTTGGATTTCATAGCCGTTATCCCGCAAGCCTTTCATTACTTCGTAGATCGAACCAAAGACGTTTAAGTAGGCAGCAGTACCGACGTTTCCTTTATCGGGAGGGAAACTAAACACAGTAATAGCTACTTTCTTCTGGAGTTTGGGTTTCTTACGTAAATTACCCCATTTCATTGCCCGACGGGCGATCGCTTCTACCCGATCCTGTAGGGCAATAGATTTACCAGTTGCCCCATCTCTACCAGAAGCAATTATCGGTTCGATCGCGCCATCTAGTTCGGGGATCGCAATCTGTAACGCCACCTGGACGGGGTGTAAACCTAACTCGCTTTCCTCCCACTCTTCAGTAGTTTGGAATACTAGAGGTAAGGAAACCATGTAGGGACGGTTAAGACGTTGCAAAGACTCGATCGCCTTGGGATGGTCTTGTCTGGCAGGGCCACCAACTAGAGCAAAACCCGTTAAGGAAACTACCGTATCAATTATGGGTTCGGTTTTATCTTTATTCCAGAAATACTCATCTACTGGCTTGGAGAAGTCTAAACCACCAGCAAAGACGGGAATGACTCTCGCGCCCATACATTCTAGTTCCTGTACCATTGCTACGTAGTGAGCGTTGTCTTGGGTAACTAGGTGGGTGCGTTGCAATACCAAGCCAACGCAGGGTGCTAATATATCTTTGAGATCTTCGGAAATGTCGGGACGACTATTAAACCAAGCTAAATATTCTCGGACATCCTCAAACATCTTTGGTGCGAGGGGATGCCAAATACCCATGTCTGGGTAAACTATAGGTTCTTCGTAGCTAAATTCTTGGTTTTGCTTCCCTGGATAAACATACTTATCCGAAAGCATCAATAAAAAGTTTTCTAAATTGTCGGAGTTGCCACCCAACCAATATTGGAAGCTCAACATAAAGTTACGAGCATCTTGGGCTTTTTCGACGGGCAAATATTTTAAGACTTTTGGTAGGGTACGCAATAGCTTGAGCATTGCATCTTGAAAAGAACTGCCAGAGTTCTCTTTCCGCTTCCGCATAAACTGGGCGATCGCACTTTTAGACTGTCCCAACTGTGCCATCGAGAAACTACCCATCTTATTCAGACGCATCACTTCAGGCATAGAAGGAAAGACTACCGCAGCATCTAAATTATCGCGGTGCGGTGTTACTGCCTCCACAACCTTTTGTGCCATCTCTTCGACAAAAATCAAAGAGGCAATAAAGATATTTGCCTGGGCAACGTCTTCTTTAAAATTATTGTAGTTTTCTTCGTCTCTTAACTCTTCGATCAAATAGCCACTGAGTTCAACGGCTAAATGGGGATTATTGGCGTTAATCGATCTAGCTGCTGCCGTCAGCGTACTTTGGTACTGAGGTTCTAGCACGACATAGACCACCCTGAGTAGATCGCGTCCGTTAACAGCTTCTGGCTTAACGTAACGAACGGTGGACTTGACCTGGGTGAACATATAACTTGATTCTCCTTTTTTTAATGGCGATTTGAACGGGGAATGTAAGGGGTAAGCTCGCTCTTTACCAACCCCAGACAACTAGCTTATGTAAAGTATATTTATCAAAAAATGTTACTCAAATTCCGCCAAACCCTCGATCTGACACAATTCGATAACAATTATTAAACATTACGTAACAAACTTTTGCAGAATTAATGAGCGTTTACTTCAAATAACCGTTATATTGCTTAATAATAAAATATTTGACAATTTTGCAGCTTTACTATCTAAAGATTTTGTTTGGAGAGTAAGGCGATCGCAACTTTTTTTTTCTGGTAAGTCCACAAAAAGTAACCTTTTGTTATATTTTGACCACTAATAAATAGACCTGTCTTCAAATCAGTAGAAAGTTGTGAATCAACAAACAGACGCTGAATTGGTAGCTTTAGCCCGTAGCGGTGACAAGGCTGCATTTAGCCATCTAAACACTATCAAAACCTAACATTGCGTGTTGCTCAAAAAATGATGAGCGGGAACGATATTGCTCAAGAGTTGATGCAATAAGCTTTACTATTAAATAGTTCGGTTACTGCTGTCAAAGGTCGCTTATACAAAGCTAGAAAACAGATAAAAGATAAATTACTTCCGCTTTACCTTGAAAACGAGTCTATTATTCCAATAATCTGGGAAATGTTAGAGAAAAAGGGCAATTCCCACAGTGAGGAACGAATGGATTTACTCCCTCGCTTTGACAAAATTTTTCCTGATGCTCAAATAGCTTATATTTGCGGTGACCGTGAATTTGTCGGTAAACAATGGCTTACCTATCTTCTGATTGAACCGCAAATTCGATTTCGACCCTCGAATACGCCGAGGGCGATCAAATTAGCGATGGTAAACAAAAACTCAGAGCATCAGTTGTTTTTGCTCATCTTCAACGGGTGTCAAAGTCAAGTTCTATCTGGTGGTCCCTGGGGAAAGGGGTCGTTCGGTTTATGTCCCTGGGTTACCCAATGACGATGGTGAATTATTGATTGTTATTTCTTCGGATTCTCCCACCACCATGATTGCTGATTATGGGGCAAGATGGGGAATTGAAACCTTGCGCGCGAATGTTCGCCCACCAGAGGATTTTGTCTCGAATCAACCCATTTTACTGATGCTAAACGATTAAGCAAGCTAGTCGCTCTCATGGCATTAGCTCGCGGCACGGGCGGTCAAAACTGGAGAGTGGCTGCATCAAAATCATCCAATCAAAGTGAAAAAGCATGGTCTTCAAGCTAAAAGTATTTTTCGTGTTAGGTTTTGACTATTTACGCGCCATTGTCACTGATTTAGATTTGAAACATGACCAGTTTCTTCACTCCCTTGAATTTTTGTCCTGTACTTAGCTTCAATTTATGTCCAATATGTTGGAGGCTGCCAATCTAAAATTAAAATCTATTCGGATTGAATCTTTGGAAAAAGATATTTATTACGCCATAGCCTCTTTGGGTTGTAACAGTCAGGTTAAAGAAATAGATGCACGACCTAGTGATGCGATCGCTTTAGCATTAATCAATAACAGTCCTATATACGTTAACGAAGCAGTAATGAAAGAGGCTGCCATGGAAGCTCCACCTGATGTTAAGAATGCGCCAGTTGGTCGAGGACTGAGTAGCTTTAGAAATGAATACGAAAACAAACGACAGGAGAATAAGAAAAAACAACAGGAGAATCAAGAAAAGTTCAGACAACTAAGAAAAGAAAATATCAAAGCTATCAACGACCAAACAATCGAGTTCTTATTTGGTCGCGATTAAGTTCGATATAATGAAAAAGAAAATACTTAAAAGAGAGAAATTGCGTACATCAAGAATAAATATTGTGCGATCATTTTCTTAGAATATGAAGATTAGGGCGATAAGCCTGACGGCATAGCTTCGCTACGCATTGATGAAAATTGAAGAGTAAGGCGATCACATGTGTTGAGCATATTATGAAAGTATTAAAATTCCTAGATTTGATTCTCTGTAAAAATTCTCTATTTCCTTTATATTAGATCGAATTAGAAATTCAATATCCTCAGTCGTACAATTACCAATCCGAATCCAAACAACCTTAGATTGATTTATTAGGGTTTTCTATCACTTTTATATTTTAAGGGACACTAAATCAAGCGATCGCATTAATAAAATCTACGAAGCATAGGGATGAATTTCTGCTAGAACTTCTCCTAAATTACGCTTTGCTTCCATAAGTTCATATGCATTTTGCAATCGAAGAAAATATCCGTCATTTAACCCAAAAAAACGACACAATCTTAAATCAGTGTCTGCCGTAACTCTTCGCGTACCATTAACTATGGCATGAATTCTATTAGATGGTACGCGGATAGATTTTGCTAAAGCATTTTGACTCATCCCAATTTCTTCTAAAAACTCTTCTTTAAGAATTTCACCTACTTTAGGATTATGTAATGGTTGTTCATTCATAAACTTGATATTTTCTACGACTTAAATAAAAATTAATGATAATCAACAATTTCTACACCAATTGCCTTGCCATCATTCCAAATAAAACAAATTCGCCACTGGCGATCTATTCTAATACTGTATTGTCCTTTTCTATCTCCCTTCAATGCTTCTAATTTATTACCTGGAGGATTGCGTAAATCTGTAATGGTTTGCGCTGCATCTAGTTGACGTAATTTCCTCAAAGCTTTGTTTTGAATACTTTCTGGTAGTTTAGACGAACGACGACCACTCCAAATACGTTTGGTTTCTTTGCATTTAAAAGATTTGATCACAGCATTGGGCTGTCTTGTACGCTATACGTATCAAGTATAACTTTAAAGTGAGAAATTTTGCGATCGCACTTATGGCATTTGAAGAGTAAAGCGATCGCACTGATAGAATTTGAAGGCTATAATGATCGCTCTTTGTATAGATTGAAGAGTAAGGCGATCGCATAGAAATGATGCGGGTACTTCATAGAAAAGAGTTTTATCGTTATTTTCCTTAAAAAATTGCACTAATAGGAATTAAAGAGTAAGGCGATCGCTTTTGTAGGTATTGAAGAGATAGAGCGATCTTGTTTGTGTAAATTGGATGGTAAAGCAATCTCATTGATGGAAATTCAAAGGTAGAGCGATCGCCTGTTATTTAGTCCTAGTGGCAATTTCCAATAACAAATCCATAATTTCCTGTGGATTCTCTTTCGTATCTAATTCACGACCAATCTTTTTCACCCAATCTTCTAAACCTTGAGGAATTCTGACTAATTTAGTTTTACCCAGACGAACGTAATTCTTACCCCGCATTATCCAATCTCTCCTCAATGCTAATAAGTTTGCGTTTGATATCATTTAATCCTTGCAATAAATTCAGTCTGTCTGTATCTGCTGATTGTTGATAGCTATACAAATTAGTTAGTCTATCTTGATGTCTTTGACTAACAACATTGAGGTTTTCAATATTTTCGGTTAAAAGAGCGATCGCATGAGTATTTTTCTCTTGTTGTTCGCTAATTTTTTCTTGCTGCTGACTGATTATTTCTTGTCTTTCCGTTAATCTGGCAATAGCATCGGTGTTTTGTAGTTGACGAACTTGAATATCTTGCTGGACTTCAAGCATTCGATTGAGTATTCTATCTATTTCTTCAAAATTCATTTGCGTTACTCAAAATGTAATATTTTCCCGTATTATATTCCTATTTGAGTAACTATAGTTTCAATTGTATAAATTGGAGGATAGAGAGATCGCTGTTTATTGTTTATTTTGGATTAGATATTGCGATCGCTTTTCATATTTAAAATTTATTATCTTTCCAGAATACGATCTACCCGATCTTCAATTGTCATTAACCTACGTAAGATTGTTGGTCGGTAAGCGAAGCCATGCCGTCAGGCTTATCTTCGTCCATTGCAGCAAGTAACCTAACTACACCAGAACAAGTTCTAGCTAGATCTATTTGAGTTTCTTCAAGCAATCCGATCCTGCTTTCGTTCTCTGCTTTTTCTTCTTCTCTTTTCAGGCGATCTGTAGCTTGTTGTTCGATCATCGCTTGAATAGCAGGAGAATTAGAACTGGCGATCGCTATTATTTGCTCCATTAGTCATGAGTGTTATAGCTTCATACTGCTATTAGGTTTTATTTTAGGGAGTCTTTGGGATTTTTGTATTCTCAAGGCTCTCTTTCTAGTTTATAGCAGTCATATGAATAGGGCGATCGCTTTTGCTAAAGCATTTTGACTCATCTAAGATGCTAGGCACATATATATCAAGCGGGGTTATTAGATAAATCTCCTCATAACACCCCTTCTTTAAGCTGCCTAGCTTGACGATACGATACACAGTTGAAAATTCAATTAATAAGCCTAAAAATAACCATTGGATCTTTCCAACCATGACGATCGCCAAGCTGAATTTAGCCAAAAGAAGCAATTTTTAATTTGCCTGAAAATTCGCACTGGATATGTATTATTAAATAATGCAAAAAGCTCAAGCCTTACTGACCCCTAACTTAAAAATCAATAATTTATGAGCTTCATTCAATTGAAGAGCGTAATAAACGACTAGATTTTGCTGTTTATTAGTCCAAATTATATTGCTTACCCAATGCTTTGACTCAAGTTAAACTTGAAACTTTTCGGTAATCCGTTTCATTGCCTCGTTGACATTATCCCGACTATTAAACGCCGAAATACGGAAATAGCCTTCTCCTGCTGCACCGAAACCAGATCCAGGCGTTCCAACTACGTTGCAGTTTAATAGTAATTTATCAAAGAAATCCCAACTAGAGAGTCCATCGGGAGTTTTGACCCAAACATAGGGGGCATTTGTCCCGCCATAGACTTGAATTCCTGCTGTGGTTAACTGTTCGCGGATAATTTTGGCATTTTCCAGGTAAAAATTAATTAATTCTTTGGTTTGTGCCTGTCCTGCTTCCGAATAAACCGCCTCTGCACCCCGTTGAACGATATAAGATACACCGTTAAATTTAGTGGCTTGACGACGATTCCAGAGTTGCCATAGCTTAACATCCGAACCATCACTCGCTTTGCCCGTTAGGTTTTGGGGAACAACGGTAAAGGCGCAACGAGTACCCGTAAAACCAGCATTTTTAGAAAAAGAACGAAATTCGATCGCACAGTCTTTTGCCCCTTCGATTTCATAAATAGAGTGAGGCAGACTGGGGTCGGTAATAAAGGCTTCATAGGCTGCATCAAACAGAATTAACGAGCCGTGTTGTTTGGCATAATCTACCCAGGCTTGGAGGTGTTCTTTAGTTGCAGTTGCCCCTGTAGGATTATTGGGAAAACAAAGATAAATTAAATCTACCTTTTCGCTAGGAATTTCGGCAGTAAAGTTATTGTCTGCGGTAATCGGTAAATAAACTAAACCTTCATACTTACCATCTACAGATTCTCCTGTATGTCCTGCCATGACGTTAGTATCAACATATACAGGATAAACAGGATCGGTAACGGCAATCTTATTATCCTTACCAAAAATATCGAGGATATTACCGCAATCGCACTTAGAACCGTCGGAGATAAAGATTTCCGAAGCATCAATCTCACAACCACGAGATTGAAAGTCATGTTGGGCAATTTTATCTCTCAACCACAAATATCCCTGTTCGGGGCCATAGCCTTTAAAAGTAGCGCGATCGCCCATTTCATGAGTCGCTGCAATAATTGCCTCGCGACAAGCAGTAGGTAAGGGTTCGGTGACATCGCCAATACCTAGTTTAATAATTGGTGCATCGGGATTATCCGCTGCATATGCACTAACTCTTCTTGCAATTTCAGGGAAGAGATATCCCGCTTTGAGTTTGAGATAATTATCGTTAATTGTTGCCATAGTTTTTGCTACAAACGCCATTTATCGAGTTTACTGTTATCTGGCGAGTTAATAAATAAAGAGTTCGGAGTTCGGAATTCGGAATTCGGAGTTATCAGTAATTAGTCATTAGTTGTTAGTGGTTAGTAGTTAGTTGTATTTCCTACTTCCTCGTTCCTCGTTCCTCATTCCTCAAGCGCAGCAATCCTACGGTGCTTGTAGTCTAATAAATTTATCTTCGGGAACATATCCGCGATATTCGCCATGGTCGGCAAGTATTGCCAGTATTTCTAGAGGATAGTCGGGCTCGATGTGCAGATCTGCCCAAGGAACGGCAATTTCCAAACAGCGATCGAACACAGCTTCCGAACGACAGGCGCGAATATGCCATTGACCGTATTCTTGAGCCTCCTGTAACCAGACTGATTCGGTAATTAAATTTATCCCTAGATGATGGTGGAAATAATAATTTAAAGGAGCTTCATCGGGTAAATAGGCGACTGGTGCGGGGCTATTGTGATTGGGAATCTGGGGATAGTACCACAACAGATGTAATTCCCCAGGTAGGTCTTTTCCTGGTTGAACTCCTGGCTTAAAATCCAAGCGCAGATAAAAATTGAGGTGGTCTAAACCATAAAATAATCGCTGTACCAAGCTATTACGGTGCATCGTGCCTCTTGCCCGACCGATTTCGATTTTACCCGCTCGATCCCAGTCTTGCTCGTCACCAATACCGTTGATAATTGGATGAATAAAGGTTTGGGGAAGGCGATCGCCTTTGAATTCGTGTTTATCGACTGGTCGAGCGAGATTTTGGGGAATTGGCTCGTTTAGGGCATGATAGATGGCACAAAGATGCTCGCGGAATAGTCGGTCAAACATTTCATCTTGGTTGGAAGAATGTCCTTCTCCAAACCACCAAAACCAATCCGAACCCTCCGCAGCATATAAAGCTTCCCAAACTTCGGGATTATTTTCTTCTGTTGCTTCTGGATGTCTGGCTAAAGTTTCTCTGGCTTCGGTTAAGAGATCCCAAGCACGATTTTTCACAGGATCGCCGATCCAAGTCGTAAAGCTACCATCCACCCACGAACCGCTGTGCAGTTTGGCTGCGGGGATAGTTTTTGTGGGAGGAAACTGTTTGATAAATTCTTTCACCGTTACTAGCTTGATATCTTCATCTTTACTCAATCTTTCATATAAAGCCTCTAGAAAGGGCATTCCGTCCCGGGGATAATATTCCCAACAGTTTTCGCCATCCAAAGCAATAGTCACCAACCAGGGCTGTTCCAAGGCAGTATCGGAATCTTCTTGATGAGATTTGAGAGAACGGGCGATCGCTTCTAAATGTCCAATTAAGTCTGCTGCTGCTTTGCGGGGAGTCATTCCGCTATAGGTAAAGCCAATCAGATCGGAGAGACGATGATCGCGAAAGACAATTGCCAGATCGCCATGTTCGGTTTCTAGACGATAGGGACGATAAAGTAATTCTGGTTCGGAAACATTTCCCGCCTCATCGCGATGGAAAAAATGATGCATACTCCAGCCCAAAACCGCCTCATCGGAACAAATCCACTTAAACCCTTGTTGGCTGATATAGGGCAGTATTTCTGGGCTGACGGACTGTTCTGAGGGCCACAAACCCCAGGGTTCTTGTTGAAAACGGTCTAAATACATTTCCCAAGCAATACTGAGATGACGGGGAATATCTTCTGCCCACTGAAAACGCCGTGGTGGTAGCGTCATTTCGGCTACAGCCACTCGCCCTGCATTGGTATCTGCTAACAAAGGCAAAATTGGATGGGTATAGGGCGTAGTCATAATTTCTAACTGCCCGTTATCCTGCATTTTTTTATGTTGAGGAATAATCCGTCTGATAATCTCCCGCTGTTTAGAATAGATCCTCTGGCGATCGCTTAAGCTAAAGTTTTTACCCTGTTTGAGCCACTGTGCAATCTCAGCATCATCCCAAAACAACGGATCTATCCAGGCTAAATTATGCCAAGCCAAAAGATCGCTATAGTCTTGTGCCGTCCAATTCTCCAAACACCAAGTAAACCCCTTATCTTGTCGCTGATGATAAAGTTCGGCATAGCGGGGATGGGGTTCTACTAAAGTATGGTAATAGCTATCAAAGAAATGCTGGATAATATACTGTTTACCTTTTTGCTTTAATTGAGTCTCTGGAGTCAAAGCTAGTGCTAAGTAAGGATCGATCGCTTCTCCTGCTGCATAGTCTTCAAGCTGTAAGATCAACGACGGCACAAGATTGACTGTCTGATGTAATTTCGGATAACGTTCGAGTAACAAAACTAAATCTAAATAATCTTTGGTGCCGTGCAACCGTACCCAAGGTAAACGATATTGTCCCCAGGTATCTGAATCTGTTTCTCTTGACTTATACAAAGGCTGATGCTGATGCCAAACAAAAGCTACATAGAGAGGATGAGACATAAGTAGTTGGTCGTGCAAATTTACTTATATTTAACCGTACACTAATAAGACAATCGCTACCTACTCGAACTCCGAACTCAAGGGGCGTAGAAATGAGGTTTCCTCATCGGTTTATATGCGGAGTCGAACTCCGTAATTACTGAGAAAGAATACTCAAACCCACTTCTTCTTCATCCTCTAAAGGTTTGCTGCTACGAGTGACGTATCTTTCCCCTGGTGATATTCCTGCGGTGATTTCTACTTTGCCGTTAGCGCGATCGCCCACAACTACTTTACGCTTAGTTACACTACCTCGATTTTCTTGACCGTTTTGTGTCAAAGTAAAAATATAATTAGCCCCCTCCTCTTCGATAATTGCTGCTGCGGGGACAACTACACTTTCATTTTCTGGGGAAGTAAAACTAACTCTAGCTAACAAGCCTCCTTTAATTTGACCTTCTGGATTGTCTATTATTATTTCTATCGGGATTTGACGGGATGCAGGATTGGTTGTCGGGGCGATCCGGTTGACTCTCCCAGTAAAGCTGCGATCGCCAAAAGCATCTAGCTTAATCTCTACCTGTTGTCCTAGCTCAACTCGATCTAAATCTAATTCTGACAATGGCACAGTAATTTTAATCTGGCTAAAATCGCCAATAGTAACTACTTGCTCTCCAGCCCGAATTAGGCTACCAGGTTCGCTATTTCTTGCCGTCAAAATACCGCTGATGGGTGCAACTATCTGACTATAAGTTTGTCGCTGTTGTGATTCGGCGATCGCCGATTTTTGGGAGGCAATTCTACCTTGGACTACCGCTACTGCTTGTTCTTCTAATCTTACCGCCTCTTGAGCGGTCAATACGGCTTTTTGAGCAACTTTGGCAGCGGTTTGATAAGATTCTGCTTGTTGGTCGGGAATCAATCCCGTTTCGGCTAATTCTTGATATCTTGTAGCATCGCTTTTTGCCTGTTCTAGTTGAATTTTAGCTTCTTCTAGCTGAATTTCGGCATTTTTTACTCTAATCCTGGCTTGAGCTAACTCCGATTCCAAGGCACTCAGTTCTGCTTGGTTCCCCGCTACCTCAGTAGCCAAAAGTCGGTCATCTAGTCTGCCAATTACTTGACCCCGCTCGACGCGATCGCCTACTCTTACCGATAGATTTAATAATGTCCCTTCAGTTTGCGCTCGCCAAGCCACCTCTTGTTGGGGTTGAGTTGTTCCCCTATACTGGCGAGTTGTCGTTAAATCGCCCAAACTTGCAGTTGCCACATCAACCTTAGTAGATTGATTTTGCCAAGCTACGTTAGTTGCATCAGAGTTACTGTCTTGGCTGGTTTTTGCCCGATCCGATCCATCACTACAACTAATCAAAATCAGAGAAACCAAAGTTAGTTTGGCTAATTTCAAACGGTCAGATATTTGCAAACTAGGCATTAAATTACGTCTTATTATTGGTTTTTAAAATGATGCTCTAATCTATAGTATAAAAAAATTATTAAAAATAAGAATGATAGCATTATGATAAGTCAAGCAAACCTTTAATTCTCGAACTCTCAGATTAATAATCGTAGCAAATAGATTGATAGATTATACATTAAAGAATAAAATAGTACAGTTGAATTTATAGTCGAGCGGGCGATCGCGTTGGGATAGTTCTAATAATCTACAGAACTTTTATGTTCTTCTCTTAATAAAATTTCCTCAAGATTTTTTCTTAAAGTTTGATGTGATGGTTGGGAAAAGCGCAGTTTTCCTTTAGTTCTTTCCGCTTTAAATTCAAAGCAATCGCTAATAGTTTTGGAACGAATACGCTCAATTGGAAAGCAATTTTTCCTAAAAGAAAGACTTCAATAAATAACTCTAAAATTACAATTATTCTACCCAAATCCTTAGTAGTAAAAGTTAGAAACTACTACAGTATCGGCGGAAACTTTAAAAATAGTTTAGTAAATGATACGACTATTAAATTTACTTCTCTTCAATCTTTACTCCCCAAATAATCTGTAGTTATTAAAGTTATCTTTTCGGGGAATTATTTACATTTGCCACGGCACAATTCATCTGTTGTAAACCCAGAAATATCTCTCACATTTAAAAATATTTTTGGTTATATAATTGTAGGCTTGGTATGTCTAATATCTTTGGCTATTATCGCTATCTCTCTATTTGTTTTTTTCCTTACCATAACATCCAGTCTATCTAAAAATAGCTCTAAAAGAAATGGTGGCTGTAATACTGGCAGTGGCTGCGGTGGTTGTAGTGGTTGTGGTGGCGGTTGTGGTGGCGGTTGTGGTGGCGGTTGTGGTGGCGGTTGTGGTGGTGGAGGATAATTTTTATCCCTCAAATCAATGTTGACAGACCACTACTTAGCAGTGAAATGTCCTATTTTGCGATAACTTGTTTAATAATTACCAAAAATATTATTATGGTTAATTATTTATGTTTCCCAATTACATTCCTCCCGAAGCAGTTAGCCTCACTGAATCTACTTCGATCGCCTTCGTAAAAGAGATTAAATTAGCATCTATTCCTACACCATTGAGTAAGGAGGAGATTGCCACGACCTATGTTAATCGAGAAGGGGACGAGCGACCGATTTTATTAATACACGGTTTTGATAGCTCTTTGTTGGAATTTAGGCGTTTGTTTCCTCTTTTAGCTGAAAAACAGACGATTTGGGCATTAGATTTATTAGGATTTGGTTTTACTCAGCGTAACTTAAATATTCCTCTCAATCCTGAAAATATTAAAACCCATCTCTATCATTTCTGGAAAACCTTAATTAAACAGCCTGTAATTTTAGCTGGTGCATCGATGGGAGGCGCAGCAGCGATTGATTTTACCCTCACCTATCCTGAAGCAGTAGAGAAGTTGATTTTAATAGACAGTGCGGGTTTAGCCAAACAGCCAGCGATCGGTAAATTTATGTTTCCTCCCCTCGATTATTTTGCTACCGAATTTTTACGCAACCCCAAAGTTCGTCAGAATATTAGTCAGGCTACTTATTTTGATAAAAGTTTTGCTAGTCCTGATGCTCGGATTTGTGCTGCACTACACCTCAAATGTCCAGATTGGAATAAATCTTTGATTGCTTTTACCAAAAACGGTGGTTATGGTTCTTTTGCGAGTCAAATCTCGACGCTCGAACAGGAAACTTTAATTTTGTGGGGCAAACAAGACCAGATACTAGGAACTAAAGATGCGGGTAAATTTGCCAAGGGCGTTCCTAATAGTAAACTAGTCTGGATTGATAACTGCGGTCATGTTCCCCATCTGGAAAAACCCAATCTTACCGCCGAGGCGATTTTGGATTTTGTCAATTAAATAATAAACGATCGCCAAAAACCAGGACTATCTACTGCATCTCAAAAACCCAAGAGTATCAAGCCAGCAGACAAATCATCTGCGTTCATCCGTGTTAATCTGTGGACTCTTCTAATACAACAAATTAAGCTTGACCGCCAATAGTCTGCAAATAGAAAAACGATCGCCCTAAAACCGTAAATGGCGATCGCTCTTATATCGAAAACTAAACTGATGTTTCTGTTTCCAATACTAAGCCAGGATCGATAGAGTTTTTTCTCTCGATCCTCGCCGAGTCAAGCAGCAAATATTTTGCTGCGAATTAATGCCATTAACATATCTAGTAAGGAATAACCCAGACCAAAGAAAAGGGTAAATAAGGCAATGATTTGAACGGTTGAGATTTTGGCATCGGGAAAACCATAGACTGCAAAGGCATAAAAAATAACGCTCAACAATAATCCCAAAGTAAAACTAGAGAGCAAAGATTTCAATAACATGGTTTTGAGATCGAACTTTTGAGCATGACGGATAAATACATTTGCAAAATCAGTTATGACTGAATTTAAGCCAGCACTAATCGTTCCTCCCGCGATCGCAGCCAAGGCAATATGGTTTGATGGTGCAAAAATATTCATTTTTAACCTCACAATAGTCTAGATCTCCAATTCCTCAGTTAAACAGATCTATGTGCCAAATATTCAGTGTGATAGCTTATAGTTAGAATAATTAAAGAAACTTAAGGGTTTGATTACCGTATTGCACCAGAATTGCACCCGTGTGTCCCGTAATCAACCAGAAAACTGCTCTAGCTCCATCGCGCCAACATTTCTCCCAAGGTTCTGGAGGATTTTTAGAAGGTACGGCAACGGGTTTAAAATCAATTCCGCGACTACCAAAGACAATCTCACCGATGATTTTGGCTCTTTTCATGTGGTTTTCGGAGGTAATTAAATAAACACTATCTATACCTTGAGCCTGAAGTTCGTCTACCAAAGTAGTGAAATTTGTTACCGTATCGCTGGCACGATAATCAAAATGTAAGCGATCTACTGAAATTCCCGCCTTATCAAAGATTTTTTGGGCATATTCCTGGGGACTCCCAGAAGAAATCCAAATTGGTAGTTGAGGATACTCGCGAGCAAGTTCAGCTGCAAAACGTTCTCGCTCTTCATGTCCTCCTAAAACCAATAAGGCTTTGGGAGCAGAATTAGCGGAATTACGAAGCGGTCTAAAACCAGCACAAACAAATGCAACCACAATCGATAAAAGTACTAATCTTCTCAATTTGCTGGTAGGATTGACCACAACTAAATTAGATTCATCTCTAGATTGAAAACTAAAAAACATAGGCGATCGGGCATCGGTTAGCTTGAACTTATAACACCAGAGGATGCTGACAAATTATAAAGATAAAAAAAACATTTTGAGGTGAATGCGATCGCGAAGCTAGCTTTTTTTGACAAAACTTAATCTAATTTAGGCGGATTTATTCACAACGTCTTTGGATAATACTAAGAAAGACTAGACAACAAGGGTGCAGATTTTGTTACTCTTAAAGACGCTGTATTTCAAATTATATTAATTTAGCTACCAAGCATAGGCATGAGAACTAACTACTGTGGCGAATTGCGAGCGGAACATATAGACCAAACCGTTACTATTTATGGCTGGGTAGATCGTCGTCGCGATCATGGAGGAGTTATTTTTATCGACTTGCGCGATCGCACTGGGACAGTCCAAATCGTCAGCGATCCGCAACGTACGCCAAAATCTTATGCTGATGCTTCATCTCTCCGTAATGAATATGTAGTCAAGGCGGTGGGAAAAGTCAGTCAGCGTCCTCCAGAATCATTAAATGATAAGCTGCCTACAGGACAGGTAGAAATCTATGCGGAGTCGATTGAAGTACTCAATGCGGTCAACAAACAACTACCGTTCCAAGTTTCTACCGCCGATACTGAAAATGTAGGGGAAAAACTCAGACTCAAACATCGCTATCTCGACCTCAGACGCGATCGCATGAGCAAAAATCTCAGGCTACGCCATCAAGTAGTTAAAGCGATGCGGAGATTTCTCGAAGACGAACACGACTTTATCGAAATCGAAACGCCAATTTTGACTCGTTCGACTCCAGAAGGAGCGCGAGATTATCTCGTACCTTCCAGGGTAAACCCTGGGGACTGGTATGCTCTACCCCAGTCGCCTCAATTATTCAAACAGTTACTGATGGTATCGGGATGCGATCGCTACTATCAAATTGCTCGTTGCTTCCGCGATGAAGATTTACGCGCCGATAGACAGCCAGAATTCACTCAGCTAGACATGGAAATGAGTTTTATGTCTCAAGACGAGATTATCGAACTCAATGAGGCTTTGCTCTGTCATATTTTTAAAACTGTCAAAAACATCGAACTGACTCGTCCTTTTCCCCGTATCACCTATGCTGAGTCGATGGCCCGTTACGGTACAGATCGACCAGATACCCGCTTTGGTCTGGAATTGGTAGATGTTTCCGATATTGTTAAAGATTCTGGATTTAAAGTCTTTTCGGGTGCAGTAGCTAGTGGAGGACAAGTCAAAGTCTTACCCATCTCCAACGGTAATGATGCGATTTCTAATGTGCGGATCAAACCCAAAGGAGACATCTTTAACGAAGCTGTGACCGCAGGTGCAAAGGGAATTGCCTATATTCGGGTTAGAGACAATAACGAAATCGATACCATTGGCGCGATTAAAGATAATCTCAACCAGGAGCAAAAACAAGAACTCCTCAGCCGTACTGGAGCAAAACCAGGACATTTACTCTTATTTGGTGCGGGAGACACCGCCACAGTCAATAAATCTCTAGACCGCTTGCGTTTATTTATCGCTGGAGAAATGGGATTGATTGATGAAGAAAAAATCAACCTACTGTGGGTGACAGAATTTCCCATGTTTGAATGGAATGGGGATGAAAAACGCTATGAAGCACTACACCATCCCTTTACAGCTCCCTATCCCGAAGACAGAGACGATTTAACTACCGCTAGAACGCAAGCCTACGACATAGTTTATAACGGCATCGAAATCGGTGGGGGAAGCTTGCGGATCTACCAGAAAGAAATTCAGCAAGAAGTCTTTAAGGCGATCGGTCTATCCACCGAAGAAGCAGACAATAAATTTGGCTTTTTGTTAGAGGCATTTGAATACGGCACACCACCCCACGGCGGTATCGCCTACGGTTTAGATCGTTTAGTGATGTTACTGGCAAAAGAAGAATCAATCCGCGATGTCATTGCTTTTCCCAAAACCCAACAGGCAAGCTGTCTGCTTACCGAGGCACCTGCGGGGGTAGATGCCAAACAACTTAAGGAACTAGAAATAGTCTCTACCTATAAACCCAAGCAAGATTGAGAATTAGGGATCGGGGAATTAGTGAATATATACTTGTTCCTCGTTCCCGATCCCTCGTTCTTCCTTTCTCGTTCCTCAAAAGATGGTATTCTAAAATTTGTATAAAATCTTCTCAAGTCCAACTATAAAAAGTCCGAGTGCGATTTAAGACTATTGGCTGAGCGAAGAAACCCCCAGAGCCGAAATTATGCCATCATCCAAGTTTGATCCCAACGAGCAGTACGAAGAGGAAACTCTGACGATTGTTGATGAAAATGGGCGATCGCTTCCCTGCTACATAGAACAGTCTCTAGAAATTGACGACATGACCTACTTGTTGTTAGTTCCTGTAGATATTCCTGTAGTAATCATGATCGTAAATAACGATAGCGAAGATGAGCTAGAAGCAGCGATGCTGGATGACGATCGGGCAATTGCTGAAATCTTCGACGATGCCAAAGCAGTTTTGGCAGAACAAAATCTTTATCTCCATCACACCGCATATACTTTGACTGCTACTGGAGAACTTCCTCCCATTGAAGAAGACCAAATATTAACTCTTGATGCTGATGAAGCTGATGACGAGGTGGAAGAAGAATTGCAGTCTTTAGCAAACTTTTATCATGCCAATCAAAAATATGGTATTTATACCCCTCTAACTCCCTTATTATTTTTTGCGCGATACGACGCAGAAAACCGCTTAGAATTGGTTTCTCCCGACCAAGAAAATCTGATGCCCATTTTAGAAGAGTTGTTATCAGATGATTAGTCATCAATTTTCAATAAAAATTGAATTTATCTCGACGGATATGACAAGTCAGAATGCTCCATTGGCAAGGGTTTTGAAGTTCTTTTAGGCAGCATTTGGGGATCACAAGAAGATCGGCAAAAATATCGTTGGTCAGAAAGATGGTTCATCGTGTGTTCCTACGCCTTACAACAGCGTCAACTCACGAGCTTATCCGCTTTATTTCCTTGATGATTTCTCAAATAAGCGAACCGTAAGTTACAACGCTTCAGTTCTCTTGGCTAAACAACCATCCTCCATATAAATAATGCGATCGGCTATGTCTAAAATTCGCGTATCGTGAGTTACTAACAAGATTGTAGAGTGGTTTTCTTTGACCAAACGATACATAATATTAACAACTTCTCGACCAGATTTACTATCTAAAGCAGCAGTAGGTTCATCGGCTAAAATCAACTTGGGTTGATTGGCTAAAGCTCTGGCGATCGCAACTCTTTGTTTTTGACCACCTGAAAGATTATCAGGATAGCAATTCGCTTTTTCTGCTAAGTCAACTGCTGCCAGCATCGCTCGTGCTTTATAAACTACTTGAGAACCGCTTAAATCCTGTTGTAATTCTAGAGACATTTGCACGTTTTGTTGTGCCGTCATAAAGGGTAAAAGATTGTGAGCCTGAAAGATATAGCCAATTTGACCTCTGAGTTTAACTAATTCTGTTTCGCTTGCTTGGAATAACTCTTTACCCAAAGTACATAAGCTTCCCGATTGCACAGATCGCAGTCCGCCGATTAAAGTTAGGAGTGTAGTTTTCCCAGAACCCGAAGGACCTGTTAAAATTACGATTTCACCTGCCTCAATTTCGAGGTTGATATCACATAAAACTTGTGTGGTTAAAGCTTTTTTGCCGAAATAATAATTCAAATCGCAGATAGTTATCGGGTTCATGATTGACCTCAATCAAAAGATATCGGCTGGATTGGCTGATTTCATTTTTCTCACCGCAGAAACCCCAGCAATCAAACACATAATAATTGTGGCAACTAAAATATTTATTGCTCTTTGCCCAGTCATCTCAATCGGTAATAAAGTAGCTTGTTGGGCAAATTTATACATAAAGATCGCGATCGCAAATCCTGGGATATAGCCCAACGAGCCAATAATTAAGGCTTGTTGAAAAACTAGATTTAATAAATATTGATTACTGTAACCGATCGCTTTTAGAGTAGCGTATTCTTTGAGATGTTCGGAAACATTGGTATATAGTATTTGGTAAACTACCACCGCTCCAACAATAAAGCTTAATACCACATTCGAATTGAAAGTAAAGCCAATAGAAGTGCTGGTTTGCCAATAGTTTTGTTCAAAGTTAATAAATTCTGGTTTGGTAAAAACTTGGACATCCGAGGGTAAATATTTTTGCAGCTTAATTTTAAATTTTTCTGGGTCAGCACCTGTTTTCAACTTTATTAAACCAATATCAATAAAGCCTTTTTCTCTGGCATTAGAAATTCGTAAAAAATTAAGATCGCTAGTAATGATATTGCCATCAAAAGCAAATGAAGCTCCTAACTCAAATAAACCTACTACTTTAATGCGACGATTACTTAATTCAGTGATTACCGAATTATCTCGCTCGAATTTTTCTGCAATAGAGCCATATTCGTTTCGAGAATTGCGGTCAAATAAGACTGTATCGATCTGCTGAAGTCGCTCTAGATTGGACTTAATTCCAGGTAAATCGAAGGTTTGCTGTCTGAGATCGAAACCAATCATGCCAATACCATGCCAAGAATCTCTCGATTCGGGATTCTTCCACCGGGCAAAACCGAAATAAATCGGATTGACATATTCAACCTCTTCAAAAGCGAGAGCTTGAGACAAACGCCGTTGCGAAAAGCTTGCCATGTCAGCCAAATTTGTGGAGCGAGAGCTAACGATAAAACATTCCCCCTGCAAGCCTTGGTGAAAAAAGACTGCACTGTCAAACAAAGCATCACGCATCCCTAATTGAAAAAAGATGGCGACAACGGCAAAAACTACGCCCGAAAGTGCGATCGAAAAACGAATTTTTTGATATTTTAGTTGTAACCAAGCAGTAAATAAGCGATTAGACATGGGCTTAATCCCTAGACTGGATCTGGTTGGCGGTTTTTATTGATGTTAGTTCGGAGTTCGGAGTTCGGAATTCAGAATTATATTTTTTTACATGAAAGAATGGGGACTTCAGAAATCTGAAAATAATAAAATTACGGAGTTTTTATTTTTGTTTCGCTTTGTCAAACTCGGTTTCGATTAGAACGTTGACCTGTAAGTTAGTTAAATTAGCTACTTTTTGGCTATCTTCAGGATGCAAACGAATTTTGACTTCGACAACCCTGGCATCGACATCGGCTACGGGATCTGTATCTAGCACATCTTGAGTCCTAATTTGCCACCCAACATCATCTACAGTGCCAGTCAGTTTGGGTGTAATTCCGCCACTGATGATGGTTGCCTTTTGCCCGATGCGAATGCGATCGATCTCGCTTTCGTAGACTTCGGCAACTACATACATATTCTTGGTATTACCTACTTCGACGATACCTTCAGCCTTATTGACCATTTCCCCCGGCCAAGTATTGATTTCCAGAATTTGCCCTTGAATCGGCGACTTGACGTAAACTAGCTCTAAATTTGCTCGCGCTTGATTAACCGCAGCTTCAGCAACTTCTAATTCCGCTTGAGCGACGGACACATCTACAGCGCGAACTTCGGCGATCGCTTGAAAACTAGCTTCGGCTTGACTAATTTGCTTAGTTAAAGTTGTTTTAGTGCGGGCTAAGTTAGCTTCAGCTTCGCTAATTTGTTGTGCTAGAGTTTCTTTAATTTCAATTAAATTAACCTCTGCTGCTGTTAGTTGTTTTTCAGTAGTTTCTTGCAGCAAACAAACTCGATCCCTGGCGGAAGTAGCGATCGCTCCATCTGCTAGTAAAAATTCATATCGCTGACACTCTTTGGTAGCATTGATTAATTCAGCCTTGAGCCTGTCAATATTTGCCTGTTGGGAATTGGTTTGTCCTTGTAGTTGAGCTTTTAAATTAGCAATACTGGCAGTTTGGCTATTAATCTGTCCGACTAATTCAGCTTGGATCTC
The DNA here is from genome assembly GCA_030064795.1 of Pleurocapsa sp. MO_226.B13. The sequence continues at coordinate 25,293 of JASJEI010000004.1, read as the reverse complement.
TTGAAATTTGGCATTTTGGGCGGCAATATCCCCTTTCTTGGCTCCAGCTTTCACTTGAGCTAAACGAGCCTTATTTGCTACTACTTGCTTTTGAGCTTGTTCGAGAGCAGCCTGGAGGCGTGGTCGATCGTCGAGAATTGCAATGGTTTGACCTTTGGTAATATGTTCGCCTCTTTTAACTAAAAGTTGTTCGACTGTTGCACCTTCAAAAAAAGCTGATGCGGATACCTTAATTACTTCCCCTTGAGGTTCTAAATAACCAATTGCTGCCACAGCTTGGGGCAGTACCTGAGTTTCAGAAGCTGGCTCATCAGCACTGCGATCGCCTCGCGCACCAGCAAAATAGTAGGCTAAGAATCCTCCAGCAACCAGGGTGGCGGTTATTATAGAAGCTATAGCTACCCGACCTTTAGGCTTGACAAGTAACTGATATTTCATCCTAAATTCAGATTTTTCTTGTTTCTCGTGTTGACAAGACTTAACAATTAAGTTTTGTAATCCAAACTAGAGACAGCCACAATAAATTTTTGAATTTTGTCTGATGAATTTTAGATGTCCCTAGAATAGACACCGAACCATAAAAGCGATCGCAGAACTTATTTCTCTACTGTAATCTTTGCCTGACTTTCTTTGTCTTCAAAGTAAACAAAAACTATGAAGAAAATGTGAGTAGATTGCAAGTTTGTCCAAGTCTTAAAGTTAATTAATTATTTAGAGAAAATCACGGTTTGAGACAATTTCCATCGTATTTCATCGATGGAGCTGCTGAATATGGGTTCAAGAATATTTCTCTCTTTATTCTTTTAACTTTATTAACAGCATACAGTTGAGCTATTTTATCAAAAAGCTTTTAGCCGTTAGCTTTTAGCTTTTAGCCTTGAGTTGACTGTAACAAGGAGCGCAATTGGGTATAAGACCCCCTTGAAATTAGTATCCTTGTAACCCCATCGCCTGTGCGATGTCCACACTTCATTTATGGTCTTAAACCATAAATGAAGTGTGCCTATAGCTAGGGCGAAGCCCTCTATTTCCCTAGTCATTGTTGATTTAAGCGAACCGTGAGTACTAAATAAAATCAAATTCGCTTCCCGATAAATCTAAACTTTGTCCCACTACAATACCAATCAACTCATCCTTGTCATCAAAAGTATTGTCACCATTGGTATCCAAATAGACACCAGTATCGCTGGAATTGAAAGGAGATGAACCTAGTACATAATCGGTAGAATTGCCAAAAAGTTCGATAGTATCTAGATCTATTTGAAAATCTTTGATGAGCGCGTAATCATCTAACCCAGGCGAATTGGCATTCTCATCATCGTAATAGACTTTTTGATTACCTTCAATGTTGATACCGAGAGCGAAAGTATCTCTTCCACTACCACCGATCAGAACATCGATTTCCAATTTACCAGAAGATATACCAGTATTTGTGTCCCACACACCATCTAAGGTGTCATTGCCAGCACCTCCCAATAAAGTATCGTTGGATGGATTGGACAAGTCTGGCGCGCCTCTAACCGCAGCATTGCCCCGTAGCAGGTCGTCTCCCGCACCACCGAATAAATGATCGCTTCCATCATCGCCATCGAGGATGTCATTATCGGCACCACCGAAAAGCCAGTCGTCACCAGCATCTCCACCGAGGTCATCTTCCCCCAGTCCGCCAAAGAGATAATCATCTCCATTCTGTCCGAAGATTATATCCTCGCCTTGCTGACCAAAAAGTGTATCATTGTCTTCGGCATCAGTGTTACCTCCACCTCCAATGAAATCATTTCCTTCCCCACCGTAGACTATATCGCTTCCAAAACCAGGAAAAAGAACATCGTTGCCTCCAAATCCGAACATTTGATCTGGCTCTGGAGTACCACGAAGAGTTTCAGAAGAATCTGTTCCTAAGATGACGTTAAATTCTTGGTTTGCCATGATTCAAATACCTCTAATAATTTTGGTCGTTGAAAACTCTTGTCTAAAAGCATTTGTTGCTCGATCGCTCGACACACATCAATTCGAGCCAATTGAATATTTATCGCCTGTGTTGCTTGGCTGTTATTATTCCCATGCCTTAGAAAAGATTTTCTTGAGGTATTTTCTACTCTCAAATTAATTGTATAAATCAAAGTTGAGAAACTCGTGAATGTCAGCAATTGCTAACTACAGCAATATTTATTTGATTGCGATCGAGACATGCTCAGACATCAACAATTGGCACGAATAATTTTTGAACCTCGATTCAACATCGACAAATGGTTAAAATGAGTTGAAATTGAGGATATATCAAAAAATAGAAATACTTTTGCTGTATCTTGCCTTAAAAAAGACAATTGAAGAAAAATAGAGGTAAGATGTGATCCGATCTCTAACGCGAGTTATTTATTGGCAATTTTACCCAGTGATATCTATATAGAATGACTACTCAGAAACAGTCTAAATATCAACAAGCGTCTAAAACTCAAGCTCTCAAAACTCAAGCTCTAAAAGTCGTACCTGCTACTATCGGGGTTATATTTCTCTTAGGTTGGGCTAGTTGGAAAGGTTTAACTGCCCCCGTAGAAGCTAGAGGTAAAGAAATAGATCCAGAAAAACAAGTCCAGTTTACAGTTGAGTCTGGTATTGGTGGCAATCAAATAGGGGCAGAACTGGCAAAAGCAGGACTGATTAAATCTACAAATGGCTGGAAGATCTGGACTAAGCTCAAGCAGACAACCGACTCCTCTGGGGGTTTTAAAGCGGGAACGTATTTAGTCTCTCCCGAAGAATCTTTATCTGAGATCGCAGCTAAAATTTGGAACGGAGAAATTATTCAGAGCAACTTTACCATTCCAGAAGGTTGGTCTACCAGACAAATGGCAGAATATTTTGAGTCCCTCGGTTATTTTAGTGCCGATGAGTTTGAGAGTGCAGTCACGGAAATTCCCTACGACCAGTATCCTTGGCTGCCTCAAGACTTACCTATTTTAGAAGGCTTTTTATATCCCGATACCTATAAAATTTCCAGCGATCGCGCTAGCAACCCCCAGGCGGTAATTAAGATTATGCTCGACCACTTTGCAGAGGTTGTTCTGCCTGTCTACGAAGCCGAGAAGCCAGATATGAGTATTTTAGATTGGGTTACATTAGCTAGCATTGTGGAAAAAGAAGCCGTAGTCGGAGAAGAAAGACGTTTGATTGCAGGGGTATTTACTGCCAGACTAGATAAAGGCATGAGGCTAGAATCAGACCCTACCGTAGAATATGGGTTGGGTATCAGACAAACAGCAGACCAACCATTAACCTATTCCCAGGTAGGAACGCCATCGCCCTATAATACTTATTTGAATACTGGTTTGACTCCTACTCCTATTGCTTCCCCTGGAATTGCCAGCCTCAAAGCTACTCTAAATCCAGAAAGCACTGACTATTTATTCTTTGTAGCTCGTTATGATGGTACTCATGTCTTTAGCGAAACCCTGAGCGAACATGAAGCAGCTACTAGAGAAATTCGTCGTCAAAGAAATCAATAATCGATAGTCAATGACCAGCAAATGATTAGTCTGCTTATAAATAATCTATATTTTGATAAGTAAAACTAATTTTAGTCAGACTATGGTAAGGATAAATGAATTATGAGACATCAAAATATACGCGGAGTCCTCGATAAATTGGAAATGCAGATCTAGTCTGCGACCGAATAATTAGATGATTTCTCGTCCTTTGTTTTTCATCATTTATCCTTAATTTTTCATCCTTTAATCATATGGATTTATTGCGATCGCTCCCTATTGGTTCCTATTTAGAACAACCCGTAACCTGGCTACATCAGATCGATCCGCGAGTCAAACTAATTTGGTTAATGACTTTTTTGATTGCTCCTTTGTTGAGCAATCCTCTGTGGCGTATTGGTTTGGCAGCTTTATTGATTTTATTAACAATAGTTGCGGGGATTCCTTTTCGAGTCTGGCGCAAACAAATGGGATGGCTACTGTTGTTATGCTTTTTTTTATTCTTATTTAGCAGTGTTGCCCCAGATAGTCTGGCGGTCGAACACACCCCTAGAATCCCTTCTTTTTGCCCCGATGCAGCTAACATAACTAACACAGCCGAATGTCCTTCTCCCCTTCCTCCAGCGACAGACTATCGCTATGTCCTTTTTGAGCGTTCTCAATTTGCTTTTTTACCCCGTTTAACAGTTACTCGTCGCTCTTTAGACGTGGCATTAAAAATTTCGACTCTGATTTTTACTCTGATTTACAGTACCAGCTTATATCTTTTAACCACCGCCCCCGAAGAAATTACCGAAGGTTTAGACGATCTGATGAGTCCTCTGCGTCGTCTCAATCTACCCATTTCGGAAATTACTCTTACTCTTACCTTGTCTCTACGTTTTATTCCTCTAGTTTTAGAAGAAGTACAAAATTTAGTTCGCTCAGTACGTACTAGGGCGATCGATTGGAAAAAACTAGGCTTGCGTCGTAGCGCGAAGCTATGGTTGATTGTCTCGGAGAAATTATTAGAAAATCTACTATTGAGAGCCGAACAAATTGCCACCGCAATGGATGTACGAGGCTTTACTAGCCCTAACGAACACCGCGTCCAATGGCATCAGCTAAAACTACGATGGCGCGATTGGATTGCTTTGGGTATCTTAGTCCCCTTCTGGTGTGCGCGTTGGTTTATTGGTGGAACTTTTTAAGATAGGAATTCGGAGTTCGGAGTTCGGAGTTCGGAGTTGGTAGTTAGTTATTAGTTCTTAGACTTTGCTTCTCCCCCTGCTTCCCTACTCCCCTGCTTCCCCTGCCTCCCCTGCTTCCCCTGCTTCCCCTGCTTCCCCTGTTCCCTCTGCATGAAAAATACAACTCTCCCTTCAGAAGAAAATACACAATCATTAACATCATGGCACTGGCGATCGCTGCCTCTAAAAAATCTTACGGCTTCAGAAATATTTACCGCTTTATTTCTTGAGGAAGATATTGCCACTCTCCTCGAAAGTCCGATCTTAGCTGAGTCTGAATATCCCCATCTAGCTCGCTATTCTATCTGTGCTGGTTCTCCTCGAATTATTGATGGCAAACCTCAATTATGGACTCCTGCAATTGGTGAGATTTTGCCTTTTTTGCGATCGCTATTACAGCAACCTAGAATCGATAATCCAGATGTTGCTCATCTACCTTTTACTGGTGGTTGGTTGGGTTGGTTGGGTTACGATCTAGCCTGGGAAATTGAATGCTTGCCCAGTCTCAATCAAGATACTCTACCTTTTCCTACCGCTTATTGGTACGAACCCGACTGCTTTGCTGTCCTCGACCATTGGGAACAAACTCTCTGGCTGGCTTGCACCGACTCTTCAAAATTAGACGAACTAGAAACCAAACTTGCCTCCCCTACCTCCCCTGTAGGGGCGAACGGCCGTTCGCCCGTACCCTCTACCTCCCAAGTTTGCTTCCTAACGGATCGCGAACAATATCAAAACGCTGTCAGACGAGCGAAAAAATATATCCAAGCAGGGGATATCTTTCAGGCTAATTTATCTCTACGTTTTCAAACCCAGACAAATAATGATAGCTGGTCAATTTATCGTCAGCTACAGCAAATAAATCCCTCTCCCTTTGCTAGTTATTGGCGATCGCCCTGGGGAGATCTAGTTAGTTGTTCCCCCGAAAGATTAATTCAGCTAAAGGGCAAACAAGCTCAAACTCGACCCATTGCTGGCACGAGAAAAAGAGGCAAAGACCGCCCAAGCGATCGTGCTTTAGCAGCAGAACTACTGGCAAATACCAAAGAACGTGCCGAACATATCATGCTGGTAGATTTAGAGCGTAACGATTTGGGTAGAGTCTGTCAGTGGGGTTCGGTAGAAGTAGATGAACTATTAGTCATAGAACGTTACAGTCATGTCATGCATCTGGTCAGTAACGTCAAAGGCATCCTCAGATCTGACTGCGACTCTGTAGATTTGATTCGGGGCGTATTTCCTGGCGGAACGATTACAGGATGCCCCAAAGTGCGCTGTATGGAAATTATCGAAGAACTAGAACCCGTACGCCGTAATTTATTTTATGGTTCTTGTGGCTATCTCGATCGTCGAGGCAATCTCGACTTGAATATTTTGATTCGGACTTTGCTGTACGTAAAGTCCGCCGATCGCAGTCTGGCTCAAGTTTATGGACAGGTAGGAGCGGGTATCGTTGCCGATAGCGACCCCCAACGAGAATGGTCGGAATCTTTAAATAAAGCAGAAGCTCAAATAGCAGCCTTAAATTTAACAATTGATAATCAGTAATTGAACATATTCGATTATGCTGCTAAAAAGAAGAACATAAAAACTTCAGCATATTTTGTCAGCAAAATTTCCAACCTAGTATATTTTTTAGATATCACTGTTGAATTAATAGGCTAATCTCTATGACTAATTCATCTCCTCCAGACCCTCAAAATCCGCTCCCAGAAAGCAGACGAAGACCCGCTACGGGGGTGACCTTTGATGAAATGATTGCGATCGTGGTGGCATTTTCTACAATTGGAGCAATCTTGTTTTGGGCTTTGGGCAGTAGAAAAAACCAATTGGCTAACAATTTTGGCTTGGGCGAAGATAATAATTTATTTTTCTTAGGCGAAGATGTAGCTATTGAGACTGCCGATCCTGATGTGGAGCTTTTCGCTCAGCCAGAATCTGAAACTGATGATTTGGAAATAGCAGGTGACTTAGATCCCTCGGAGTCATCGACCGTTCTTGCTCCTCCTTCTTCTGAAGTATTTACTCCCTTTTCCACGCTAGAATCAGAGTCTTATGGATTCGATCGCGCTAAAAGATTAGCACCCTTGGTTGGGGTTGCCACTCTCCCAGGATTAAGAGAAGAATCCGACGATCTCGGTCGAGATATCGATCCAGGTATTATAGATCCTACAGACAGAGAAGTTGAAACGCCTCAAGCTACTACCCCCGACTCCACCCCAGACGGCGAAGTCGAAACGCCCCAAGCTACTGTCCCCGAAACCCCAGAAATGCCCGATGATGTCACTCCGAGCTACTGGGCTTATCCTTTTGTGCAGCAGATGAATGAAAAGTTAACGATCGCTGAATTTGCCGACGATCGAAACTTTGAACCAGACAAGTTAATTACTAGAGCGAGTATGGCTACTCTGATCGCTCAAGCCTTTGATATGAAGCCTGAGACTCAAAATATTAAAAGATTTAAAGATGTAACTAATCAAAATGCGATCGCAGCCGATATTGATAAAGCAGTACGCATCGGCTTTATGCAAGGCTATTCTGAAGATGAATTTCGTCCCCTAGAAAATATTCCTCGCTATCAAGTTTTGGTTACTTTGGCAACAGGATTGGATTTAGAACCATCTCAAGATGCAGAACAAATTCTCCAACAATTTGACGATACTGCCAATATACCTGATTGGGCAAAAACACAGGTAGCAGCAGCAATAGAAGCGGGATTGGTAGTTAATGCTCCTGGGGCAGACAGCAATTCTCTTAGTCCCAACGAGCCAGCAACTCGCGCCGAAGTAGCAGCCATGATTCATCAAGCCTTAGTCGAAACAGGTGAACTTCAACCGATAGAATCTGAATACATTCTTCAACCATAGGGAAATTCGGAATTCAGAGTTCGGAGTTCGGAGTTATTTCCCTATCTCCCTTATCTCCCCTATCTTTCCTGCCTCTTATTTATTTTCGAGAAGTAAAAATAAAAACTAAGAAAACCAAGGTAGCAATAACAATAATGAAAATATAACAGCCCCTAAAATAGCTGCGACAGGAAGAGTCACCACCCAAGCTAAAACTACCGATTTAATCGTTGACCAACGTACTTTTTGATTGCTAGATATCAAGCCGATACCGATGACGCTTCCTACTAAAGCATGAGAGGTGGAAACGGGTAAGCCAATCCGAGAAGCTAGCAAAATCGTAGTTGCGGTGGCAATTTCGGCACAAAAACCCGTACTAGGAACTAAACTAATTATATTTTCGCCCACGGTAGCAATAACGTTTTTGCCCTGCACCGCTAATCCTGCCACGATGCCCAATCCTCCTAAAACTAAAATCCACAGCGGAATATCCAGCTCCATAATTGGTACTGCATTGGTATTGAAAATATATACTATAGCTGCTAAGGGCGCGATCGCATTACCCACATCATTCGAGCCATGAGCAAAAGCAACAAAACAGGCACTCATCACCTGATATTTGCCCATGATCTTTTCTAAGATGGAAGTTGTTAATTGTTGTTGCTGATATTTATCTAGTCGATTCCAACCATAAAAAGTAATACCCGCAGTCGCTAAAACACCTATTCCCAAGCTAATAGTTGGCTCTGGAAACCAAAAGTATTTAAACACTGGTAAATTTACCACCGTCGGCAAAACAATAATGCCAAAAACCGCAATTAAAGCCGAACTCAACCAGGGAATCCATTCCTGTAATTGCTGGAGAGTATCATTGCGTTCAAATAACCAGTAACGCAACAGACTATATAAACTAGCAGCAACGATCGCACTAACGAGGGGAGTCACTATCCAACCCAAACAAATCAAACCAATATTCCTCCAGGCGATCGCATCACGACCAATCGCTATCCAACTAAATCCCGCGATCGCTCCTACCACTGCATGAGATGAGGCTACGGGTAAACCCTTGCTAGTGGCTATTTGTAACCATAAACCACAGGAAAGTAATACCGCAATCATCCCGACTAAAAATGTTTGAGGGCGATCGCTAAATAGACTGGGATTAGCCACCTTAGTCGCCAGCGTCGCCGATACTTGCTGACCAAAGATTACCGCTCCCGTAAATTCTAAAATTCCTGCAATAACGATCGCCTGAGTCAGAGTAATTGCTTTTGAACCCACAGATGTTCCCATAGAATTGGCGACATCATTTGCTCCTAAATTCCAGGCGACATATGCTGTCAGCAGAGAAACCAAGGTTAAAGAGATAGTAATATTAATAAACAAGAGACTATGAGGTTTTACTGTGATAATAAAAACTAAATCTAGTCTGGGCATCAGTAGTAAGAAAGATTTATTTCCCCTTCGATCTAAATCTCATCTACCTGAACTCCAAAAAACAAACAAAAATTAACTAATACGTTTCTGGAACTGCGATACCCTAGATCGAGTGATTTATTAGATTTTTTTAAGATACTTTCTATGACCTCCACCATTAAAACTGATAAGCGTACCGTGCGCATCGGTACTCGCAAAAGTCAACTTGCTTTAGTACAAACATATTGGGTTAAAGCCGAACTAGAAAAGCACTTCCCTGAGATTGAGTTTGAAGTCGAAAAAATGAGTACCCAAGGCGATAAAATCTTGGATGTTCCCTTGGCAAAAATTGGTGATAAAGGTTTGTTTACCAAAGAATTAGAAGTGGGAATGCTCAATAACACCACAGATTTTGCGGTGCATTCCCTCAAAGATTTGCCGACTAACTTACCCGAAGGCTTAATGTTGGGTTGCGTCACTAAAAGAGTCGATCCTGCTGATGCATTGGTGGTCAACGAAAAACACAAGGATAAAAAACTAGCCACTTTTCCCCCAGGTTCAGTCATTGGGACATCTTCCCTCAGACGTTTGGCACAGTTGCGTCACCACTATCCCCATTTAGAATTTAAAGATATTCGCGGTAATGTTAATACTCGTTTAGCCAAACTAGACGCAGGGGAATATGACGGCATTATCTTAGCGGTAGCTGGGTTGCAAAGACTAGATTTCAGCGATCGCATTCATGAAATCATTTCTCCTGAAGTTTCCCTTCATGCAGTAGGACAAGGAGCGTTGGGTATAGAATGCCGTCAGGGAGATGAAGAAATCCTGAAGATTTTAAAAGTCTTAGAAGACCCCGATAGTAGCGATCGCACGACTGCCGAGAGAGCCTTTCTCAGAGAGCTAGAAGGTGGTTGTCAAGTACCCATTGGCGTTAATACTAATATTGAAAATGATACTTTGACTCTGGTGGGAATGGTTGCCAGTCTTGATGGCAAACAACTACTCAAAGATACTGTAAGTGGGAAGAGGAATACTGCCGAACAACTAGGTAAAGATTTAGCAGCTAAACTACGCCAACAGGGTGCGGGTGATATTTTGGCAGAGATTTTTGCCCAAGTAGGAAGAGACTAGGAAAGCTTGGTATTACCGACCATTGTGGGATAGGGAAAAAAGATTTACGTAGAGACGTAGCATGCGATGCGGTTGCGCAAGCCCTAAAGGATTTGCGACACGAAGTTAGTCCTTTAGGGCTTCGCGGCACAAGTCGTTAGACGAGCGCGAGTCCTTTAGGGCTACGTCTGTTTTTACAAAAATAAAAGATTCTCCAAAATTTATCTATCTAGAAGTTAAGTTAGAAACCTATAGCGTTAATAAGCTTTTGAATACATTGAACTTTATCAACTTGAAAAAAAGTTAGAGTCCCTTTGACTCTAGAGAAATTTTCGAGTATCACTTAGTAGTCTAGTCAAATTTTTTCTATTGTTAATAATGAATATCAAAGTCAAAACTGTAGCTATTCCCGCCTTTGTCGCTCTATCTCTTTTGTTTGGTGCTTGCGCCGACCAAACAATTGAAACTCCCGATGCTCTAGATGATGCAGCACAAGAGGGAGTCGAAGGAGTCGAGCAAGGTATGGAAGATGCGGGTAATGCTGTCGAAGATGGTCTGAACAATCTCGAAGAAGGTGCAAAAGACGCTGAAAAAACCCTTGAAGATGGTCTGAAAAATCTCGAAAAAAGCGCGGAAGATGGAGTAGATATGGTTCAAGACGGGGTTAACCAAGGTTTAGAAGACGCTGGTAATACTATTGAGAACCTAGAAAACGAAGTTCCTGGTGCAGAAGCGGAAGCGGAATAGTTAGTGACAAGTTAAAACAGTGCGTTAACTTTTCTAAAAGTAATTGAACTAAACAGGTATCGTGTAGTTTATTCTGGCGATGTCTGTTTTTTTATTTATTTTTAGATAAAGCAATCTCTATTAGTTCGGCAATATTATTTTTATGAGTATTAAAATTCATGGTATTAAAATTAGATAGTGGTAGGGTGGGCATCGCCAATAAATGAAATTAGAAAATATTTTTGTGGTAATGCCCACCAATAATTCAATTTCGATGATGGCGGGCAAATTTTTAGATAAAAATATTTTGCGATCGCAGTAATTTTTTGCCACCCTACTGAATTATCAAAAATTATTCATTATCAATTAATACTTACAATCTAGGATCGACTGGTTCGCTTTCCAATGCTAAAACCCCGAAGACGCATTCATGAACTTGTCTTAGGGGTGTGTGGTTGACAAACCTTTCTAAAGCTTCTACACCGAGGGCGAATTCTCTTAAAGCAAGCGATCGCTTTTTGCCCAAACCTCTTTGTTTTAGGCGTTCTAGATGTTCTGGTAGGGAGTATTCTAAACCGTAGATGATCCTTAGATATTCCGCACCCCGACATTTAACCGCAGGCTGTATTAGTTTATTTCCCTGACGGCTAATAAAGTTCATTGGTTTAACTACCATCCCTTCTCCACCAGCATCAGTCATTTCTAGCCACCAATTAGTTGCAGCTTTGATTTCTGATTGGTTTTGAAGATCGACGATTTTGTATTTAGTCGCTAGTAATAATTCCTCAGCCTGACAGAAGTTAGCAATTTGGGACATATGCCAACTATGGGGTTTATTGGTATGAGCAAATCCTTCTGTCGCTAAAATATGAAAGGGTGCGAGTTTGAGATCGTTAATGTCGTTAACAGTCCAGCAATATTGACGGTAAGCTTTGATATATTTTTCGGGTAATTCTGCTTTTTGTTGATAGCGAGTCAAGAGATTGCTAACTTCTATGCCTCTATTTTTCGCTTGTTTTAAAAGAGCGACTGCCGTACTAAGTCCTTTTTTAGCAGCCACACCTACAGGGGCATATTGTTGTTTGAGTAATTCTTGAGCTTTAGCCGACCAAGGCATTAGTTCGCAGTCAAAGGATGCCCAGTCTGTATTTAGATTATCCCAAAAGTTACTTTCTGTCAAAGCGTTATTAAGACGGTTGAGTAATTCAGTTTCTAATTCTTGGTTGTTAAAAAACTTTCTCCCCGTACGGGTATAACAAACTCCAATTCCTTCATCTTTAATTCCAAAGCGTTTTTCGGCGACAGTCTCATCGCGACACAACACAACTACAACCCGCGAACCCATGTGTTTTTCTTCGCAGATAACTTGAGAAATATGCTGTTGTTGATAATAACTAAAAGCCTCAGTCGGATATTCTAAAAATTCGGGTAACTTGGATGTGGCTACGGGTGACATGGTAGGGGGAAGATAAATCAACCACTTAGGATTTACCGCAAAGCGACTCATTATTTCTAAAGCAGCAATACTTTGTTCTTCGCGGATGGTAACCTGATGGTGTATTCGAGTCGAGATAAATCGTTTCCCCGTTACATCTTTAATATCTAAAACATCCTGTTGTTGTTGAATGCTGTTGCTACTAGTTTCTGCATCCAGGGGTTTTACAGGTTCGCAATATACCTTAGCAGCCTTGACACCAACTAATTCTCTTTCGGGATAGCGCAGGGCGGTTAACTTCCCACCAAAAACACATCCCGTATCGATATCAATAGTGTTGTTTAACCATTCTGCTTCTAATACGGGAGTATGACCGTAGACAACCATTGCTTTACCGCGATACTCTCTCGCCCATTCGCAGCGCACGGGTAAACCAAACTCATCGATTTCTCCCGTGGTTTCCCCGTATAAAGCAAAGCTACGCACGTATCCCGAACCCCTACCCTGTAATTCTTCCCGCAAACCTGCGTGGGCGACGACTAATTTACCATCATCTAAAACATAGTGACTAATAAGAGATTTCAACCAGGTATTAATTTCCTGTTGTTGTTCTGGCGTTATTGTCTCCATTTCCGCCATAGTTTGCTCTAAACCATGATTGAGCTTGACATTCTTCCCCTTAAGCTTTCGCATCAGTTTATTCTCGTGATTACCACAGATACATAAAGCAGACTCAGCCTCTTGCATATTATGTACCAGCTTGAGGGTATCTAAAATTCGTTCTCCGCGATCGACTAAATCTCCCAAAAATATCGCTTTACGCCCTTGAGGATGTTTGTAAACGGGATAGTGCCAGAAAGAATCGGGATTACTATTACTTGCTTCGGCTACATAACCGAGTTGCTCTAATAACTTCTCCAATTCATCACAACAACCATGCACGTCACCAATAATATCAAAAGCACCGCGATCGTGTTTGCGGTTTGTCCACATCGGTTGTCTGATAACTTCCACCGTTTCTATTTCCTCGACCGAAGACAGTTTATAAATAAACCTAAAACCCTCCCGTTTTAAATTACCCAAAGAGCGTCTTAAACTACGAGTATGATTTCTGACTACATGAGATCCAAACTGTCTATTAGGGCGTTGCTTATTTCTCTCCTGACAGATAGACTCAGGAAGATTAAAAACTATTGCATTGGCAAAACAATGATATTGTTTCGCTAGATTGAGTAGTGGCTTACGGCTTTCTGGTTGGACATTGGTAGCATCAATTACGGTTAACTTCCCTGCTACTAATCGTTTTTCTAAAATGTAATGCAAGACATCAAAAGCATCTTTAGTCGCCGTTTGGTCATTTTCATCATCTGATACTAAACCGCGAAAATAATCGGAAGAAAGAATTTCCGTAGGTTTAAAATGCTGTCGGGCAAAGGTAGATTTTCCCGCGCCAGATGCACCAATTAAAACGATTAAGGATAATTCTGGGAAAGTTATCTGCATTTTTTAACGACTAGATTGAGCTACGGTAAATAAACACAAGAAATTGTTACCATATCAATTATGATTGATTTTTTCTATTGTGGTTATGAGATATTCAGCAGTTCAAGAAAAATTAGTATGTTCTTGAATATCTCTCGCAAAGACGCAAAGACGCAAAGACGTAAAGACGTAAAGAGATTTAGATGAATCTTATCAAGGTATTTTTCATTTAATAAATCATATAAAAAAGGAACATTTTGACGATAGTTAATTTATACAAAGATCGAACAAAAAATTTTCCTGTTTAGATCTTAATCGCAATGCGATCGCAGTCATAGCTGTTTCTTAAGAAGGCTTTTACCATATTTGTTATAGGTTACATATAAGAAGTCATGCCCAATCACTACAAAATAGTCAAGGAAATTAAAAGAGTTGAAAGTACTATTTTTAATGTTCAACGTGAATTAAAAACGTTAAAAAACCGCGTTCGCGCCTATAAAGGTTGGACTAAGAGATATCGCCAACAGCAAAAAGAGCTACAAAAAGAAATAACAGTGCTTAAATCTAATAACAAAATTGTTTGTCAGCAAAGAGACGAACAAAGTCAGGAAGTAAAACAAAAACAAACAGCATTACTAAATGCAGTTCGAGATGCTAAAATAGCCCAAGAATCGAGAGATAAAGCTTTATTAGAATTAGAGAATGTTATCGCTAGAATTGATGAATTTAAACAAGCTTGCGATCGCATTAATCAAATCACCTATGCCAACAAAGCTGACTTAATCAAAGAGGCAGAAAAACTTTTATTTGAGGAAGAAATAATTGATGATGAACTCAATCTAGATGAAAGAGAATATCCTCAAATGTTTACCGATCCAGCTTCTATCAATCGTAGTTTATTAAATTAATTTAGTTTAAATCATGGTACTTAATAAACTCAAACAAATAAGAGATGAGCTAAAAAACAGTGCAGTTGCTTACGATAACGCCTTTAAAAATACAGCCCTAGTTGCAGCAAGAGAATTAAGCGATCGCGACCTTCAAATTAACGAAGGGAAATCGCTAGATAATACAAATACTATAGAAGATAGCAAGAATGACTTGAACTCTAATTTAACTAAAGAGTATTTTCTCCAACAATATGGCAGTCTCAAAAATGCCAAGCTCGCATATCAAAAAATATATGGAAAGCAAAAATACGGTCGTAGTTGGTCGGATTTTCTTACAGTAGTAAAACAATTAAATACGACTAAAATAGAAAAATTAAGTCTAGAAACTAGAATTACTAGAATCGAAAACTTTCTAAAACAACTAGGTTATCAACCTTAACAATTGAAAACAAAGTAGACAGATTAATCGAACGTGATCGATAATATTCTGCTGAAATATAATTAAAATTGCACTACCTAAACTGATTATTCAAAATAGAGCGATCGCTGTAATAAAATTAAAAAGGAAGCTTCCCAAAACACAAAAAACTTTCTTATAGTATATCAATGACAAACAGTAGCAACCGCTTAGATAGAATAGAAAGACTCCTAGAGTCAACTGTCATACAACAACAGGAAACAAAACTTATTGTAGAATCGAATTCTCGTGCTATTCAAGCGATGATGGAACAACGCGCTACAGATCGCCTGGAACACGAAGAGAGAATGAAGCGATTAGAAGATACTATTGTCAGATTAGAAGATACCGTAGCCAGACTAACAAGAATAGAAGAGGCACAAAATAGAATGTTAACCAGTATGGATGAAGATCGTCCAACTATTTTACGCAGGCTAATGTCAATTGAAAATAAGGTAGACATATTAATCGAAGGCGAGTGATAATATTTTGTTGAAATATAATTGAAATCGCATTCCCTAAACTAATTATTAAAAATAGAGCGATTGCACAAATATAGTTAAACGAACATTACTCTACCTTTAGGCTCAGGTATCGAACGCCCTAATTCTTTAGCTGTTTCTATCCATTCTTGAATGACAATTTCAGCATTAGTATTTTTAAATTAGTTTTTCATATTTACCCATTAGCAATTAATAATATTGAAATTTTTAAATAGAGATCGCATTATTTAAACCCCTCATCATGAATAAAACGATCGCTTTATCTTTCTCAAAAAGTTAATAGTGAAATCTACATTGAGCAATTAAAATACAATCTTTTTCTACTGTATAAACAATTCGATGTTCTTTAGTAATTCTTCTCGACCAAAATCCTGACCAATTATATTTTAGTGGTTCTGGATCGCCAAGCCCCTCAAAAGGATTTCTTTTGATATCTTTAATTAAGGCATTAATCCGTTTTAGTATTTTCTGATCTCTAGATTGCCAGTATAAATAATCTTCCCAAGCTTTTTCGGCAAATACTAGCTTCATTATTTTGTTTAGTTTTCTTCGATTAAACTACGTTCTGTTCCACCTCCCGCACGAAGTTCCTCAATAGCATCATTAAGCCGATCTGCGTTATTTTTGCTAGATAATAAATGAAAAGTTGCTTCATAAGCTTTAAAATCATCCAAGCTCATTACTACTACCGATGGTGCATTTTGTCTGGTAACGATCAACGGAGTGCGATCTGCTTCAATCTTGTTTAAGTATCCAGCCAGCTTTTGTCTGAACTCTGTGTAGGTAACTGTGTCCATAACGATCTATTGATTAGTTGTACACATCATTGTACGTAAAAAAGCCAAACTATGCCATAAAGCAGATAACACTAACTCAACCATAGATCGAGAATAGAGCGATCGCACAAATATAGTTAAACGAATATTACTCTACCTTTGAAAAAAGCAATGTAATTATTACGTAGTAAAAAACACTTGATTTTTACAAAAAGTGGGGGTCGAGTTTATTTTTTCTTGATTTTGGCAACTGGATTGCGTAAAAACACTGATAATTTAGATAATGATTTCATCAAGAAGATCGCCATCTAGCTAAGTACTTTATCGGATTGATAAATACCCATCCCCAGGCAAGATCGCGATCGCACTTCAGCCCCAAAACCTCGGCTAGTTTGAGAATCGTAGATCTAAAACATAAAATCTCATGAGTTCTAAAAAATCTGGTTTTGGCTGTCTTCCAATGTTGGGTATCGCGGTTACATTATTTTTTGGGGGACGTTATTTATCCCGTCAAGTATTGGGTAAAGAATTAACTCCTCTGGATGCAGCTAAAGTAATTCCCGATCGAGCTTTGTTTGCTACTTTTGTAGAAACAGACTCCCAAAAATGGTCGCAAGTCAAAGCACTAGGCAACGATCGCAGCCAGGAAATATTAGAATCTCAAATAGAAAAAATAGAGGCAGAACTAGCCAGCGAATTGCCAAATTTTAATTATCAAAAAGATATTCAACCATGGCTAGATGGGGCAATGTTTGCCTTGGTTACTGAAGATACGACTCGTTATTATAATGGCGACGTGCTGGTGGTTTTAGGGATCAAAAATAAATTAAAAGCCAATAGTTTTGTCCAAAAATTACAGCAAGAATCCCAAGCAGAGTTAACCGAAAGTAAATACAAAGGAATTAAAATTACCGAGACTAACAGTGAAGGTAATGATGTCACTGTTTCTGCTCTGATTGGCAGTAGACTATTGTTGGCAGAAGAAAGAGAAACCATCGAACAGGCGATCGATGCTTATAAAGAAAATTCTTCCCTTGCTAGCGATGCTCAAACCAAAAAAGTCTTCGAACAACCCCTCAACAAGGGTACTAATCTGGCGCAGATTTATTTTCCTAACTATGGCGAATTAATTTCCAGCGCAATTTCTAGTTTGGGTAACTCCAACCTATCTTCCGAACTATTATCAATGCATACCTCTGTCGAATCGGTGGTTATGGGTGTTGGGGTAGAATCCCAAGGAGTGCGCCTGCAATCGTTGACTAATTTTGGTGATGATGAACTGAGTCAATATGTCGTTCCTAGCAAAAGTAAGCTCCTCAAGCGTTTTCCCGATCGCACCGTAGCCTCGATTGAGGGTAGTGGTATCGCTCAATTTTGGGAGCAATTTTTGGTTTATCTCAAGCAAAATCGCGACACTAGCAGATATCTAAACCTAGCTAGTTTAGCCCTCAGAGAGTCAACCGATCTCAACCTAGAATCGGATATCTTTAACTGGATGGATGGCGAATTTGTCTTTGGGGTGATTACTACACCCACGTCATTACATCCTGAATTAGAGCTTAATTTTAGTACGGGATTGATTATCGAAACCAGCCAACCAGAAAAGGCCAAGAAAACTTTAACTAAATTGGAAAATAGCTTACAAAGGAATTTAGCGATCGCCCCCACCCAAAACAAGATTAATAAAAAAGCAGTTACTCAATGGCGCGCCCCTGGTGTCGATGGAGCTTTAAACTATGGCTGGTTGGATAAAAACAATCTACTGTTTACTTGGGATGACTTTACCTTTGATTCCATCAGCAAATCCCGCAAAAAATCTTTGGTTAAAAATAAAACTTACAAAGCCATAACCAAAAAAGTCCCTAACAAAAACCTGGGCTATGTTTATCTCGATGTCAGTCAAATTATGGCTACCGTCAATCAATTACCCATTCCCCAATCGGATTCGGATGCAGAAGCAGCAATGGCTTTTCTTAACTCTCTAGACGCGATCGCCTCTAACATTACCATGCCCGACAAATACACCGTCCAGCAAGATGTCTTTGTGATGTTTAAATAACTTGGAAGGCGAAGATATTTATCAAGCATTAGCTTATGCTGCCTGGGGTACAGAAGAGATCGAAGTACCTTTGGCTTCGGTAAGAAGATAGTTATCGACAATAAGGCATCAGGTAGTGATGATTGCGATCGCACTATCTAAACCCATCAATACAATAGAGCGATCTAAAAATAATTACTCAATCTTCAAATATAAAAGTTGCCATCTGCGTTGGCGTACCAACTTCAGGATCTTCATCGCCAATACCTTGAAATGTCACTTGATAACTAAACCTATCTGCCGTATTACTAGCCCAGTCTTGAAACTCTTGTCTTGTCCATTCAAAGCGATGATCTCGGTGGCGTAGTTTGCCACTGGGTAAGGACGCAAATTGCAGATTATATTCAATATTAGGGGTGGTGACAATAATTAATTTAGGTCGAGCAAATTCAAAGACAACTCTTTCTAAAGCAGCCAAACGATTTAAATCTAAATGTTCGATGACTTCGATTAAAGTTGCTGCATCATAACCTTGTAGGCGTTTGTCGCGATAGATTAATGAACCTTGAAACAACTGAATTTTATCTTGTTGGTGAAAAGGTAACTCATCTAGCTTGAGTCTTTTTTTGGCTATTTCTAAAGTGCGGTAGGAAACATCAACCCCAGTAATTTGCTTGATGGATTTATTTTTAAGTAAATACTTAATTAATTTCCCTTCACCACAACCTAAGTCGATGACTCGTGCAATGCGATCGCTAGTTAAAATCTCCGTAACTGCTTCTAACCTTTGTTGGTTGAGACTGATAGGTTTTTCGATCGCTGCTTCTTCTCGATCTTTAACTAGATCTTGTTCGTCAAGATCCTGACTATCTTCTTCCCTCAACTGTTCTAATGCTCTTCTGGTCAAACTCCAGCGACGTTTAAGATACCTTTTAGTAATCTGTTCTTTAATTGGATGAGTATTCAGCCAGCCTTCCCCATGACGTAACAATTTGGCAATTTCTTCACCACCTACCCAGTAGTGTTTATCGTCGTCTAAGACGGGAATTAAAACATAAAGATGACTCAACAAGTCACCTAAACGAACAGTATTATGGAGAGTAGCATTAATATAGACGCTATCTTGACATTCTGGGAAAGTAGGATCTAGAGGCAATGTTTCTCCCTGTACTTGATATCCTAAAGGTTCAAATAGCTCTCGTAGAAACGATATCCCACCGCGACAGGGTAAGACAGGAAGATTAACCGTCAAGGGAATTGCTCGATTTGCTAATTCAGGAAGATTGTTACAACGTCCAGATAAAGCAGTCCCAAAAACCTTAGAAATTGCCACGCTCATAAACGATGATGCAGCATAAGGGCGATCGTTGACATAGTGTTCTAAAGTGCTTTCCCCTCTACCTGAAGATTTCCCCCGAACTAATTCCACGGGATTGATGTCTAAAAGTAAAGTAGCGGTACATTTTTCTGCTGTAGACTCTGGATAGAATATATGAGCCTGCCCAAAGGTCAGGGGAAATGACTGACACTTATCTGGATGCTTGTGAAGTAAATAGCCTAAATCGGTAGCGGGTTGATGAGTGGTGGTAATATTTAGTAGCATTTACTAGATCTAAAGTTTAGAAACAATTTAATCTTTACAGGCGCGATCGTTACTTTGTCAATTGCGATCTAAAACCAAAGAAAACCCCATAATTATTTTTTAATCCTACCCTATATAATTAATACGTCAGTATCAAAAGTTAATTATCTCTGTTCTGACATGATGGTTATTGGGTGATAAGATACCTGAAGCTTAAAAGCTTTTTTATATTATGAAGAGCAAAACAGAGTCAAGAAATATAGCTTATGCTCAAACTAAATATTATTAAATTTACTACTCGTTACTTATTATTCCTGAGTTTATTTTTACTCAGTCCCATTGCTTCCCTTGATGCCCAGGAAACAGCCGAGCCTGAATCTTCTACTGAAGATCTTAACCAGCCTGATACTTCTACCCCAGAAACACCACCAGTTAGTATTTTTAGTATCGAAGGGGGTAATCAATTAATGGCTGAAGCTGACGAGGCGGTGAACAATCAACAATACGATCTGGCCGCCGAAAAGTTACAAAGTGCGCGACAAGTATACAATCAGCTATCTAATTTTTATCTTCAGCTGTTTAATAGCTTTACGGGATTAGATAATGCTGCTGCTGAAGCTCATCGTCAAAAAGCCTTGGAAACTGGGATCGAACGAGATAATGCTACCTACCAATTAGCTCTAGTCCATCGAGCGCAAGAAAAACCAGAGCTATCGATCCCCTTATTAATTCAAATTATCACTTCTCAAAGTCCTGGTAGTGGACTGGGCAAAAAGGCATACGATCAGTTACTAGAGATTGGCTTTGTCGATGTTCCCTTCACTCCCCCAGGTAGAGGCAATAATCCCCCAGTTAACCTGCCATCAAACTCCGAACAGCCTCCTGCTAATGTTCAACCTCAAACACCAGAATCTACTCCCGATTCTCCTGTAACTCCTGTCCCTCAAGCACCAGAACCAACTAACGTTCCTGGCGATCCTCAACCATAAAATAAAAATATTTTATTATTCCAAGCAGTTACAATCTGAGTCACAATAGTTATTATTACTCACTCCTAACTTCTATACAGTTCTTTACAAGCGATCATGATTAGTCCCGAACAAGTACAATCAATAATTCAAGAGCGGTTAGCTAATGCTGAAGTCAAAGTTATCGGCGACGGAGAGCATTTTGAAGCTATAATCGTTTCCCCAGATTTTTCAGGTAAAACCAGAGTCAAACAACATCAAATGGTCTATGGTGTATTGCAAAACGAACTGGCCACAGAAACTATTCATGCTTTATCGCTCAAAACTTTTACTCCCGAAGCATGGCAAGCTACTGGTCAAGCTGTTTGAGAATTTTCCTCCAGCCATTAATGTTTGTCGCTCTGCTACTTTACAGTTTAGTAGAATTTAGATCTGATTAATCGTTACTAGATTAAAAAAATAGGTAAACAAAACTATGACACCCGAAGTAAAAGCAAAAATCGATAAGTTAGTTAACGAAAACAAAATCATGGTGTTCATGAAGGGGTCAAAATTAATGCCCCAATGTGGTTTTTCTAACAACGTGGTTCAAATTATTAACACCCTGGGCGTACCTTATGAAACTGTGGATGTTTTAGCCGATCCTGAAATCCGCCAAGGAATTAAGGAATATTCCAATTGGCCCACCATCCCCCAAATTTATATCGATGGCGAATTTGTAGGTGGTTCGGATATTGCGATCGAACTATATCAAAGTGGCGAATTGCAGCAAATGGTAGAGGTAGCATTAGCTTCTTAAAATCGCCGTCTAATTGACTAGGAGCTAGAGGCTTAAAGCTTAAAGCCGAACCAGAGAGTAGGGCGGGCATTAGTAAGAATTATCGTTTGTTTTCAATCAAAGTTCTTCAGTGCCTGCCAGTTTGATTTCTAAATTTTTGAGATAAAAAAACAATCAAATCAAGCATAATTTGGTTAAAAATCCAACATAATTATAATTGAAGTTACTTTAAGATACAATTTTTGCTAAAATTATACTCTTACGGAGAAATTTAACTAGATTATTGCTTTAATAGTTGATGCCGAAAAGTTTAAGATTTATTACGCAAAAGATACTATGAGTAAACTAAATTATCTAGCTACTTTGATAATAATGCCAGTGTTAGCATTAGTAACTAATGGCACTTTGAGCGACCGAGCTAATGCTGCAAATACGATTGAGGTAGCTTGCGATACCAATACTTCTGTGCCAACAATTACCGCGACTTTTTCGAGTCCCAAACAATCACCGACCGAAAAATATCAAAGTTCTCAAACTGCTTCTATTTTGAAGTTTGTACCAGAATATTTTTCTCCTCAATCGGCATTGGTCAACTGTCAAAAAACAGCTAAATTGCTGCATGGTTATTACAGCCGAGGCGAAATGAATTATTTGGCTAGCGATACTATCAACGGCAAACCAGTCGTATGTGCGGTAGAACGCAGAGGAGTAAGTTGTGATAGCTACAGTAGTGAAATCTTGTTTTCGCTAGAGCAATCTGTAAACCCAACCAAGCTTTTATACGATATGCTAGGGAACAACTTCAAAGGTTCACAATTGCCTTCATCAAGAACAGTAAGTCGTATTTATACCGACCTTCGACCTAGTTGGTGGCCCTTTAAAAAGCTCTTCTAAAACTAGTCGGCGATTGTTTGCCAAAGAACAATCAAGCCATATTTACAAACGTTATTTTTGGTTTTTGTCAGCTTGAAGTCTAAAACTGACAACGACAAAATTAACACAATCAACTACATTGCTCTTTAGCCTGTTGGGCTGCTGAATAATCTGGTCGAAGCTCGATCGCCTGTTCAAAAGCAGCAATTCCAGCAGATTTTTGTTGTGTTTTACATAAAGTTTTACCTAAATAAAACCAGGTTTGAGCCTTTCGTCCCTGACTGAGTTGTTGGTTATCCAATATACCTTTAAATTCTTCGATCGCTTCTGGATAGCGTTGTACCCGATCGAGAACAATACCCTTGCCTATCTGGGCGGGAAAATAATTAGAAGAATATTCCAAAGCGCGGTTATAGCTAGTTATTGCGGATGCATATTGTTCCTTTCTTCTATAGCCATTACCTAAAAAAGTAAACGCCACGGCAAATTCGCCACTAATGTTCTCTTTTCCTTCGGTCGCTTCGATCTGTTTTAAAACTTGAATTGCCTCTTCAATTGTGGTCAGAGATCGTTCGTGTTCTCCCAGAGCTTTTAAAGATTCGCTTTTGTTAATCAAAAAGATCGGATCGGTTGGGTCGATGGCGATCGCCTGCTCGAAAGCAGCAATTGCCTCTGGATCGCGCTGCAAATTATGTAGGGCTTCTCCCTGACAGTTCCAAGCATAGATCGCTGTAGGCTCGATAATTGTGGCAGTCAAACAAGATTCTCGCATCTCCTCATACTCCTGTAATCCTGCCAGAGCATAACCTCGATTAGTCCAGGCTTGATAATAATTACTGTCAATTTTGAGTAAGGTATTGTATTGAGTCAATGCCTGTTCAAAAGATTTTTGCTTGAGAAATTCATTACCTCGCTCAAATGCAGTTCTGACTTTAATTTTTTTGAATATATTGTTAAAAAACACCAGTAAGAGGGCAATCAAAGTAAGCAACAACAATAAATTCTTGAGTTGAAACAACCTGCGCTGTTTACTTCGGGGTTTAGATATTAAGTTGGTAGGCTTTTCTGGAACAACTGCAATCGAAGAATTGGGTTGACGATTGAGATCGTTTAATTTTTGTTGTACCCAAATCGGATCGAAGACTAGCTCATAGATACGATTAGCTACCACGAGCCGATCTTGCTGCTTGACTACCAGCCCCATTTTGAGAAGTTGTTGCTGTTGTGGACTTTCATCTAGGGGAACTGCTTGAGTCAATATCTGTTGATAGGTAACGAGTAACTTGCTTGGTTCGCTTTGCTGATTATTAACTAAGCGGTCTTCTATTGTTCGTAAATGTTCGCCAATTTCTTGAGTTCGCCAATTTTTAATTAGTTTGGTTTGCACCAAATAATCGACCTGTTCTGTTTCCTTTCCTGCAACAACCCTATCTTTGTGTTCTCCGATGAGTTGAAATAACTTTTGAGTTAAAAAAGATTGTCCTCCAGTCCAATACAGTACTCTTTCTAAGACCTCTTCGGAATAAGCATCTTGCTCTTTTAAATTCAGCAATCTTAACTTAATTTTGTAAAAGCCTTGGTGTATCCGTTGAGAATATTCAACTTTACTCAGATTATCTAATTTAGTATCTGTAATCGCCTCAGTTTGGTTTGCAGATTCAGGGGTGAGATACCGCAAGAAAAAATTAATAGTTTTTTGTTTCAGCCAACCTTTAGCGATCGCCAGCTCGCCAAATTTTAATTTACTCTGTTTCTGGTCGTTTAAAATTACCTGTATTTGAGCTTCATCGAGCAATGCAGCCTGTTTTAAATATTGACCTATGGGCTGTTTGGATTGTTGTTGAACCACAGTAGACCACCGTTCTGCAAAAAAATCTGCGGTTTCTGGATTAATATGACCTTGAGAAGCCAATATTTCACCGATACGCAACTTTTCTCTACTTTTATTCTGTTGTTGGAGAGCTTCCTTGACACGATCTGCAGAGACAAGACCAGCTTGCTGCAAAACTGCCCCTAGAGGTACATTATTTCGAGATAGAGACACGGTATTTAATGATTGATAGATAAGAAGAATATAAATTATTAATTTTTATCCAATTGAGCGATCGTCATCTCTTAAAAAAATAGGCGATCGAAGCCAGTCACCATGTAATTAGATAATTAAATAATATAATTTTTTTAAATCGAGCAAAAATATGTCAGTTGTTGTTTCTAGTTGAAGGTAAAACCCCTGTTTGTGTACGTATTCTATCAATAATCAGACCACAGTTATACAATTCTAATCAATCTGAAAATAATGTTTCCAGCTAACTTTATAATATCTTTATGATTGCTTTAGAAATCCGAGAAGAGGAGCTTGGACTCGGTTAGATCGACTCCAGATACATCTTGATTAATAAATTTGAACCCAAAAATCAGCTTTATAGTTGATTTTGCGATTTTATGTGCTAATATGAATTTTGTGGCAAATAAAGATAGTACATTTTAAGCCTCATCAAAACCAAGGGACTGTAGTTCAGCTGGTTAGAATGCCTGCCTGTCACGCAGGAGGTCGCGGGTTCGAGTCCCGTCAGTCCCGTTCTCTTGTGACATCCGACCGACTCCGAATCGCTCGATTACGGTGCAAGATCCATTGTCGCCAATGGATCTTGCTCCCCTGACACCTTGGGGTGAGTTGCGCCACTACATGGGGCGAA
>JASJEI010000557.1 GCA_030064795.1 Pleurocapsa sp. MO_226.B13 | reverse complement strand
CTGAAAAATTATGGTGATGGTTTATCCCCGTACAAACTAAAACTGGCAATTGATTATATTCACGATAATCTCGATCGCGCTATCACATTAACCGAACTAGCCAATTTGGTTGATATAAGTCAATATTACTTCTGTCGTCTCTTCCGCGAATCAACAGGTATTGCACCATATCAGTACGTGATTCAACAACGGGTAGTCAAAGCAAAAGGTTTAATTAAGCATAGTAAAATGTCTCTAGCTGATATTACCTTTGAGTGTGGTTTTAGTTCTCAATCTCAGATGATACACCATTTTCGTAAATTAATTGGTATAACTCCTAAAAAATATCGCGATCGCCAATTTCCTTAAATACTCTGCTAGTTTTCGGTTTCAAAAGAAAATAACGTTTAATTCAATCGCTAAAATAATCAATAATCTAAGATTATGCTCGATCGCTGGTTCGGTCCAAAACAAAATCCCTCTGATACTGCGCAACTAGATTTAAATCAGCTTATGGAAGCTAGCCGAGCAATTATGGGAGAAATCATTCTCGAAAAATTGCTTCTCAAACTATTGCAAATGACATTGGAGATGACTGAGGCGACTAAAGGTGCGATCGTTTTAGTTAAGCAGACTGAACTAGAGATCGCCGTCATTGGCACATCAAAGCCAACTATCAAGATTGTCCAGCGATCTGAAGGCGGCGCGGTAGCGCGATCGCTTTCAGTTGAGACAAATAATATATTACCTTTGTCGATTATCAATTATGTTGTTCAGACACAACAAACTATCCTGTTAAATTCTGCTGCCCAACAAGGAAATTTTACTACCGATCCTTATATTAAAGAAAACAAATCTAAAACAGTCTTATGTTTACCACTTATTGGTAAAAGTAATAAGCTTCTCGCCACTATTTACCTCGAAAACAATTTACTGGTTAATGCCTTTAAGCCAAAGCAAATAAGCATCTTAAAACTAATTCCTGCTGGACTCTGTATCGAAAATGCTCAACTCTATAAACAACTAGAAAACTATTCCGACGCGCTAGAAGATAAGGTTCAAAAAATCAAACGCTCCGAACAAGTTTCGCGGGGACAAACAGCCGTTTTAACTAATACTTTAAATGTCCTGACTCAAGAACCAGAATTAGATAAATTATTAGAAACAGTTTTAAGTGCGATCGCTGTTGAACTCAACGCAGCTTCATCCGTACTTTGGTTATACGATTCGGAACGGGATACAATCTCTCACTATATGAGCCATCAATCTAAACTTTCTCCGCCATCTCAGATTTATCATCAAGCCTCAAAAAATCCATTTTGGCAAATGCTCATCACTCGTAATGACCATATTTATGTGAATGTAGAACCCGAACAAATTCTCGAACCCGATTTTTATCACTGGTTAGTCGAACAAAATCTCAAATCGTTGCTCATTTTGCCCTTAGTTCTTGGTGGCAAACTGCTAGGATTATTAAGTATTCAAAGTACGATCGCAAAACCCTTGCCTAACGAACAAATAGAGCTAGCTATGGCTCTGGCGAAGCAAACCAGTTTAGCAATGCAGCTAACTAATCTAGCAGCTAAAAATAAATCTGCTGCTGTTTTAGAAGAACGTAATCGTTTGGCGCGTGAAATTCACGATACCTTGGCACAAACTTTTACTGGTATTTCAATTCAGACAGGAGTTGCCCAGCGTCTAGTGGAGCGAGAGCCAGTAGAGGCTAAGAATATATTAAATCGAATCGGAGAACTAGCCAGGGAAGGATTAACAGAAGCAAGGCGATCGGTTTGGGCTTTATATCCAGAAACCCTCGAATGTAACAATTTACCAAAAGCCTTATCTCAATTAGTCGCCAAAATGATTGCTAATACAAACATCAAGTCAGAAATCAAAATACAAGGAACTCCCATTCCTTTAAACTCACAAATCAGGTTAAATCTACTACGCATTGCGCAAGAAGCTCTTACTAATATCTTGAGGCACGCTCAGGCTGAAAATATCTGGCTCGATCTAGTTTTTTACCCAGATCGCCTACAGTTAAGACTTAAAGATAATGGACGGGGATTTAATCCACAACTTCAATCTAACCATGGAGGATTCGGTTTAATTGGTATGCGCCAGAGAGCCAAACAAATTGGCAGCGAACTAACAATTTTTAGCCAATTCCAACAGGGGACAGAGATCGCCATTGATGTCCCGATATCCGAACCTTTGAGTTAAGCAGGATCGAATAAATCATGTCACAAACTTTAATTCGAGTCTTAATTGCCGACGATCACCCTATTGTTCGTCAAGGTTTGGCAACCATGATTAAATATGAATCAGACCTCGAATTAGTTGGAGAAGCAAGCAACGGAAGTGAAACTGTAGAGTTATTTCGACTTTATCAGCCTGATGTGGCTCTAGTAGATTTGCGGATGCCAGAAATGAATGGGGTAGAAGCGATCGCTTCAATTCATTATGAGTTTCCCGATGCTCGGATCGTTATCCTAACTACTTATGATGGAGATGAGGATATCTATCGTGGTTTACAAGCAGGAGCAAAAGCTTATTTACTTAAAGATGCACCCTGTGAAGAACTTTTGGCAGCTATACGCAATGTATTTAAGGGGCGATCCTACATTCCTAAAGTAGTTGGGGCGAAATTAGCAGAACGGATTAATTATGCTCAATTAAGTCCGAGAGAACTAGATGTTATTAGTTTGATGACTCAGGGGAAAAGTAATCGAGAAATTGGCAAAGCATTGTCTATTTCTGAGGGAACTGTCAAATTTCATGTCAATAATATTTTGAGTAAGCTTCAGGTTAGTGACCGAACTCAGGCAGTAATTACGGCTCTTAAACGCGGATTTACTAGCTTGTAAATACTTCCAAAAGATAAGGATTACTTGGTGTTGGAAAAGTAACAAAATGCGAACACAAACGTCTAGGAGGCAATGGCAAATTGCTTTTCAGAATGCAGTTGAAGATCTGGTAGAGAAAGTATTCCAAATTCTGGAACTGTCAATTACATCCCATACATTCATTATTGGAGTTCCTATTTTTAACCAAAATGTCGCTCAGATTTTCCTGCAACCAGAAAATTGTGGATTTACGGCAGATGAATTTGAGTCAGTTTTTGAGTTGGCTAAAGATAACTTTGATAATGACCCCGAACAGTTCTTTTTCATGGGGTCTACCCATCTCAATCAGGCACACAAAGAATCTCTCTATCTCAAAGCTTTACGTCAAGCAGTTCAGTCTCTAGTAGAGCAGCGCGATCGCACTGAAAAACAAGTTTCTTTTTGTAGTTTCCCGATCCAGAAGAATAAACATTGGGTAATTACGATTATAAGACTCGATCGACAAGACTTTGATAGCCAGTATCGCTTAACCAAACAAGAACACGAGATTCATTCGATGCGTAAATACAGAATCGAACGTTGTTTTTTAGAAGCAGTAATTTATCGCATCTTGGCAGAAAGTGAACTTGAACTGCAAAAGCTATCTGAGGGAGAAGCCTTTGCTGATGCTAACCCCAAACGAATTATTGAAGATTCTGCATCTAGCTTACTCAAGTCCGTAGAAATTCATGTTAACAATTGGAACCGGGTAGATTTATTATCGTTTGCCAATGCGATCGCAGCCGAACGTTACGAAGGTGCGGTCAGTCAAGGTAGACTGATAATCTGTCAAACCGATCACCCAGATATTTCGGCCAAAGTCAAGCTCAAAGTCCCTATTGCTACCGACAACTATCGCGGTATCCGTAAACTACTAGAGGTTTCTAACAGTCAAATGGCTTTATTATGCAATGTCGAAAGTGTTTGGGGTTTTGGAGTTCCCCTAAATACCTATCAACCCAGCCTTGAAGATTTATTTGAAATTCGATTTACCGAACACTATACCTGGGAATTAATTCACGCCGATAACATTATGTTGCGGGTTAAATACAGAGAACCCAGATTACCTAGAGAGCGTTTTAATAAAGAGCAATTTTACGATCTTTTGTATCAATTTTTTCAAGTCAGTAAAATAGCAGCAGATAAATTAGAAGCAGCCGTAGAAGCAGCCGTAGAGCAACGACACGGTACAATGTTGGTGATTACCCCTCAAGCCAAGCAAGAAACAGCAAGATTAGCTGCCCAAGGTACGCCAATAGAACCAATTACTGTTAACAAAGAGATCATTTCTCGTGTCTCTAGCGTCGATGGGGCAATTTTAATCTCTCCCGATGGTCTGATTCATTCCTTTGGAGTCATACTAGATGGCAAAGCTACCGAAAATGGTAATTCTGCTAGAGGTGCAAGATATAATTCGGCAATTCGTTATGTCGATGGGGAAAAAGCTCGTAATGTTAATTGTTTGGCTTTAATTGTCTCGGAAGATGGTTATGTTGACTTGTATCCTAATTACGATAAGTTAATTAAATAGTTAGCTTAGGCGCGATCGCGATAAATTTTTAACAAAAAGTAACTATTCTTCTGCTGCTGCTGGGAAAACTGCATCAGCAGTCAATTCAAATTGGGGAAAAATATTAGACTTTAAGCGATCGCCTTTAACAAATTTTTCCATCTGATATTCTCCTTCAATTAATTTGCAAATAGTAACCGTAGGTTCAATTTTTAAAGTGAAGCCAAAGGTTCGGCAATAGTATCAGAAGGTGCTTCAAATTCTCCTGTAACTACATACTCCAGACGTAGCTTGAGCCAGGTAGCAAATTGCTTGCTGGTAGTAACCACCGCAGCACTCGGTTGAGGTATTTTTGCCTTAATCTCTGCCATTTCTGGTGCTTCTAAAAAAGCTGGTTGCTTAATTAACCAGAAATCAATTTCTTTGTTTCTTTCTTGATAGTTGCGAATACGCTCTTCGATGACCTCTTCAAAAGGTTCTTCTTCAAATAAAAACTTTTGGCTGGCTGCAACGTAGTAGTAGGTAGTCATGATAATTGTCGCTCGAACTAGATTTTTAAAATGCTATTTTGAATATTGTTTATTTTGCTTAATGCCCAAGATGGCAGGGTTGAGGCTAGTGTAGATATGTTTAATTTATTGATAGTCGGAGGTGCGATCGCATATAGCTTCTCAATCTTTGAATGTATGATTCAGGATCTACATTAACCCGTATCCAGCGATCGATAGTTGTTTTTATGTATTTTGTTAAATTCTGTAACTGAGTCTATTTAAAGGTTAAGATCGCGGGGTGTAAAGTTAGCAAATATTGGGACTTGATGCTAAATTCACGATGTCAGCATTAATTTAACTATAGGGATAAAGCGATCGTGGTTAGTCAAAGTTCTAATTTAGAAGTAGATACTGCTCAAGCTGTTGAAGAGTTGTTGGAAGATAATTCTAGTCATACCGAAGTTATTGAAACGGTGATTTCTAGTCTAGACCAAGACAATACTGCAATGGTAAGCCATAGCGATGAGGGAAGTCTCTGGAAATTTAAGTATGGTAGCGTCGAGGTCTTTGTACAGCTTACGGGAGAAGACGATGACGATCTTTTAACTGTGTGGTCTAGCTTGCTTCAATTACCAGCTAACGACGAACCTGGTTTGATGCGTCGTTTACTGGAAATGAATTGGACGGGTACTTTTGAGACCTGTTTTAGCATTCACGATAATAAAGTAATGATTTCTTCTCAACGCACGGTAGCTGATATGCACCCAGGAGAGATTTCTCGTTTGATTACTTTAGTCGCTAATATTGCCGACGATCATGATGAAATTTTAAAAGAAGAGTTTGGTGGTTCTTGACCTAGGATCGAAGCTCAAAGTGCGTGGGCTACAGTCGGGTTTTCCGTCCCTGTAGAACCACGT
>JASJEI010000198.1 GCA_030064795.1 Pleurocapsa sp. MO_226.B13 | reverse complement strand
AATTCCCAGTGATGATCTAGACGATCCTTTTTCAGATCAAACCGAATGGCCACGACTTTCTTGTCCCCAAGTCAACCAACTTGCTTTGGAATTCGGAGAACTCAGAATTGATGAGAGTCTCACAGTAAACAATGCTATCAGTACAAATCAACTTAGTGTAATAGGTAGTGTGACTACACCGTTAACGATAGATAATATCCTAACTGTTAATAGTGCGATCGCGACCAATCAATTAAGCGTTTCTGATAGCGTTATGGGATCCCTAACGATAGAGAATGATTTAACAGTGAATAATGCGATCGCGACCAATCAATTAAGCGTTTCTGATAGCGTTACAGGTTCTCTAAAAATCGAGAATAATTTAACACTAGGTGGCAAAGT
Organism: Pleurocapsa sp. MO_226.B13; assembly: GCA_030064795.1. The sequence continues at coordinate 12,458 of JASJEI010000198.1, read as the reverse complement.
CGGCATTGGGATAACAACTCCAGAAGCAGAATTGCATGTGATTGGAAAACTACTAGGTGCGGCACAAGATATCTCAGGAAAAGCGTTAAGGATCTGTTGTGGAAAAACTCCCGAAGGCTCAACTAATTGGCAACCGTATCGTGATGGTACTACAGGTATCTATGTAGATATAGATACCTCAGTATGTGGTTTTATCGATACACCGATTTACATAGTAAATATGCATGGAAACGGGAGGAATTGGGAAACAACAGGTGGCAGTTCTCCATATGACAGAACGAACCAAGGTTTCCGCATTTATGTGCGATTTCCTAATGGAGCGGAACTGACGCCAAGTTCTGCCAATACCAGAGGATGGCACATTCAATGGATTGCTATTGGTAATTAGTGTCCTGCAAGTTATTAACAATTAACAACTTCCTTAAACAAATACCTTGAGTAAAATGATGAAACAACAATTAGAACAACGTCTTACAGCCCTCAAAGCCGAATTTGAATCAGGTCAAAAAATGCTCGGTGAATTGGAGGCAAAACAGACCAACCTCAAAGAAACTTTATTACGTATCAGTGGAGCAATTCAAGTTCTAGAAGAGTTGCTGGCTCAAACCCCAGCTCCAGTAGAAGATAATTCAGATCACTCTTCTGATGTAGAACCAATTATGGCTCTACCGAACTTACAGTGTTGAATTTGGGTAAAAAGCCCTATCTGTAAACAGCTTGAGCCAAAAGTATACAAAATCAAACTATCAAAAACTCAAAGTATTGCTATGCAATACTTTCAAGGATTAGTTTCTAACAGTTTTACATTATAGGTTCGGTAGAGCCCCAATTATTGCGCAATCGAATTAATGAGGAAGCCAAATTTTGTAGAACTACCCACCTTATAAGGAGGAACAATTATGCCAGTTGAAGCTAAAGACGGTCTGCGGTTTATCTTAACCCCCAGTGATAAGCTAAGCGATCCATTTAATAGTCAAACCGAATGGCCAAGACTTTCTTGTCCGCAAGCCAATCAACTTGCTTTAGAATTTGGTGACCTCAGCATTGATAAGAGTCTTACGGTTAAAGATGCGATCGCTACTAAGCAATTAAGTGTTACAGATCAAATGACAGGTTCTCTAAAAATTGAGAATAATTTAACTGTAGGTGCTTCGCTTTTTACTAGTAAAGTAAACGCCACCGGAACTATTAAGGCAAATGCGTTTCAAGGGGATGGCTCAAGTCTAGACAACATTGTCAAAAAAACAGGCGACACCGTAACAGGGTCGCTTAGTATCCAAAACAACCTAACTGTCAAAGGCAATATTAATACCACTGGCATTATTAGCGGTTCATCACTACCACCTAATCTGATCAGAAATTCCTACATGAATATACCAGATGGCAATAAACCTGCTGGATATAGTGTCTTGGGGAATGTTACTTTAGAGCTAGAGCATCCCCATGCTAAAGGATTTGAAGGACCATATGTATCCGAAAAACCATCAAATGCCGCTACTAGTGTAGACACTGCTACACAAGCAAATCCCTATTGGTTTGGCAGATATAACAAAGGTTCGCGAGCTTCCAGGGGGGGGTTAGCAGATGGTTGGCATAGTATTTCTGACGGTAGAATTTTGAAAATTACTGGGGATAATTCTGGAGAACATACCTGCGTATTTTTTCCCTTCGAGTACAATGTGTTAACAAATAAAGTACACTTCAAGGCTTGGCTAAAGATTACTTCAGGTTCAAGAGTAGGATTTGGCGTAGATTCTGGGTATAAAAATGTTGCTAGAGGACTAGTAATTACTAAAGGACAAACTGATGCAGCTCAAGATGGTTGGTATCAAATAGATGCAGTAATTGGCATATCTGAGGTTACTTCTTTGGATGGCTTGGCTTTTTCCATAGGTATAGAAGCTAGTAGTTCTTTTGAGGTATATCTTGCCTTACCATACCTTGCCAATTTAGATAATGATACATGGCTTCCTAGTGTTTCTGATATGCTTTCGCGGGATGGACTTACAATTCATCCAAGTTCTAGTAAAGTTGGTATCGGCATAACAAATCCTCTGCACCTTGTGCATCTAAGCGGTGGTGCTTACTGTGATGGGAGAAGATGGGAAGATGCTTCTAGTTTAGAGTATAAGCAAGATGTTAAGCAGCTCGCTTTAAGCCAGGCTCTTGATACCCTTACTGAACTCAATCCTGTCACTTTTCAGTATAAAGAAGAAAAAAGCAAACAACAGGTTGGGTTCATTGCAGAAGAAGTTCCTGAACTGGTGGCATCAAATGATAGGAAAGGACTTAGTCCTATGGATATTGTTGGAATACTAACTAAAGTAGTACAACATCAACAAATAGAGATAGACGAATTGAAAGCCCGTCTCAATGAAAGCTCCTAAACTATACCACTAATAGTTTGAGAATATTTGCAAAAGGAGAAACAATTATGCCAGTTAAAGCTAAAGATGGTTTGCGGTTTATCTTAACCCTCAGTAATGATCTAGACGATCCATTTACCAGCCAAACCGAATGGCCACGACTTTCTTGTCCGCAAGCCAACCAACTTGCTTTGGAATTTGGGGAATTTAGGATTGATGACAGTCTCACTGTTAACGGTGCGATCGCAACCAAATACTACAGTTCGGATGGTTACGTTGTCATCAAATTAACTACAGCTGATACTTACTATATTGGCTTTTCAGCTTCAGCATGGTTTACAAATCCGACTGGTAATAGTTTTGATATTTCTGCAACAGTCCATCATCAAGCTAATGATTTGTAGTTTTGACTATTAGGGGAGTGCTTTCCCTTTAATGACAACAATTTTTTTGTGGTATTCTCGTAATACTTGGTTACTTTTCAATAAACAGGCGGTGCGGTTATGGCATATCAACGGGCAACCCAAGCCAAGACAACAGAAGCAAACAACCAGGGCAAGGGTTCAACAGTCACTCAAAAACCTTTGTCGAGTTATAACTCGGTTCACCCAATCCTGCAATTACAACAACAACTGGGGAATCAAGCAGTTAGTCGCCTGATTCAGACAAAACTCCAAGTGGGAGAACCTGGAGACATTTATGAGCAAGAAGCTGACCGAGTAGCGGCTTCTGTGATGCGTACCCCAACACCATCAGTACAGCGTCAAACTGAAGATGACGAGGAGATTCAAGCTAAACCAATTACTCCTTTAGTTCACCGACAGCCTGAAACGGAAGAGGAAGAAGAAGAAAAATCTGCGCCCATGCTTCAGCTACAGAATGAGAAGGAGGAGGACGAGCAAGTCCAAATGCTCCAACGACAGGTTGAGGAGGAAGAAGAAGAGGTTCAGGCTAAAGCCGTTCCTGGTCAAACTCCCCAAGTATCCTCCAATCTAGAAGCACGCATTCAATCTAGACGGGGAACAGGAAAACCTTTGTCTAAATCTACCCGTGCCTTTATGGAACCGCGCTTCGGACATGACTTCAGCGGTGTGCGAGTCCATACTGATTCCCATGCTGCTAGTACTGCTGGTGAATTGAATGCCCAAGCCTTCACTACTGGTCAGGATGTCTTCTTTGGTTCGGGGCACTATGAACCCCATACCACTAAGGGAAAATCATTATTAGCCCATGAATTGACTCACACGATTCAGCAACAGCCCAGAACTGCTCGAATGCCGGTTCAGCGTCGTGATCTGGTTAATGGGAGCCAACCCGTAAATCCTGTCTCAATAACACCAGTTCCCACACCTCTATCCTCCACACCAGTAATATCAGAACCATTACCGCTATCTCCTACACCAGTAACAGCATCATCAGTTCAAACACCTCCATCTTCTGCGCCAGAACCAGTCCAAACACCACCAACTCCTACACCATCAGTTTCAGCTCCTTCCCCTCCTGCCCCAGTAACCCCACCAGCAACTACGACTCAAACATCCGAAGTTACTATTCCCGCTAGCTCCTCAGAAGCAGAAGTGACTCCATCACCAGAGATCAATGAGGGAGCTACAGAAACCACTTCAGCAGAAGCTTCCCCAGTAGCTGTGACTGCTCAACCCGTAGGTGAAACAGGTGGTGCTAATGTTGAATTACTCATGCCTGAGCCTCCCTCGGAACTTTCAACCGAGGCTCAAAGTCGGCTAGAGCAAGTTCAGAGTAATGCTGCCGAGGCTGCTGCAACTGAAGCGGAACTCCCTGATGCGGAAGCCAATGTTGCCAGTGCCCGTAGTGCCGTAGAAGAACCAGAGTCAGAAACCAGTTCTCGTGCAGGTGGAGCCTTGGTGGCAGCTCTGGGAGAAAGACCCCAGCCTAGCTCGGAGATTGAGGAACTTTGTCAGCGAATCTATCAGGCAATTCGTAGTAAACGTCCGCCAGACGAAGAATCCCTGGTTGATGCTGACCCTACAAAAGCAGCTGAGGAAGCAGGAGGTGAGCTTAATCAGTCTATTGAAGGTGATGTAGAGCAGGTTGAAGGAAGCTATAATCAGTTAAACCAACAACCTGAAGGCACTCCCCCACCCCCACCTCAAGAACTGGAAGTTCCCCCAGAAACCGTAGAAACTCCAGAAATGGCTGCTGAAGCTGCTGTTCCTGACCCTGTAGCCCCAGAAGCCGTTTCCCTAGATGCTGATGTAGCTGCTAGTGGAACTCGCATGGAAGAGGCGGGTATGAATAGTGAACCTGCCCAGTTAGTAGAAAGCGGCCCCATTGCTGAAGCAAGGGCAGCCCAAGGGGAACTCCAGGAAACAGCAGAACGCGACCCAGCAGAAGTTCTTGCCGAGCAGCAGGAAGCTTTAGCTAGTGCCAGTGCGGATATGGCAGCTTTACAGGAGGCAGCATTAAATGCCCTCACCGCCTCCCGTTCTTCCACAGTCAGCGGAGTTCACGGTCAGCAGACTGAAATGGTGGGTTCCGAGGAGCAAATGCGTACTCAACTAAGTGCCAAAGCTCAGGGAATATTTGACAATGCCCAAAGCCAGGTGAATACTCTTCTCACTCCCCTATCCCAAACAGCAATGACTCAATGGGAAACGGGTGTAGCGGTTCTGTCTCAGGAGTTTAAACAACATTTGTCTGAGGTCAAACGCTGGGTTGATGAACGTCACGAAAGTACTTTGCTGGCAGTCGCGGATTATTTTACGGGTCTACCTGACTGGGTAACCGAAGAATACGATGAGGCGGAACAGACTTTTGGTGATGGGGTATGTAACCTGATCCGCGAAATTTCGGCAAAAGTTAATGGAGTGATTGCCACTTGTGAAGCGATTATCGATCGAGCACGTCAGGATATTGATAATCTCTTTACCACCGATCTGCCAGCAGAACTTGAAGAATGGGCAGCATCCGAACGGGAACGCTTCAACACTCAACTCGATGGCTTGCATCAGCAAGTGACGGAAACCCGCGATAACTTTAACCGCGACCTGGCTGACCGCGCCGCCCAATCCGTGCAAGAGGTACGTCAGCAAATTCATGAGTTGCGCCAAGCTGCGGGAGGTTTGATTGGGCGAGTTGCTGCTGCGGTTAATAGCTTCCTGGAAGATCCCGCCAAGTTTATTATTGAGGGGTTGTTAGAGTTATTAGGCATTGCGCCATCTGCTTTCTGGGCAGTGGTGAACCGCATTGGTCAAGTAATTAATGATATTGCTGACGATCCCTTGGGATTTGCCGAGAATTTGCTGGCAGCAATCGGTCAAGGATTTTCACAGTTTTTTGATAAGATTGGGGACTATTTACTCGATGGCTTACTAGAATGGCTGTTTTCGGGGCTAGGAGCTGTGGGAGTCGAGATTCCTTCTGATTTTTCCCTATCAAGTATTATTACCTTCTTCCTACAATTAATGGGTATTACCTGGGAGCGGATTCGTGGCTTGCTGGCGCGGCATATTGGAGAAGAAAATGTCGCTTTAATTGAACAAGCTTATGAACTGATCGCTAATTTAATTGCCATGGGACCTCAGGGGATCTTTGAAATGATTAAAGATCAGCTAAACCCCCAAAATATCCTAGATATGGTATTACAAGCAGCGATTGATTTCTTGATTGAAACCTTGATCAGACAGGTGAGTATCCGCGTGCTTGGCTTGTTTAATCCTGTGGGAGCAATTGTCCAGGCGATTGAAGCTATTTATCGGGTTCTTAAATGGATTTTTGAAAATGCAGCCCGTCTGTTTAGCTTTGTGGAAACCATTGTTAATGGCATAGCAGATATTATTGCGGGCAATGTTAGCGGTATGGCCAATGCAGTTGAACAGGCATTAGCAAGATTGTTAGCTCCTGTGATTGATTTCTTTGCCGGTTTCGCAGGATTGGGGAATTTACCAGATCGCATTGCGGATACTATTCGCGGTTTCCAAGGCTGGGTTGAAGGTATCCTGGAACGAGTCATTGCTTGGCTGGCAGAAAGGGCACGGGCATTATTGAGGAGTTTGGGTATTGGTGAAGATAGCACAGAGGATCAGATCTCGTCGGATACATCTTCTTCCAGTTTCTCAGAGCCTATAATACGCAATATTGATTTTCTTGGGGAAGATCATTCGATTCGTCTAGGACTAACGGATAATAGTGACGTTGAAATTACAATGGCCAGTGAGAACTGGGATACATTCCCAAGAGTCTTAGAGAGGATTCAGTCTCGTCAAGTTGCTCGTTTAAGAGAGCAAAATCAAACAACAGAGGCCGAAGATCTTTATAATAGCTTGCAGTCTATTATTAATGATGCTGTTCAAAAAGGCCAACCTGGAGGTGTCATTCAACAAGCTAGAATTACTCGCCAGCGCGAGTTGAATGCAATCTCAGATGTTCAACAAAGATCCCAAGAAGAAAAAGAATATAGTGTTGCTGATGCTATGATGGATGCTTGGGATGATCACTACTATAGGTACTTAGAGAGATTGGAAGAGTTAAATAATCAATATGATTTCTCAGGTGGTATCAGTGATTTAGTTTCTGAAGGAGATGAATTTGTTGATCGAAATAACAATACACTAATGAAAGTTTCTTTCACAAATGTCAGGCAAGATGCTGCTTATGGAGTGAAGGCTTATTTGGCAAATGCTAGAAGTTCCGATCGCGACAGCTTTTATGACTATGCTAACTACTCCGAATCTGGGGGTGGTGGATGGGGACCAGTTGGTTCAGTTCCAGCCCTCCTACCATGGAGCAATATTGGCTTGAGTGAAAATCGTATAGCACATGTGATAATCGATAAAGAAGGAGCAGGAGCAGGGTCTGAATCAAATTCTTCAGAGGCGGTACCTGGAATTAATAGTATAAGCTTTACTGGCAAAGAATATAAAGATCGTGGACATTTGATTGGAAACCAATTTGGAGGACCAGGAAACTATACAACAGGAAATATCGTTCCTCAAACAGTGCATGCTAACAACTCAGAAATGAAGAGAAAGCTAGAAAATCCTCTTAGAGATGCGTTTAGAGGCGATCCTCACGCAAATACAAATTTAAGAAGAATTTATGAGATAACTGTTAGACCACAAGCATGGTACACTCCGTCGGGTGGCGGAAGAGCTCCAGCAGAAATCTATGTTTCTTATAAACTTCTCTATCCAAACCCAGAAACAAATCCTACAACAGATGTCGTAGATAATAAATAGGTAAGTGATACCCAAAAGCTGTCCAATCACTTGAGTTTACTTCATGTCTCACACATCCTCCTCCTCTTAACTCTCATTATGTCCGCCAGTATTCACGGGAGTTCAACTCACTAGAGTAGCGATCACAGTTAACTTAATTGATTTGCCCCAAAGGAATTAACCATGAATACCAAACTTTCCTCCACCCTCTGGTCTGATGTAGAGCGATCGCACTTCTTTCTAATCCCTGGCGATCGCTAAAATTGAAATATAAATCAACTTTATCAAAATACTACAATATCTGATAGTAGTCCGTGTAGGACATCGTAAAAATATTTATCGAAATTAGTGCGATCGCCATAATTTTAATTTCCAAAGGAATGAACTATGAATACCAAAGTTACCCCCACCCTCTGGTCTGATGTAGAGCGATCGCGCTTCTTCTTAATTCCTGGCGATCGCAAAATACCTCCTGGGGATTTTCCCCTTCGCACCATCACGGGTCGCCAAATGGAAGTTGACCCCAAGGCCCTCGAAACCTTTGAAATCAGTCGTGAGGAGGCGAAAAACTGGCTCAATTCCCAATTTGGTCAGGTTATAGAAGAAGCTAAAGGAAAATTCACCAATTATCTGGGTAATTTGGGGAAATCAGCAACTCAATCTCAACCTGATACAGAAGTAAAAACCTCATCTAAAACAGCTTACACAAGTCTATCTCTGCTATCAGAATTAACAGGTGAACCAGTAGAGAATTTGCAGACAGAACCAGATGCGATCGCTCGTAGTATCCGTCACCTGCTCTCGGATTTAATTAAAATCTGGGAAAATTCGACAGCAGCAAACGCCGAGCAATTACAAACTGCCCGAAACCAGATCAAGAATGTTAAATCTATTTTTCAGGCACATGGCATCATGGTAAGCGAAAAATTAGACGAAATTCCCGACCAACTGCACGAATTTTACTTCTCTCCTCACACCCAAAATTCTCAGGAAAAAGCAGCCAATTTAGAACAACTAGCAGATCAGTTAGAACAAACTGCGGTTGTTGCGGGGACATATCTGCGAACAATGGCACAGCAGTTACGAGAACCAGAAAATATCTCCATAGAAAGACATTGACAACCCTAAATCAGTCATAAATTAGTCATGTTTGATGATCTGCTCTCAGCATTACAACGGCTAGACAAACTACTAGAACAAGCAGTAATAAAAGCACAAGCTGTCTATGGTTCAGAAGCTGCTAATGACCCTTACCGAGGTCTGCGGATCGATCGCGATGAGGTCAAGCGACTCTTAGAGCGTCAACCAGGAATACCTTTGTTTGCCGTAGATCCAGAAAAAACTGAGTCTGATCGGACTAACAATAAATTATTAAACTGGCTGCAACAGACTTTCGGCTTGTCGGAATTTGATTTGGACTTGATGCTCATTGCTCTAGCTCCAGAAATTGATTTACGTTACGAGCGTCTCTATGCTTATCTTCAGGATGATGTCACTCGCAAGCGACCTAGTATTGATTTAGCTCTAAATTTACTATGTCCCTCTGCTGAATCCAAACTGTTGCAACGAGCTCATTTTGCTCCCGATGCCCCCTTAATCAAACATGACTTACTGCACTTAATTCCTGACCCCCATCAGGTTAAGCCGCCAATATTATCTTATTATCTCAAGCTAGACGATCAAGTTATCCATTTTCTCTTAAAACAGAAAGGGCTGGAACCGTCTTTACAATCGTGGTGTCAATTATTAGATCATCCTGCTGTTGAAGATAAGTTCCCGATTAGGGATGAAATCAAGCAGATACTACCTAAGTTAGTGACCCAAGCTCAAAATACAGACCAGCATCTCATCCTCTATTTCTCTGGTTTACATGCTACTGAAAAACGCCAGGTCGCGATCGCTCTTGCTGATCGAGTTAACAAACGATTATTAATTGCGGATTTGGCTCAAGCTATAGCCATGAAGGAAGATTTTGACCAACTGCTAAAATTATTGTTTCGTGAAGCCTGTTTTCAGGATGCGTTTCTCTATCTGGACGGTTTGGATGCATTACGTACCCAAGAACAACATCTGCAATATAAAAGCTTACTCCATAAAGCAACTGAGGCAAAAGATCTGGTGATCTTATCTGGAGTCCAGTCGTGGGTAGCAACTTTTACCGATATCAAGATTGTAATTACCTTACCTTTTCCGATACCTGATTTTTTCCAGCGGCGTGTTCACTGGCAAGTTAATTTGGCAAACCAAGGAATTGCATTTAGCGATTGCCAATTAGATACCCTTGCCAATCATTTCCGCTTAAGTTCAGCTCAAATAACTGGTGCAGTTATCAATGCTTGTAATCAGGCTTTGTGGCGTGTGACTTCCGAACATGAGGAGTTGCCATTGAACAATACAATTAAGCCAAACCTAAATGACTTATTGGCAGCAGCTCGCGATCAATCTGGCAATAATTTGACTGCATTAGCCAGCAAAGTTAAGTCTATGTATAATTGGGAAGACATTGTATTACCCGCCGATCAACTCGCTCAACTAAAAGAAATTTGTAATCAAGCAAAGTATCGTCATATTGTCTATGAGAGATGGGGCTTTAACCGCAAGTTGTCCATTGGCAAAGGATTAAATGTGCTATTTTCAGGTCCACCAGGAACAGGTAAGACAATGGCAGCAGAAGTAATTGCCAACGAACTACAGATAGAGCTATACAAGATTGATTTATCCCAGGTTGTCAGTAAGTACATTGGGGAGACGGAGAAAAATCTCAACCGCATCTTTACGGCGGCGGAAACAGCTAACGCTATTCTCCTGTTTGACGAGGCAGATGCTTTGTTTGGCAAGCGTTCTGAAGTTAGAGATGCTCATGACCGCTATGCCAATATTGAAATTGGGTATCTGTTGCAAAAAATGGAGGAATATGAGGGAATATCAATTTTGACGACGAATTTGCGCCAAAATTTGGATGAAGCGTTTGTGCGTAGATTGGCATTTACGGTTCACTTTCCCTCGCCAGATGAGGCAAGTCGTCGTCGCATTTGGGCTGGCATATGGCCATCAGAAATGCCGCTGTCGGAAGAGGTGGAGCTGGATTTTTTAGCCCGACAGTTTAAATTGAGTGGGGGAAATATTAAGAATATTGCTTTAGCAGCAGCTTTTCTAGCGGCTGAGGCTAATAGTCCTGTAACAATGTCTCATGTACTACATGGAACTAAGCGGGAGTATCAAAAGATGGGTAAGGTATGGGAGGTACCTGGTTGACTGACAAAACTTTTATGATCTTTGTGTAATATGACTTTCAACGATTCCAAGTTGAGTTTGCCAGAACTGAGTTCGGCGTTGTTCAAACCGGCATTGCTGAATAGACAGTGGATTATGAAGGAATAGGAATTTGGGCGTTGTTCAAACCAAGGTTACACTTTGAGGGGAAATTACCAACTCTAACCGAGCATTTGCTCTAATAATGTTGCCCGACAAGAGAGACATGAGTAATACTAAGGGAATTACTGAAAATTAGCCATGCTGTGTGAGTAAACTGAGTGAATCCATCTTCTTCTGTAGCTTCTCGTCTTCATCCTCTTCAACGTCAAGAAATAGCGGTTAAAGTTCTGACCAAACAAGAACCCGTAACCCAGATAGCCCACCAAGAGCAAGTTAGTCGTAAGTTTATCTACCAACAGAAAGCTATTGCCCAAAAAGCATTGAATAATGCCTTTGAAAACCAAGAAAAAGAGAAAAAGAAGGAAATCCTGTATTATCTTCCCATTACACAACAATGGATATTTCAGTTGATTTTAGCTTTAATTCTGATTTGTCATTGTTCCTATCGAGGAGTTATCGAATTATTAAGGGATTTATTCGATTATTCGCTGAGTATCGGCACAATACACAATCGAATCAAAGAAGCGGTGCGAAAAGCGAGAAAAATCAATCAGGCTCAAGATTTATCGCCAATTGAGGTAGCATTACTTGATGAACTCTTTCAGAGTACTCGACCCGTTTTGACAGGGGTAGATGCTCACTCCACCTATTGTTTTCTCCTGGAAGAAGTCGAACACCGAGATGAAGACACTTGGGGCTGGTACTTGCTGGAAGCCAGTGAGCAAGGACTCAATCCCGATTACACTATAGCTGACGCAGGGTTACAATAATCTAGGACATTCATGGACAGTCTTATATTTAAGTTGTCTCAGGATAGCCGAGGATTATCTTTTCCGAGACTGTCCATGAATGTCTAGGATTTCTCTCGGGAAAAGGAATTAGAGCGGGACAAAAAGCTGCTTGGTCTGATATTCCTTGCCACGGAGATGTTTGGCATATTCTGGACCAAGGTGACACTTTATGTCGTAATTTAGCTAAAAAAGCCCAGGGAGCTACGACCAAAAGAGAAGAGCTAGAACAGAAAATGCAGACAGCTAAATTAAAGGGAAAAGGGAATCAATTATCAGCTAAATTGTCTCAAGCGCGTAAAAATGAAGCAATACTCCAAAAATTAGCCAGTGAGCTCCAAACTTTGCTCTATTGGCTCAGAATTGATATTTTGTCCTTGCCTGGGCCAGAGTGGTCTGAAAGAATGGAATTAATGAATTTCATTATTGAAGAACTCCAAGTCAGAGAAGACCAGGCTTACAAAGGGATTAAAGCCTTAAGAGTAGCTTTATCGAATCAAAAATCAGATTTATTAGCTTTTGCTGAAGTTCTTGACCAAAAACTAGCCTCTATTGCCCACAAGTTTCAGATTTCTTTAGAGAAGGTGCGTTCTATTTGTTTATTAATGAAGAAGTCCCTTTCTACGAATGTCTATTGGCAGAAATGGAATCAGCTTTACAAGCAACTTGACGATAAATTTCTCCCTGTGAAAGAAGCGATAGAAGAGGCAATGAAATCGACTCAAGCGAGCCAG
>JASJEI010000197.1 GCA_030064795.1 Pleurocapsa sp. MO_226.B13 | reverse complement strand
TCAAAAGTAGTGAGCAATGCCTCTCCTACTAGGGGATAATGTTCGGGCAATGCCCCGTACTTAACGTGACGCGCACCAAGACCACGTAATGAACTGTCTAGGACATCGGGATTGCGTAAGTTTTCTACGACCAACACTAAAGAATTAAGCAGCTTTTTTTTCTGAGCCTCCATATCAGTAGTTTCAAATAAAGGCTTTGCTTCTGGGTGGGCGGTAAATAAATTTCCGTAGAAACTATTAACAAATTCGTCAGCATGAGGCTTGACGCTATCAAAGCTTTGCTCTAAAAGTTCTACCTGCAAAGACATTACTTATATTTCTCCCCTCTAATTATTTATTAAGTTATGGATTAAGTTCTGGTCTAATTTGATAAGGTTAATTGGCGACTAAAATAAAATTTTTCATTACAGGTTACTTTAGTTAAATTAACAACAGTTGCCATTTTTTTGTCTGGATTTCTAAACAATTACGGGACTCAGTATACACAAATTTCTATCTATCTATAGATTTATAAAATAGCCTTGAATAGTATTTGGTAACAAAATATACGATTAGCTGATAATCATTTAATTGTCGAATAAATATAATGCTTTTTTTACATTTAGACTTGCTAGTAGTTTGCATTTTGCTGCTAAATTGATTTCAAGATATGGTAAGCAATTATTTCTAACCAAGGTTGCGATCGCTTTAAGACTTGCTCTTGCTCTCGTCAAGTCTGAATAAGTTTAAATGTTTTTTAGCAATATTTGTAACAATTGTTACTGTTAAATATTTTCTTAAAATTTCTCGTATTAGTTTTGAATTTCAACAATTTTATTTACATTAAATCAATCGGATTTTTCCGCTCAAAAAGAAAGTTAAATAATGACTGACTCGATGTAAATAAAAAAATATCTAAGCTAGTTAAAACTTTATTTAGTTACAATCAACCATTAATAATTAACAACCTATGTTCGATCGCATTATTCGCTTCATCGGCTCGATAAAATTAGCAGTACCTCTACTTAGTGTCATTATTGGGATTCTAATTTGGGCAACCTTCTATGAATCTCAGGTGGGTTCGACTACAGTACAGCAAGAAATATACAAAAGTCCTTGGTTTGGGGCGTTGATGTTTATGCTGGCGGTAAACCTGGGGGTATCAGCATTGTCTCGTTATCCTTGGCGGGGTGCGAGAAAAATTGGCTTTGCCCTGACTCATTTGGGACTGATTGTGATTATTGCGGGTTCGGCTGCGGTAATTCATCTAGGGATGGAGGGAATGCTGCTGGTAAGAACCGATAGTGGTGCTAACGATCGCCTGAGAATCCAAGGAGATTTACTAGAGGTCATTAATTTGGCGGGAGAAGTCGAACAGGGGAGTATTTTTGTCAAGCAAGACGGTTCGGTAAGTCCTAGATATCTAGCAGGATTAGAACTAGAAAGCTATACAGACAATGCAGTACAAGAAATTCAATTTGTTGAAGGCGAAACGGTAACTAATCCTGGGGTAAGATTGAGCTTGGCAAGCGATCGCATGGGACAGACTATCGAACGTACCTTAGTAGCTTCACCTAATATTTACAGTAAAGTGGGATTGGGACCAGCAGAATTAGAATTAGTTCAAACTAAGAGCGATGCAGCATTAAACCGTTTGTTACATCCCAAGAAAACAAGCCAGCATCCTTGGGGAGAGTTAGCAATTGCCACTGCATCTAAACAACGCACTGTTGATGTCAAAGCAAACCAAACCAAAACTCTACAGGTAGGAAATATTAGAATTGCTATAACTGGCTTCTTCCCCGATTTTCGCCTCGATCGCAACAAACAACCCGCTACGGCATCGGAAAACTACAATAATCCTGCGGTAACCCTAGAAGTCTCTTCTCCCCAAGGTAAAGAACGCTGGTTTGTCTTTGGCAAAGCGGATTTTCCTCCCGTTCGTACTTTAATTTCTGGAGAATCAATCGAAAATATTACTCTCGGCTATCAGGTTCAACCCCCAGAAGTCAAAGACTACTTTAAAGTAATTGCCACTGAAGACAATCAACTCTACTATGCTGCTAAATCTTCTACAAAATTCAAATCTGGTACTCTAGAAGTCGGTCAAGCAGTGACTCCTGGTTGGGCTGATTTTCAAATTACCCTAGAAGAATATCTCCCCCACGCTCAACTGCAAAGAAAGATTATTCCCGCAACCGACGATCGAGTTGAGGGTGCGCCAGCATTATTAGTCAAAACCCAATCGGGACAAGAAACCTGGCTACCTTGGGGAGAAGCCAGCGCGATCCAAGATGGCGATCGCCAAATCTACGCTGCTTTTAGTCCCAAACTATTTCAATTACCCTTTGCGATTAAATTAGAAGACTTTATTGTCGATCGCAACGAAGGTTCGGAATCTGTAGCCATGTGGACGAGCAAAATCCGCATTGAAGATTCTCAAAATGACAACACCGAACAACGTAAAGTTTGGATGAATCACCCTACTTGGTATCATGGCTGGAAAATTGCTCAAGCCTCTTGGAATCCTGGAGATCTTCAACAATCTACATTACAGGTAAAACGCGAACCAGCCTGGGTAACAGCCCTAACTTGGATTGGTTCTGGTTTAGTCATTTTAGGTATAGCAGTCATGTTCTATGGCCCTGCACTGACTAAAAAATTCCGCAACCAGTCAGTCAAGCAAAGATCGGTAACAGTTGCAGACAACACAACCGATCCGAATTCGGAAAAAGAACTGACCAATGCATATTGAGAATTCTAGTCATTTTAATTAATTTCCATAGTATTGACTGATTAGTAAAGTCAAAATAGAATACCTCCTATTTTCTTAGTTCTAAATCATCTTATAATTAGTGTATGAGAGTTTACCAAATCCGAATCGCGATATTGTAGGAAATTATGCCTTTAATTGCACTTAGACTGATTATCCTTTTAGCGTCTGCCTACTTGTTTGGTTTGCTAGTGGCTTGGATATTTTCCTGGTTTAACTCTTCTGACGGCGGTGATGATTTCGGGGGGAACGATCCCGATACTCCCAAACCTCCCGAACCAGGAAAAACTCTAAAGCAAAAAACAGACAAAAAACGGTTAGTAGAAGTTGATGAGTCTTATTACCTCGAAGAATTTGATTTGAGCAACAAGCAGTAGTCGTTCTAGATTGGTTATAAAATCACTTTGAAATCAATTAATGGCTGATTCACTAGATAGAGAAACGGTTTTAGCTGCTAATCAAGCTTTCTATGATGCTTTCTCCAAGAGGAATATCAAAGAGATGAATCTTCTGTGGTGGCAAGGTTCGAGTAGTTTGTGCGTTCATCCAGGAGGGCAGATTTTAAAGGGATGGGAGACAATCCAAGCTTCTTGGGAATCTATCTTTCAAAATACCAGTTCTTTAGAAATCGATATCGAAATTATTAAGGTAGAAATTGACCAAGCCCTTGCCTATGTGATGGTTTTAGAAACCGTTTTACAGTCTAGCAGGGGTCGTTCTTATAAAGCCCAATCAACAGCAACCAATATTTTTCAAAAGATGGCACGAAAATGGTATCTAGTTCATCATCACGGTAGTCCAATTACGCGCTAACCAAATCGCACTACTGCGATCTGTCAAAAAAAAAGAAGCAAGAATTTAATCTTCCTTCCTGAGTTAATCTATCTCGATTAACTAATTAGGGGCATCGTGGTACTTCTCAAACTTGCCCTAATTGTCGTATCGAAGTCAGAAAAGACTTGAGTGTCAGACTGCATGAATGCCATGAATGTGGGTACATATTCGTCCATATCACCTATTTGCAGCATTCTAGTGGCGAAAGTATGGCGGAAGAGGAAGCCACAGAGAGTGATGAAGTGAATCCTCTTCTCTTTTAAGAAGAGGAGAACGTCAAGCAAAAATCTCTAGAATATGGATATTTGTCATAATTTATCCCCATGAAGAGAATCAAACGACGTAGATTATTGTTAGCTGTTGCCTTCATCACAGCTTTATTATTAAGTATAGGAAGCTCGTGGCTCAAACCAGAAAAAGCCAGATTATTAGCTGCTCATCGGCATGATTATCCCAATCCAACTGCGATCGCTCAAGTGCCACCCAAAGTACCAGTAGTTACAGAATCAGTTGAATATGTCACCATTGATGGACAAGCAATTAATGGTTATTATGCCCGTCCAGAAGGAGAAAGCCAGCCTCTACCTGGAATTATTGCGATTCATGAGTGGTGGGGACTCAATGAAAATATCGAAGCCATGGCACGCAGACTGGCAGGAGAAGGTTATCAAGTATTGGCAGTAGACTTATATAACGGGCAAACCGCAACAACTCCCGAAGCAGCAAGTCAGCTAGTACAAGAAGTAGCCAATAATCCCTTTGGTGCAGAAGCTAACATTTCCAGGGCTTATGATTATCTGGTAAAAGAAAAACAAGCGAATGCGATCGCTTCAATTGGTTGGTGTTTTGGTGGTAGTTGGTCGTTAGAAACTGCTCTTTTATTCCCCCAAGAACTAGATGCAGCGGTGATTTACTATGGTGGACAAATAGGAGAAGCCACTACTGAAGAGTTAGCTACATTAGAAATGCCAATTTTAGGTATATTTGGCGCAGAAGATAGTTCTATTCCTGTAGAGACAGTCAAAGAGTTAGAATCTACTTTAGAAGAACTAGGCAAAGAAGCAGAAATTCAGATCTACGAAAATGCTGGACACGCCTTTGCTAATCCTTCTGGTCAAAATTACGTCCCCGAAGCAGCGGAAAAAGCTTGGTCAGAAACAACCGCATTTTTAGCAGAGAATTTAAAACAGTAAATTAAAATGTTCGAGGATTTACTCGGTCAAGATAAAGCAGTTGAATTGTTGCAGCAGGCGATAAAACAAGAGCGTGTCGCGCCAGCTTATTTATTTTGTGGTTCAATGGGTGTCGGACGGGGTATTGCTGCTAAAAGTTTTGCCCGACTCCTACTTACTGTCGGTTTACCTCCAGAAAAAAAACCCTCGGTTGAGAAAAAATTGGCATCGGGCAATCATCCCGATCTACTTTGGGTCGAACCTACTTATCTCAGTAAAGGCGAACTATACACCGCCCAAGAAGCCTCTGAAAAAGGATTGCAGTACAAAACACCACCTAAAATTAGAATCGAACAAATTCGTAGTATTACTCAGTTTTTAAATCGTCCCGTATTGGAAGCAACCAGGAAAGTCATCGTAATTGAAGATGCTCAGACAATGGCTGAAGCACCAGCTAACGCTTTATTAAAAACCCTGGAAGAGCCTGGTAATGCTACTCTGATTTTAATCGCTCCCGATCCAGATTCTCTGCTTGCTACCTTAGTATCTCGTTGTCAGCGGATTCAGTTTTATGGTTTATCTGAAGCTAATTTAAAAACCATACTAAAACAAAATGACTATCAAGAAATCTTAGAACATCCCGAACTAATAGCGATCGCTCAAGGAAGTCCAGGAAAGGCGATCGCAGCTTGGCAGCAATTACAATTAATTCCTGACGAACTACTAAAGCAATTAAAGTTATCTATTAAGACTCCTCTAGAAGCCCTCGAACTCGCTCAAAGGATCGCCCAACAGTTAGATGGGCAAACTCAACTTTGGCTAGTGGACTATCTCCAATATTATTACTGGCAAAAAACACGAGCAATCAAACTGACGCAACAGTGGGAAAAAACCCGTCAATATCTTTTGAGTTACGTACAACCCCGTCTAGTTTGGGAATGCGCGCTTTTGAATCTTTGTCTATATAATTAAGCTTCCTTTTCCTCGTTCCTCGTTCTTTCTTCCTCGTTCCTGGTTATACAATACCCGCATTGATGTTCGCCGTCATTGATCCAATGAGTCCGTTGTACATTACAGTCTGGTAAGACCGCAGCAAACATTTCTAGTTCGTGTCCGCAAATACTGGGATAAGATTCGGCAACATCATAAATAGCGCAGTTATATTCAACTAGGATAAATTGCTCTTCTTCTGTGGTAGATACTTGATGTAACTCTGCCATGTAGCCTTCTTCTTTTCTTAGCTCGACTAGTTTGGCAATACGTTGAGCTAAAGTTCCTTGACCCAAGCGATCGCGATATTCGGCTGCTTTACGTTTCCATTGTTTTTCTAGTACTTTACTGACCTGTTCTTTGCCAACAGTTTCTGCTAGGGTATCTAAAAAAGAAACGGCAAATTCACCATATTTTTGAGGACTCAGGCGATCGCGACCGCGATCGCTCAATTGGTACAAATGTTGTGGTCTACCCATCTTTTGCTGTACCAATTGATAGGTAATCAATCCCTCTGCTTCTAATTCGTTGAGGTGACGACGAACCGCTTGCTTACTAATTTTCAAATCTCGCGCTAGCTGTTGTGCTGTTGCTTGACCTTGCTTGAGTAAGTGTTGCAGAATATTTTGTTTGGTAGACGGGAAGCCAGTGGTCATCATCGTCTTAAGAAATATATTTTTAGCTATTAAACCCACAGTATCAAAAAATTTTTGACTTAAACAACATTTTTGTTGCTAATGTAACCTACAATATAATTAAACAACAAATCCCTTATTAAAGTCAGAGGAAGTTTTCGTCAATACAGGAGTTTTATATGTCGAGGTTTTCCAGACATATTTCACCATCAACGTAGCCTCTTAATTTAATTTTACAAAAGCATCAACCAAGATTTTGGCTATTGCTCCATAAAATTTAAAATAACTCCCAATATAGTCTATTCAATTCCCTACTATGAGTGCCAACGTCAAAACTTTAGTCAATCAACCCTACAAATACGGTTTCGTTACCGATATCGAGGCAGATAAAATTTCTCGCGGTTTAAATGAAGATGTGATTCGCTTGATTTCGGCAAAGAAAAACGAGCCTGAATTTATGCTAGAGTTTCGCCTCAAAGCCTATCGTCAATGGCTGAAGATGACCGAACCAGACTGGCCCCACGTAGAATATCCCCCGATCGACTATCAAGATATTGTTTACTATTCTGCACCCAAAAAGAAAAAAGAGAAGTTGGGTAGCTTAGATGATGTCGATCCTGCTTTGCTAGAAACTTTTGATAAGTTGGGTATCCCCCTTTCCGAGCAAAAAAGACTCAGTAATGTGGCCGTAGATGCCATTTTTGATAGCGTTTCAATTGGGACTACTTTTAAAGAGAAGCTAGCAGAAGATGGCGTGATTTTTTGTTCTATCTCCGAAGCCTTACAAGAACATCCAGAACTAGTGCAGAAGTATTTAGGCACTGTAGTTCCAGTAGGGGACAACTATTTTGCTGCTTTAAACTCGGCAGTATTTAGTGATGGTTCTTTTGTCTTTATTCCCAAAGGCGTAACCTGTCCCATGGAACTATCAACTTATTTTCGGATCAATGATGGCGAGACTGGACAATTCGAGCGTACCCTGATTGTGGCAGAAGAAGGGGCATCTGTTAGTTATCTAGAAGGTTGCACTGCACCGATGTTTGACACCAATCAGCTTCATGCTGCGGTAGTCGAGTTGGTGGCATTAGATAATGCAGATATTAAGTACTCTACGGTACAAAACTGGTTTGCAGGAGACGAAGAAGGTAAAGGCGGAATTTATAACTTTGTAACCAAACGTGGCTTGTGTAAAGGAGTTAATTCTAAGATCTCTTGGACGCAGGTAGAGACTGGTTCTGCTATTACCTGGAAGTATCCTAGTTGTGTTTTAGTCGGAGATAATTCCGTAGGTGAATTTTATTCTATTGCTTTAACTAACAACCAACAGCAAGCAGATACAGGAACAAAAATGATTCATGTGGGCAAAAATACCCGCAGCACGATCATTTCTAAAGGAATCTCGGCTGGTAATTCTAAAGGTAGCTATCGTGGCTTAGTCAAAATTGGCAACAAAGCCAATGGGGCGCGTAATTATTCTCAATGCGATTCGATGTTGATTGGCGATAATGCCGAGGCGAATACTTTTCCCTATATTCAGGTAGACAATAACACTGCCAAATTGGAACACGAAGCCTCTACCGCCAAAATAGGTGAAGAACAGCTATTTTACTTTGCCCAACGAGGTATTTCCGAAGAAGATGCGGTGACAATGTTGGTCAGTGGTTTCTGTAAAGATGTCTTAAATGAATTACCAATGGAATTTGCAGCCGAAGCAGACAAATTGTTAAGTCTCAAGTTAGAAGGAACAGTTGGTTAATTAGTTCTCTTTGTCGGTCGACTTTAATTTAGGGGTGTGTCATGGCGATACACCTCTATTTTTTAGCTAGATCGCGAGAAGCCTCACGCTATAAATTTTTAATTTTAGCGTCGTGATGAATCGCGATAACTATGTATTATAATATACATATGTTTACATTAAACTACACTTATCAAATTAATCCAACTCAAGAGCAAAGAGAACAAATGTTGTCTTGGCTAGAGACTTGTAGACGTTTATATAATAGATGTTTGCGAGACTTAAAAGATTGGCTAAGTTCACGTAAATGTAGTCTTGATAGTTGCTCAATAGAAAAGGAATATGTTATGTCTGCTGAGCTACCATTTCCTAGTTATATTGAGCAAAAAAAGCAACTTACTCAATGGAAAAAAACAAATCCTTACTATAAAGAAGTTTATTCCCAAGTAACTCAAGATGTAGTTAAGAGAATGCATAATACTTGGGAGGCTTTTAAAAAAAGAGGATTTGGTTTTCCGCGTTTTAAAAAATTTGGTCAATACCGTTCTTTTTACTATCCACAGTTTAAGAAAAATCCCATTACTGGATGTCAAATTAAACTTCCAATGATCGGCAATGTAGAAATCAATCTACACAGACCTATTCCAGATGGGTTTAAAGTAAAATCCGTAAGGATAGTATCGAGAGCGAGAAATACAAAGTGGTACGCTGTAGTAACAATTTCTATGGATGTATCTGTACCCGATGTTCTGCCTTTTGGTAGAGCAATAGGTGTAGACGTAGGACTGGAAAATTTTCTAACAACTAGCGATGGCTTGGTCATAAAACCTGCTCGATTTTTTAAAGACTTACAAAGCAAGCTGAAATTGCTGCAACGTAGGGTAAGTAGAAAAAAGAAACGGTTAAAAAATTATGAAAAAGCGCAAATTAAAGTTGCAAAACTTCACCACAAAATAGCTAACACACGAAAAAACTTTCATCTACAGGTATCTCACCAATTATGCGATCTGGCAGACATGATATTTGTAGAAGATCTAGATTTTCGACTAACTGCTAAAGGTTTTTTGGGCAAACAAATGCTTGATGGAGCATTTGGACAATTCAGAACATTATTATCTTGGGTGTGCTGGAAACGAGGTAAATATTTTGCAGAAGTTGACCATAAATATACTTCTCAAATATGCCCTCAATGTGGCATACATACAGGTAAAAAAGACTTGAGTGAACGCGAACATAATTGTCCTGAATGTGGCTATTCAACTACTAGAGACATAGCATCAGCCCAGGTAATAAAACAACGTGGTGAAGAAAATGTAGTACCGTTGGACGTGCGGGAAAGGAAACTGCCTACTGAATGCGTACTGTCGGGGACAAAAAGTCTAGATAAGTGCAACGTAGGAAAATCTTGTTCGTGAGAATAAGAAGCGACTAACTATAATCGCAAGATTTAGTGTGGGAGTACGTCACTTCTCTATGTTTTAGCTGATACAGATGATTGACAGGGTGACGAGGAAAGAGACGAGGAAAAATTATTTGTCTAATATATTTTCTGAATTGTTATTAGACCAAGAACCTCGAACTAACAGCAAATCCCACTCTATTTATGGGTGGGATGAGTTAATCATCTCCATCGATTCTGTCGAGATATCCTCTGGGAGTAATCATCCAATTGGCATGGTTGCGAGTGGTATTGTTGCCGATAATTACGGTAGTTAGCATATCTACAGGATGGTCTAGCATCCGCTCTAGAGTGGTCATGGTAATTTGTTCGTCTTCTCGATACGCGCTGCGAACGATCGCGACAGGGGTATCTGGTTGACGGTATTGGGAAAATATTTCTTGAGCGGTAACAATTTGTGTAGTGCGTTTTGGCGATCGCGGATTGTAAAGAGCGGTAATAAAGTCGCCACTAGCTGCTGCGTTGAGTCTTTTTTGGATTACTTCCCAAGGGGTTAAGAGATCGCTAAGGCTAATGGCACAAAAATCGTGCATCAAAGGCGCGCCTACTCTCGAAGCTGCTGACTGAAGGGCAGAAATACCAGGAAATACCTGTACTTGAGGGGTTTTGCCATTCCAACCAGTCAGTTGTAATTCTTCTAGTACCAAACCCGCCATACCATAGATCCCACAGTCCCCAGAAGAAACCACTGCCACCGTCAAACCCCACTGAGCTAATTCTATGGCTCGCTGCGCTCGTTGTTGTTCTTGAGTGATGGGAGATGATTCGACAATTTGTCCTGGGCGTTTTAAAGGCTTAATTAAATCGAGATAAAGACTGTAGCCAATGACTATATCGGCTTCAATAATTGCAGTTTGGGCTGCGGGGGTAATTTGATTTAAATTACCAGGCCCAATCCCTACCAGATATAGCTTGCCAGTACGTCCGATATATTCTACGTCTGCCTGGGCGATCGCTACTGTTACCGCCCCAGATCGATCTTCTGATTTAAAAATTTGTTTAGATACTAAAAGGTTTTTTCCCGCTAAAATAGCAGCAGCTTCGGCAACACTGGGAGTCCCTACTTCTTGTTGAACTATTTCTGAGGGAGTGGGGACATCGACTTGGCTTAATTGTTCTGCTGAAAAGGTTTTTAAGATCGCATTGCGTCGCTGACAGACTTCGATTAGTCCAGTTTCATTGGCTTTAAGATTAATACTGGCGATGCCTGCGATCGCTTCGCTAGCTAAATGGTAGGTTTTGCAGGTTTCATCAATGGCAGTGTCAATTAATTCTCTAGATGTTCCTCTTTCGCAACCAATACCCACCCAAAGCACTTTAGGATGCCACTGTACCTTGGGAAAATCGGACTTGGGGGCAATTTTTCGTTTGGTCGAACTAATCCAGATCCGAGCTTGAGGAGCGATTTCAGCTTGTGAGTCAGGAAAACCAAAATAAAACGGACAATCACTTGGTAAATGTTGCTGCCACAGAGTCGAACCAGCTTCCTGTATTACTTGTACCGTTTTTTGTCGGGCGACTGCTGCCATGGCTTCAGTCCAGTTTCCATCCCCTTTACGCCAACCATAGGTATAACCAAAAATATCGATCGCGGGTAGAGATAAACTGTGGGATGCTCCCGTAATAACTGCTTTTGCCCCAAGTTGACTGGCAACCAATTTAGTCAACAAATCTGCTTGACCCTGGTGTCCGCTACAAAGACTGACTGCATAATTTCCCCAGGCATCAACGACGACTACAGCGGGATCTTCTGCCTTATTTTCGAGCAAGGGAGCAATTAACCTAACTACCGCCCCTGTCGCCAGACAAAAAATCAAAGCTTTGTTTTCTGCCCAAAGAGAATTCAAATGTTCTCGCAGAGAATTATTGTAGTGATGAGAATTACCATGTCGTTCTACAGAGTCAGGCAACCATAGTTGAATATCGGTATCTTGAACTATGGGCATCAAGATTTGTGCTGCTTGGGGATTAGTTGCGATCGCCACCATAGGAGCGAACCGAGCGAAACAATTATTCACAATACGCTCTTAAATCTATGACTGGTAGACATTAATGATGATAACAATTTTATTTTTTTAAATAAATCGGGTTGAAGTAAGACGTTCATTGTACATCGTGCATAGTAATTGATAGGCTCATAGCTTCAAATTTATAAAATAGAATGAAGATCGGATCGAATTGGGTATATGACCAGTAAAGTTACAGGGCGACTTAAGTTAATTGGCTCCCAGGAATCATCTTGGCTAGGAGTGCCGACTTTAGATGATATTAGAGAACATTTAAGCGTAAAATTGCAAAATTTGGAAGCAAATAATAATCCCCCGCCAAATACTTGGGATTTAATTCATTTGATGGCAAAAACCCCAGCTGCCGTCACTAATCTGATGCGCTATTATTATGAACCGACAGACGAAGATCGCTTACTAAAACGCAAACTACCCGGTGCTTTTCATTTCAACTTAGCTCGTTGTGTGGCGAGCAAACCAGGACAAATAATTGTCACCACAAATCGCGATCGCTTGATTGAATGGGGCTTGGCCAAAATGGGTATTACTCCCCAAGTAATCAAAGATCGGCAAGATTTGGCAGATTTGATTCCTTTTCAACACACCAAATGCAGTCTAATTAAGCTTAACGGCGACTATCTTGATTCGACCGAACCTAAATTCGACCGCGAATTCAAACTGTTTTTAGATCGGGAAATACAACAGATTTATCAACCAATTTTCTGCAAATGTTCTCAGATAGATAAAAATAGATTCGCCCAATTTAATTTTTAGGATTGCTATAAATAATCTATAGAACCTATTAGTCTTATCTACCCAGAAAATTTTACAATAGCAATAAAGAATCGATGTTCTCAATCAAATCTCAATAAACAAAATATCTAGACCTAGTCAAAAACGTTATATATTCGGTGTCTTGGATTACACTAAAAACGACCAAAGCTCGCTGGGAGGCAGAGTTGATGCAACAAATATTGTCAGCATACGATATTCCCGCTCGCGTCCTCAATATCGGCGCGGGGGTTTACTGCGGACAGGGAAATCAAGCAGCATTACAGGTAAGATCTAAAGACCGGTGGACAGCCCTGTTGCTTTTAAGTCCTCCAGAAGATAGTCAAGAAATAAGTTAAAACTCTATAAAAAAATCTGAATTTAATTATGTCTTCTTTATTCGATTGGTTTGCCAACCTCAGAAAAACCGAACCACCCATGCAGAAACAGCAAGAAAGAGAAATTGCTGACGGGTTGTGGACAAAATGTAGCTCTTGCGGTT
>JASJEI010000196.1 GCA_030064795.1 Pleurocapsa sp. MO_226.B13 | reverse complement strand
AAGAGTAGTAGTGCGGTTCACCTATGTCGTTATCTATTGAATAAAGATAAAACTGTCGCTCCGTCAGTCATCGTCATTCAAACTTTAAGAGAAAAGATGTAATCCCAGCCTGGGGAGTTCCCCAGTTATATCGTCTACAACGTCTACAACGTAGACTGTAATTGAGATTGACGTTGTGGATATATTACACAACAAAATGAAGACGGGGGAATGTCAAAAATATTAACTTATTGCTCAGTTCTTTGTTGCAAATATTCAAGAGTCCATCCTTTTTCAATCATTGTTTCTAAAGGTGTCCAGTCGCCAGTTGGCTCTAAGACTAGAATGCCTTTTATAGTACCTTGACTAGCTTGTACAATACCCTGGTCTTTTGCTAGTTTGAACCACTCTGAGAAAGTATCGTTAACTTGACTCAACTGTCTTTCTTCATCAGTTAGATTTGGTATCCAGTTTTCTGACAATGCTTTTCTCAGCAATCCTGCTTTGGATTTAACTTTTTTGCCACTAGCCAAATACTCTTCTACTGCGCCTAGAGCATTGTTAATTTGCTGCTCTGTTTTAGATGCAATAATTTTCTTCAACGTAGCATTTAGTCTGACTCCCAATTCTGACAATTTAGCTTTTAATTGGTTATCAATTTCTTGACTGTTATTAGACTCGTCAATTTTCTTAGATATGGAAGTGACTTTCGGATTACTTTCAATCAGCTTTGACTTACAAATATCCAACTCATTTCGAGCTTGTTCTAACTCTAACTTAAGAAGTTTAATCTCTTCAGCTTGTTTGATAGACTGACTGTTGATGCGGTCAAACATATCCAACTTTGTACCAATACGATATAGCTCGCCAGTCATTTTCTCGTTCTGTTTCTTTAACTCTTTTTTCTCCCATTCAAGAGTATTGATACGTTCTCGTAGCTGCTTAATCATTACCTGCTTAGACTTCTCTGAGGCGGTTTGAGGTCTAGTTAGTTTTCTAGTATTCTTTACTTGTTGGTTGCGAATATCTTGAATGCGCTCTTTGATTTCTGGATACTTGTAAAGATAGCTAACACTAACATTAGCAATTCTGGCAATAGCACCAAAGGAAATTCTTTCATTGTTTTGTAATAGTTTGGAGATAGCTTTTTCTGTGCGGTCGATACAGTCTTGTTTTCTTTGTTGTTGAACAGCATTTAATTTAGCTATTCTTTGCTCTTTCCCATTCATATTATTCATCACCTCCAGAAACAATGTCTTTATTTCCAGATTCCAAAGTAGTGATAATTTTATTCAGATTATCTCTGACTTTAGTATTCATTTCTGCATGGCGTTTCCAGCCTTGTTCTTCAGCATTTTTTATTAACTTGTCTGTTTCCTTCAACTGTGCTTTATGCTGGTCTAAAAACTCAATTGTTGTGCGAAAATCGCCACAAGTAAGACAAGCATTAGCGTGAGGACATTCACCTAGAACTACAGGTCTAGCGCAAGAACCATTGGGTAAAGATTGAGCTAATACTTTCTTTTTGAGAAGATATAAATCTAGGTCATTATCCAATTCTGGGGTTGTAGATTCAACTACTTCACCAGCAATATTTACTACTCTACTATCGTGATATTTGGCTATTTCTTGCTTTAAAGTTTGGTCGTGAATGTGAGCGTAAACTGATGTCATCTTTGGAGATTCATGACCTAAATAACGCTGGATAATATGTTGTGGCACTCCATTATTAATCATGCGAGTTCCTACAGTGTGACGAAATTGATGAGTCTGAAATTCCCAAGCTGTACCTGACGCGTCTCTAATATCAAACTTTTTAGCAAGTCTTTTTAAATAGCCAACAAAAGAGTCTTGACGCATTACCCTGGGTGCTGGTTGGAATCCTTGTTCAGTACTTCCAACTTCTCTGCTCGAAAAAAGATAATTAAAATTATCTCCAAAATAATTTTGTATATATTTTTGTTGTGTTTGTATTACTTGTACTAATTCTAAAGAAATAGGAATAGTGGACTCTTTCTTCATTTTCCATCTCATGAAATCAAGAAAAAAGTCCCCCTTAGCATCTTGTTTTAAACAATTTAGCCGAAGTTGACATAGTTCTCCTATTCGTAATCCGCATTCTTGAAGAACTAAAACCATTCTCATGACTGGTTTAGGCAATGAATCTAAATGTTGATTTAGTTGTTTCATCACTTCTTCTGGAATGTATCGAGGAACTGTTTTGATTTTTTTAGGATAATCTTCTTTGCGGATTAAATACTGCGGAATATCAAACCAACTATTAATAATGCCCGTCTCAAAAAATACAGCTAAAGAAGATATTGTTTTATGCCTATATCCTAAGCTGATTTCCCTAGCTTTAAGAAAGTCAAAAAAGCCAACAATAATAAATCTGTCGATTTGATTGAAGTTATTTTTATATTCAATTTGACTTAAGTAAAGTGAAAATAGTCTTAAGGATTTTATATAAGCTCTTAAAGTTTCAAATTCTTTGGTAGATGACATATAAGAAATAAATTTTTTGGCACTTTCTTTAAGCCAATCTTGCTCAATTTGGGAAAAATTCAATTTGTAATGATGAGCATGAGGATTGATTTGTAGCCCTAGGCTTTTTGCTATCCATATATCATCAGATTTTTCTGGGTTTTCAAGCAAATTTAGTTGAGGTTTTATCTTTTTGATCATTTATTGTTTAATCTGTTGTAAATATTTCTGATATTCTGCTTTTAAATCATCATCAAGTAGATGAACATAAGTGTTGAAGGTAGTTTGAATATCACTGTGTCCTAATCGCTTCTGGACATAACTCATATCCCATCCTGCTCTAACCAAATTAGTCGCGTGGCTATGCCTCAGTAGGTGGGCAGTAGCGTAGATACCAGTCTTCTTTCTGAGGCG
This sequence comes from Pleurocapsa sp. MO_226.B13, assembly GCA_030064795.1. The sequence continues at coordinate 10,015 of JASJEI010000196.1, read as the reverse complement.
ACGAAATAGGCTATCTACTGCGGAATAAGTTAATGGGGTCCCTGGTTCTACTTTATGACTCCAGATAGAAACAAACACATAGTCTGAGTCAACATCTTCTGGGTATTCATCAATTAAATAATCGGAAAAGAATTTCATTAATTCTTTGTTGACGTGGATAGTTCTGTCTCCGCTTTTGGCTCTCGCACCGTTGAAATTGTCGAGTCTATTTTTTACATTGATTTCATTAGTCCCTCCTGTAACAAAATCCTCAATGCGTAGCCCTAACGCCTCGCCAATACGCATTCCTGTCTCATAAAGCAAACAGATGAGAAATTTGTCTCTAACGTGCTTACAGGAATTAATTAGAGTTTTTACTTCGTCATCATTGAGGCAACCAGGAAAGGTTTTTGGTTCTTTAACTTTGAGTAATTTTGTTTTGTATGAATTGCCTTTACTGATGTGATGAAGAAAAGGTTTGTATTTACTTCCTTTCTGAGTTACATAACGATAATTTTCTACTCCTTCAGTCGTTCCCAAACCAGAATGAAACTCGTAGAAAGAAGCAACAGTAGTCAAAGCATGGTTAATAGTTTTCTCCGACCTTATGGATCGTTGTGGACGCAGTGGGATAGTTCCTGGCTGTGGATTTCTAAGCCAATGAATAAACTCTGCTCTTTGTTCCAGATTGACTGTTTTCCAATCTAGAGAGTTTTCTTTCAAGTATTCAAAGTAAAGTTTTAGATTCCGAGCATAGCCAGAGATCGTGTTGGGAGAACGTTCTAGGCTGTCGAGGTAGCGTAAATACTTTGATATTGGTTCGACAGGTAGATAGTTATCATCCAACACTAACCAGATTGTTTTGCCGTTGTCTAATTGCCCTTTCTGTACTTTCATGAAGCATACAATACATGAAGTAGAAATAATTAGTCAAGTTTTTACACAACAAGTAAAGTTTGAGCCTTTCGGCTCTTGTTGTTGTTGTTATAGAATATATTTATTTAATTAGAGATAACCCCAGACCCCCAGACCACTTATTACCCCATCGCCAGTACAAAAATTAACTGTAATTTGCGAGAATGAACCATCAGCGATGGTGTACCGCTTCGCTATAAGTGGTTGAGTATTAATGCATCAAAATAGTCAACTACCCTTATATCTCTTCAGAACCGATTCAGGCAGAAACTACTCGAAAATACAGTCGAATATAGATACGATCTAACCTGGACAATTTATAACCATTTGTATAAAGCGTGGAGAAGCTTTTAGCGATGCTTTTGCCCCCTAATTTAGGTAATTTATTTAAGAGGCAACGGTAGAAGAATACTGCTTGTATAAACGTCTCTGTGACTCTTCCAGAGAAACATCCTCAATATGAGTGGCAACCGACCATTCATAGCCAAAAGGATCGACCAATTTAGCCATGCGATCTCCCCAGAACATATCCAGCGGTGCCTGTTTGACTGTCGCTCCAGCAGAGGTAGCTTGGGAGGTGAAATTATCCACATCTTCTACATAAAGGAAGATACTGACTGGGGAACCGCCATAGTGTTCGGGAGCATGAAATCCCATGCAGGAGTTGGCATTACTAAGCATAATAATTGAATTGCCAATGCGAATCTCTGCGTGACCGATACTGCCATCGGGCATCTTTAAGCGCATATTTTCCGATGCGCCAAAAGCTTTGATGTAAAATGCGATCGCCTCATCTGCGTCAGGCACAATGAGATAAGGGGCTACAGAATGATAGCCATCAGGAATTTGCTTAACTGACATAGATTTTTTCTGGATTGTTAGGAAACCTAAATTTCAGCAGTTAGAAGATAAAAGATAACGGTTTGAGTGTAATCTCAATTAGATTTTCGTGCCAGATTTAATAAAGATAATTTAACCCCAGTCTAGAGACAGGATTAAAGGTGATTTTGGCTAACTTTAAGTATTGATGACAATTCTGTCTGGTTTAGGCATTTTCACTCGTCTGATAAAAGTTCCTCTTCGCTCAAGTCAATCATCGCTACTCCATAACGATCTAAATTAAGCAAGAAAGAAACTCGATCTACCCCGACTAAAGCTGCTGCCTGACCTGAAGAAATACGTTTCATTTCAAACAATTTGATCGCCATTGCCCATTTAGCTTCTTGTTCAAATTGTTCTCTGGTTCGTCCCATGGCATCAGGGAGAGTTTCTGGGTAATCAATATTGAGCTGTAATGACACTCTGGTTTTCCCTTTTCTACAGTTATCCTTAAAATCACCTGTAACGCCCTACATTCTGAGGCAGGCTATGAAGCAGGATTCAATACCATTCTGTCTTGAGACAGGTCTAGATACTTTATTCCATTCTGACAAACCCAGGTAAGTAGTAACCCTTCTGGATGGGGATTTTGTGAGAATTGTGAAACCGCTTTGTTATACTGCTTGACGGTTGTTTGAGAATCCTGGAGCCGTGACTGGTTTATTCTTAAGTATCTTAGGGTGTCCTGCTCGATCTCTGCCCGAAACGCAGTGACACTGCTATTGTTTTCATCCAGGGCAAAAAAGAAATAATTCTGATGGGTCAACATAACCTTGAGCACCTTCCGTACCAGAGAATTATTAGGATTAAGCAGCACGTTGTAGGTCTGATATCCATAAAACTCAAAGGCAAAATGAATGACCTCAAACGTGTCATCCCCCATCAGGGTATGACCAAAGGAAAAGCCCGCTCCTGAGACTGCCGAAGGAATAGATTTATTAGGGCGAAATCCCAAGAATCCATATTCGGTTCCACCTTCTTCTACCAACCCCATTGCAAAGCAGGGCGCAACTGCCGACACAAACTCCACCATGAAGGCGCGATTGACAATTAGTTCAGGTAAGGTGGCGGGATTATAATTCATGGCAGATGGAGGAGAATATGAAAGATTCTATCTCAAGAGTACATCCTCCAATTACTGCTCAAGATGAGTAATACCGAAAACCGCCTACCAGCTTGTTTTCTCTCATTTGACTGGGTTTTGAGTAATTAGGTATTTAAAGGCTGTTAGCGCAGCGCGACAGTCTGTTGCAAGAAGCGGATTGGAATTGTGCCGAGATTGATGCGAAGGAATAATTTGCTGCCGAACCCGCACAATGCCAACAACAGCCAGTTTGCGGTTTTAATTTTGTTCGAGCTGACTAACTATTAGAAGCAGAGGTAGCCACCGAATTGTCTGCTTCTAATAGTTAGTCAAATTCAATTCGATTTGATTGGTGTATCTCAAGTAGTTCTAATTCGCTTGCTTTAATGATTTCAATAATTTCCTCTATGCTTAGGTCTGGGGTTAATTGTTTGTTAGTTTCTAAAGGGATCGTGTAGTTGTTTTTCTGGCTGTCGTATTCTTGTTCATTGCTAATTGTTAAATAAGGCGCGATTGCCTTCGATTGTTGTTTTAATTCTGGCGCGATGACAGTCATAATTTCCTGGTCGCTCGACAGACCGCTAGATCGCTCTTTCACTATTAAACTCCTACCTTGATGTAACTCTGTTATCAATTTGGAATAACGTTGACCGCACAAGGTCCTTTCCTGCCTTCTCCGATCTCATATTCTACTTTCTGTCCTTCATTTAAAGCGGTGTTGCCTTGAATAGAGCTGACATGAACAAAAAGGTCTTTGCCCCCGTTATCTTGGAGAATAAAACCGAAGCCTTTTTCTTCATTGAAGAACTTAACAGTACCCGTACTCATGCAACTAATCTCTCTGCTAAATAATGGAATAACTCGAAGTGTATCGCAAAAAAAGAGTTATTACTTTTTATTCCAAGTCAACGTTCAATCGTTGCTATGCTAGAGCCTGAGTCACTATAAATCGTTCATGAGCAGACAAATTAGAAGACTACACAGAAAAAAAACCGACTTCACCAACTTTTCTCCAAGTGAGCCATCTGAATTATCTAATTCAGCCGAATCGACCGAACAGGGTACAGAAAAAGATTCTTCTGATGTATCTTCTCTTCAATCTCAGTTGACTACCTCTCCTTCTACTGTCGGCAAAAACGACATTAACACTATCCGCGCTGAACTGAGAGAAGACACCTATCACTCTGAGTTAGCTGAATCTGATTTCACCGACGAGACTCACGATTGGGGTGGAGATAGTCAAGGTCTTTCCGATGATTACTGGCATTTTGTTGGTTCTTTTGAGTAGTTTTTATCTCAGATTCCATTTCACTCTTCTCCTATCGGTTTCATGAAACGTTCGTTTCACCAAACTGCGATCGCTCACAATTATCGTGAGAATTTAATGACTCCCCTACTTTCATTGTAAGTACTGTCTAACAAAGCTTTTAGCCAATTTTGTTGATTTTAGACCATGTTCATTTGAATGGCGTGCATCGAATTCCATCTATGAACTTCTTGTCTGACGATTTCTCTTTCTTTGGCAACATCTCCTGGACTGGCTATCAAGACACGATAAAGTTTTGTTTCTGTAGGCATTTTTCTGAGTTTTATAAGGCATACGTACATTGATAACACACAGGTCAGGCTATTTTGAACTTAATAGCTTGTTCAATAAAGCATATGAACACGATTCGTGAATTAAAGGGTCATATCGACTTTAAAGGCTTATTCTGACTGGACTAGACTCTGCTTTTACGCTTTTTATAACTCAGCTTTACTCGGATTATTGGGACTTTGTAGATTCTTTTGAATAGCTTTCATCTGTGATTGCGCTTCACTAAATGTAGTAGCTTGTAAAGGCTGACTTAATTAAACTCATTAATATGGTCTTCAAGGATACGACAATTGAAATTCCACCTAAACTAGGCTTCCCCAAGAATCTTGTAGACGGTAGAACGCCCTATTTTGAGCTGCTGGGCGATAGCAGTTGCGCCTACTCCCTGAGCATTGAGAGCAATTACTAGGTCTCGGTTGATACTACGTTTCCTACCGAACTTTACCCCTTTGGCTTTAGCTTCGATGCGACCTTCATTAGTACGCTCTAGAATACGCGCTCGCTCGGCTTCTGCGACTGCTGAGAGTATGGTCACTACCATTTTGCCCATCGTGCCTTCGGTACTGATACCATCATCAAGGAATCTGACCGCCACCCCTAGACTATCGAACTCTTTGATTAGGTTAATCATATCTGCGGTATCTCTGCCCAGGCGATCGAGCTTTGTTACGAGTATTACATCCCCCTGCTCGACTTTGACCTTGAGAAGTTCTAACCCTTGGCGATCGCCACCACTACCCCCAGAAGTCTTGTCGGTGAAAATCCGATTTTTTCTCACCTTTGCATCTTTGAGGGATTTGATTTGAAGATCGAGAGATTGTTGGGAAGTGGAAACACGAGCGTAGCCGAAGAGTCTCATAGAAAGTGTCCAATAAATCGATTAATAGACTGTACTGTACATTAATAGCAGAAAATTGTAACTTTTAAGATTAAGTGGCGTAAAATCTTCAGAGTTATTTGGCGTAATACAAATTAACTGCTGTCGATTGGTTTTGATTTAACTGTGGCAAAAGTTTCAAGTTTTGCATCAAATTTCAGGTTTACGGTTTTGTTGTACTTTTCCTGTCGCAAAAGTTAATGGCAAAAGTCTGTGATTAATGCACTATGTTTTGTCACAAATTTGACCTGGAGATGTGCAAATTGCTTATGCTCGCTAAAATACTTACTTGGTCAGCATTTCGGGCTAGATTCTCGTATGATAGATTCGCGCTTTTCTATTCATAGTCGGCTTGAACAACGCTACATCAGTTTATTTGTATTACGCCAAATAACTCTGAAGATTTTACGCCACTTAATCTTAAAAGTTACACAGAAAATCGATTTAGTAGACAGTATTTTGGGGGAGTTTTGGGGTGTCTATGAAGTTATAACATTGTGGACACCCATAACTATCAGCATCCTAATCTGGAAAATGATGTCTGGGTCGAGCAGGTTGAACTTGTTTCTTACGATGTTCCAGCTAATATGCCAAACTATACCAATTTTCAAATCAGCATTTTTTTTGCCATCATTCTAAAAATATTAGATTGAGTATTTAGTCTATAAAAATTACTCTATTGATTGTATTCTTGTGTCTATACGTTTCAATTCTTTGTCAAATTCTCTTTCAGAATATAGCCGATTTCTAACATAACATTTATCACCTTGTTCCCACAAAACAGAACAGCTGTTTCTGGAATCATTCTTTAATATTTTTTTAATCTTTATTAATTCTTCTTTTTCTCCTCTTGCATCACCAAATTGAATAGCAGTTCTATTGCTATCAACATCTACTTGTATACTTCTCTCTTGTGAAGATAACTTATCTGCAAAGTTGATATGCAAACTAAATATTTCAATAGATAAAAAAGCTGCTGATAATGTCAGTGGGAAAAAAAATATTTTCATTGAACAAAATTTGCTTACAAAATGCCTTTTTCGCGCTATTTCTATTTCTGTATCAAGGGAATTGTCTGAGAAACTCTTTTTGGATCTATAAATAAGACGACCTGAGTATGGATCGACATCTAATGTTCCAAGGAGTTGCTCTTTGTATAGTAGTTTTTCACATTCTTTTTCAGAAATTCTTAGCACACTAGCTATCTCACGAGCTAGTAATCCTTGCTTATTTTGTGATAAAAGCGTGTGTAAAGCATTACTATAAGGATGTTTAAGAGCTGACACTTTACGAACTTTTCTTGTAAACATAAAAATAATAGAATTTAACTATTTTGATACAAGTTGAAAAAACTTGTCCCTTGCTAATTCATTGATATCAAAGTTAGTTTTGGGATTCAGCTCTTCATTAATCAGATCTTCTGCAATTTCGATTAAACCTTCTATTTCATTTTTATCTATTGAGATATCTAATCCTCTTATCTCAGCTATTCTTTCTATTTTCCAGATATTAAGTTTTAATTTGTCAAGAAAAATCTCACGCTTTACTAACTTATCTTCAAGATCTTTTATTCTTAAATCTAGAAATGCATTTTTTTCAATAGAGGATGCTATTTTTCGATATTGTATATTGGTTTCTGCTTGCTTAAGAAATTCAGCATGATCTTGTATTTTTAAGTTTCTACCTTCTTTTTCTAGAAATCTTTGAAGTTCTTCGTTCTCCCTGTTATCTCTTTTAAGTAAGTCCCTTACACTATTAATTTGCCTCTCTATCTTCAAAGAGTAATTTTTCAGATTAGGTTTTTGCGAAATAAGATTATCAATAGTCTCTTCTTGCTTTAAAGCTTTTGCTTCATTTGAACTACAGCCAAATAAAAAAAGCATTATTAAAACAATCGTTAAAGTTCTTACTCGAAACTTTATTAGCGACATATGAAAAACAATACAAAATTAGGCTTTTATTATAGTATACTCGTAGTTTCTTTTTAGATTAATAATTTCTATATCAAACAGTAGACAATGTGAGACTTCCGATAATTCCGTCTATAGCGCCTTTGTTTAGCAACGGAACAATTTTGGTCGGTAAGGAAAATTTTGGTTCTGAAACCCTTATAAATAAAGAAGTTCAATTTTGAGAATCAAATTTACTGGCGATCTCTTATAACCAAAATAATCGTTCTTCAGTTAGTGTCCCACTTTAGCCTTTTTATGCGAGGGTTTTCTTAGACTTATCACATTCAAGTCTTTGATTTAACCTACTGTTTTCTCATCACAATCCGTACTACATCTTCTCGTTTTCGGGAAGGTTTGATCTGGCTCTTATGTCTTCTACTCCTTCATCCTCTCCATCACCGCCTAAGAAACCTCGGAATTGCGATCGCCGTACTCGAGAGTACTTAACCCCTGATGAAGTTGACCGCCTTATCAGAGCTGCGAGAAAAGTCGGCAGGCACCGCTCACGTGACGCTGCTATTATACTCATCATGTACCGACATGGCTTACGAGTTGGAGAAGCAGTTGACCTACGCTGGGAGCAGCTTGACCTAGAACAAGGGCTATTTCATGTCAGACGCTTAAAGCAAGGAAATCCTAGTATTCATCCCTTACGAGGCGTTGAGTTACGGGCGTTACGGAAAGTGCAAAAGAAATATGGAAAGAGTCCGTATGTGTTTTTGTCGGAACAGGGCGGCAATCTTGGAGATTCTGCTGTACGAAAAATGATTGCACGGGCTGGGAAGGTGGCAGACATAGCCTTCCCAGTGCATCCGCATATGCTTCGGCACGCAACAGGCTTTTATCTTGCTAACAAGGGCTTTGATACCAGGGCAATTCAAAGCTACCTTGGACATAGAAATATCACTCATACAGTGCGCTACACAGAGCTTGTGCCAGGAAGGTTTCGGGATTTTTGGGGGGATTGATTAAAGTCTACTTGCATCGAGCCGAATCTCTGCCAATGCAGCCCTGTAGTACCCAATGAATGGTTTTAAAGAGAAAAAGAAAAGCTGCTGGATAGCAGCGCATTTTAATGCATATGTGTAGGAGATCTACGACCCCCAAAATTCCACTTCAAATCTTTTCTTGACTGCACTTGTACAGCACTACATTCGCACTTCAAATTACTGCCTACCGCGCCGCCACCGCGCACGGTAATCACTGCACAGTATAACTGCTAACCACTGCCAAAAATCAGGAATTTGAGTGGTTTGTGTCCTTCAGAGTATTCAGCACACTGATAATTAAACTCGTGATTCCCACAGCATTCCACAACCGAAATCTCTGTCAGGAATATACACCATCAATTTTCTTAACAGCTCTATATAATCGCCTTTAAAACTTTGTTGTTCAGACAAAACTCGCTCTATGACCTGAGTTGCTTGAAATAGTGCTGAGGTTGCGCTTCCTCCAAATATAAGCAAATAACCTTGCACATCAGATTCGTATTCAAATTGAGAAGAGTAGGGTGTTGGTTTTCCTTTGGCGTTTTCTGTTACTTGTGACCTTTCTGAATATACACCTGAAAAGGAATAGAGGTGCTGTGTTAGATTCTTTTGAAGAACAGGGATGTAAGATTTATGGGCAGCAAGAATCTCTCGCTCATTCTTAACGGCATTGTCAAAAGGTTTCAAGAAGTGTTTCTCAAGTATCTCCGTCTCAGATTCCAGCGTTTCGCGGTCTATGTCGTTGCCAAATACTACCCACTTTCCATGAGGTAGTAAGCCTATAAATTCTCTATCTTTCTTTTGTACCGTTACTACACGATCGAGCGGTGGAACACCAAAATCACTACATGAAAAACAAAGCAACTCCCAACGCTGTAAGGTGATTTCTAATCTTGGTAATGGAAGGTTTGATTGAATCGTTCTAGACCAGTTGCCCATTGCATTGATAACCCAGTCAGCTTCAACAACATCTCCGTTATTAAGACCAACTTGAAAAATATTGTTGTGCGAATCAATTCGCTGCGCCCGCGCTCTATAAACACAGCAAGTTCCCAAGCGTACCGCAGCTTCTACTAATCGAGCAGCTAGGCGTGCTGGATTAAAGGAAAATTCAGGTATTTCGATAACGGAATCTATCAAGTCAAGATCGCACCAAGTTCTATTAATGCGTAGTTTTGATATCGGACGATAAAAGATTTGTTGATTTTCACAAAAATCAACAAAATCATCCACTAGCTCTTGTTGTTCAAAACAGTAATAAGCCCATTTAGTGGAATCCGTGGCATTTGGTATCTGAGAGAGAAGTTTATAGCTTTCTTTATTTGCTTTAAGAATTGCACTAGCAAAAGGATTTTTTTGAGAGTCGTTTTCGTGATAATTCCAAGTTCCTACATGAAAACGTCCGTGATTAGTCGATGAAGCTCCAGAGCCAATTTCGCGAGGCTCGATCAGAATAACTTGAGCTAAGCCTGTTGCAGCAAGTAATGCACTTATCGTTGCTCCTCTAATTCCCCCGCCAAGCACGACTACCCTTACTACATCAGACATGGAGATAATAAAGTGTGTTTACTTTATTATCTTAGAGCAAACGCAACCTTATTCATCGACCCCTAACTGTTGCGACCCGAAATCATAATCGCTTCGACCCGAAATAATGTCATTAACGGGCCCACATTAAATGAGAATAAAACTCGCTCAGACCCACATTAAATGAGAATAGACCCAGATTATTTGACACTGAAC
>JASJEI010000195.1 GCA_030064795.1 Pleurocapsa sp. MO_226.B13 | reverse complement strand
TCCATCATCCCTTACCTGTCCGATACGTACAGTTTGAGAAATATGATGATTGGGCTGCATTGTCACCTTGCCTTGTGGCGCATCAAATGCTTGTCCTACTGCTGCTGCGCGAACTGGTTCTAAATCTGTCGTGCCAGCCTGTTCTACTGCCTGTTTCCAAAGATAAACCATGATGTATGCCGATTCCATCGGATCGTTAGTTACCCGATCTTCACCATATTTACTCTTGAAGGAGGCAACAAATCGATCGTTTTGAGGACTTTCTACAGTTTGATAATAGTTCCAAGAAGCATAATGACCTTTGAGATATTCTGGCCCAATTTGTCTTACTTCTTCTTCGGCAACACTAACAGACATTACAGGATATTGTTCTGGCCCCAAACCTGCACCCTGCAACTGTTTAAAGAAAGCTACATTACTGTCTCCGTTGAGACTGTTAAAGATTACACCACCATTGGGTAATGCTGCCCTGATTTTGGCAATAATTGGCGTTACCTCCGTATCTCCTAAAGGTAAATAATCTTCACCAGCTACTGTGCCACCTTTAGCTGCTAATTGCTCTTTAATAATAGTATTAGCAGTACGAGGGAAGACATAGTCTGAGCCAACTAAGAAAAACTCTTTACCCTCGTTTTCTAGTAGCCAGTCTACCGCTGGTTCGATCTGTTGGTTGGGTGTTGCACCTGTATAAAAAACATTATTGGAGCATTCCTGTCCTTCATACTGAACGGGATACCACAACATATGCTTTTTCGACTCAAACACGGGCAAGACAGCCTTACGACTAGCAGATGTCCAACAGCCAAATACTGTCACTACTTTATCTTGGTCGATTAGCTTAGCTGCTTTTTCAGCAAAAGTGGGCCAGTCTGACGCACCATCCTCTTTAATTGGGATAATTTGTTTTCCGAGAACTCCTCCCGCAGCATTGATTTCGTCGATCGCCATCATTTCTGCATCAACGACAGTGGTTTCACTAATTGCCATCGTACCGCTGAGTGAGTGAAGAATACCAACTTTGATCCCATCTCCATCCGCAGCAGCACAAGGATTCGCGCCAGCCTCAGCATCAGCAGCAGAATCGGTACCGCCTTCACCCGCACAACCCTTTAATAATAAGCTTGTTAGTACTCCTGTAGAGCTATATAGTAAAAATTTACGTCTTCCTAATTGTGACATGATCTAGATATTGATTTATTTAATTGACCGCAATTACCTGTTGTTTGAGGACAATAGCGGATTGAGAGTTACTTGTAACATTCACAAGTATTTTGTCCGAGACAGAATTGTACTCTGTAATACAAAAACAAAAAAGAAATCATCTATACAAAAAAAATAGATGTTTTGTACATATATCATGCAAAAGTTGCAATAAGCGGATTTAAGGCTTTATTTAAGTTTATTAAGTAATAATTCTTAAAAATTTTGCTACAAAATTGGTGCCAGAAACTTCACAAAAAGTAGAAACTCAGAGCTTAGTAACGAGAAAACAAACGGGAACGGAGAGGGAGTTTGCGATCGAAATCTAAGAAATTGTAGCTTTGAGCAGCTTTGCAGATAAGATTTTCTCTTAACTACCCTTAACTAACTGATAAATCATTTTCTAAGTTTCATGCAGCTATCACCCCAAGAACAAGACAAGTTAACTATCTTTACCGTAGGTCTACTGGCAGAACGACGTAAAAATAAAGGCTTAAAATTAAATCATCCCGAAGCCATTGCTTATATTTCAGCAGCTATCTTGGAAGGTGCAAGAGAAGGCAGATCGGTAGCAGAATTGATGAGCTATGGTAAAACTATCCTAAGTCGCGATGAAGTGATGGAAGGTATACCCGAAATGATTCAAGAAGTCCAGGTCGAAGCCACATTTCCCGACGGGACTAAGCTAGTCACAGTTCACAACCCCATTCAATGAACTGCGAACTATCAATTAAATTGAGTTAGCCGAATCAGCGCGATCGCCTATACTAACTGTAAAACTGGGGAAGGTTTGCTAAAAATAGTTAATTCTATTTTGAAAACGGTCTTATAAATTATGAACTAAACGAGGTTTCATAATTCATCCTTTATCGTTTTTTTCCCTTTCCCCTGTCAGGCTTAACCGCCGTATTCCCAACCCGTACTAGAGAGCAATAGTTGATTTCCTTCGCGGTGAATTCCAGAAGCAATCACCTCACCAACGTAGACAGTATGATCTCCTTGTTCTACTGTGCCAACTACTTTACACTCTATGTAACCCAGTGAATCTTTAATAATCGGACAGCCTGTAGCTTCTCCTTCGTAAAATTCGACAGCTTCAAATTTGTTACCTACTCTAGCTTTTGGTTTGAAGAATGATGCTGCTAAGTCTTTTTGTCCTTCTTCTAGGAAGCTAATGGTAAATACCTGGGTATTCTCGATCATTTTATGTGAAGTCGTACCTTTTTTGACGCAGTTGACTACCAAAGGTGGCTCAAAAGAAGATTGCATCAACCAGCTAACGGTGAAACCATTCATTTCTTCTCCCTCTTTGACACCACAGATATATAGTCCGTGAGGAATTTTACGTAACATCGTTTTTTTCGCTTTTTGGTCTAACAAAATTTTTGCTCCTTAACCTAAAATTGTCAGGCTATAGTTTATCAGGCTTCTGTACTCAAGAAAAACTTTCTTTGGTTAGATAGTTTTACGGCAAAAATTGTAATTAAACCATGAACAATATAGCTAAAAGATCGATCGGCTTGACTGGAGGTATTGCTACGGGCAAAACTACCGTATCAAAATATCTAACAACAAAATATCACTTACCTGTTTTAGATGCAGATATCTATGCTAGAGAAGCAGTAGCTAAAGATTCCCCCATTCTTGAGGCTATTTTTACCCGTTATGGTGACAGGGTAATGTTAAGCGATCGCTCTTTAAATCGCGCCAGTTTGGGCGAGATTGTTTTTAATAATCCCACTGAAAAGCAATGGCTAGAAAGTCAAATTCATCCCTACGTCCGCGATCGCTTTGAGCAAGAATTACAGCGTCTCCCCAATACTACAATAGTATTAGCAATCCCACTTTTATTTGAAGCCAAGTTAACCGATACAGTCAGCGAAATTTGGGTGGTTAGTTGCGATCGCTCTTTACAAATCGCCCGCTTACAACAGCGCAACAATTTAACTATTCAACAAGCCGAAGCCAGAATTGACAGTCAGATGCCCCTGGCAGAAAAAATTGCTGCTGCTGATGTGGTTTTGGATAATAACGCCGATCTAGCTCATTTATTCGCTCAAGTAGATCGGGCATTGCGATTGACTTTTTAAAAAAATATAAATTTTTGTTGAGAAAGTCCGTATTTATACAAAATAGTAACAATTGCTACAGAAATAAATTATATTATTAGTGAAGAAACAAAAAAAATATCGGGGATCGATGATTCGCCAAAGCAGTATGGTACTGCCGAGAGAGAGCAATTAGGCGATCGCCATTTTAAACAGTAGACAAATCTTTATAGTTCAAAAGTAAAACAATGAGACTACAATTTAGAGGTAAAACTTATGAAGCTCCTCATCTAGAGTGGGATGTTAAGGAGGGCGAAGTAGGTGGTATGTATCGCGGTAAACCTTGGAGAGTACACCGTCTCAAGGAAAAACATCGTCATAACCACAGCCATACCGAAATGACTTATCGTGGTGTCCACTACACTAAAGATTAATCACTCGATTTAGAGACATTTAAGGTGAATGTCTCTAAGCAAGCTTTAAATTGCTGCAACTATTTTTAAATTAATACGTATAAAAACTTGACCAATATTAATATTTATTTTTTACCCAGAACTAATGAAAAATATATTTTCCGCTTCAAAGCTGACAAAGCCAAAATCCCCCTCGGAAATAATTGAATCAGAAATCACTGATTGGTATAGTATACATACACTCCCACGTCATATGTCCGTTTTAGAAACTAAATCTCATCGAGGAGGATTAGGCAATTTGGACAAAAGAAATCACGTTCCCAAAGAATGTCGGTTAGATGCCGATCGCCAGCAAGAAACTAATTTAGCTTTAGACATCTTAAAATACCAATTAAGCGATCGCGCTGCCAAACAAAAGCATTTGGAAAATGTACGTGCTAATTTAGAGCGTCGTCTTAAAGTAGCTAAAGCACAGGGAAACAGACAATTAGTACATATTCTGCAAGACGAATATAGACAACTTAAAAATAATGTCTGAAGCCGATAGTCAGCCGATCGCAATCCAGATTTCAGCTAATTTCAATGATTCTCAGCTTGATGATAGTTGTAGTTAACTTGAAAAACATTTCTTCGTCGCTCCTAGTGTTATAGTAGCCGATGGCAATTGGTTTGCCCGTAGTTAGTACCGATCGTGGTAGCGTACCAGAACTAGTAGAGGATGGCAAATCTGGTTTTTGGTGCGCGAAAAAGATGCAGCCTTGGCTGAGCAATTAAGATTATTTAATCGAACACCCCGAATTATGGTCGCCAATGGGCAAAGCGGGTCGAGAATTTGTCTTGAAACATTATAATTTAGAGCAGATAAATGATGATTTGATGAACATTTATCGTTCTCTAGTAAATTCAGCTAAAATAGCAACTATCAAAGCCTGAGTTTTTCGTATTGACAATGAAACAATGAATTAGATCTTGAAAAATTCTTGCTAGTACTCATGATCTTGAATTTTCCAACAGCAAGTAGAGGCGATCGCCTTCAAGATCGAGACTTCAAATCAAATTTTAAATGCATTATGAATATGTCAGAACCACAAGTAACCATAGTTGTCGTTCCGAGAGAAAGATTTAGCTGCACCCAACAATCTCTAGAAAGCATTTACGAACATACTCAAATTCCCTTCAAATTAATTTATGTAGATGGCAACTCTCCAGCCAAAACTAGATCCTATCTCCAAGAACAAGCAAAACAAAAGAACTTTCAAATAATCCGTAGCGAATGCTACCTCTACCCCAATCAAGCACGCAATATTGGCTTAAAGGAAGTAGATACTAAATACGTAGTCTTTGTTGACAATGACGTTATTGTCACTCCAGGTTGGCTAACTAATCTCGTGGACTGCGCCGAAACTACTAAAGCGGCGGTAGTAGGGCCTTTAATGTGTCAGTACGAACCACTCCACGAAATAGTCCACTTTGCCGGGGGAGAATCTCATATTTTTGTCGATAAAAAAGGCAGAAGGAGATTGCGGGAAAAAATGTATCTTCAGGGTAGGCGTGTCGCTGATGTCAGAAGTCAACTACAGCGTACCGAAACCGAATTGGCTGAATTTCACTGCGTGTTAGTCAGACGAGATATTTTCGAGCGCATAGGAATGTTAGATGAGGCGTTTCTCAATACAAAAGAACATCTGGACTTCTGTATGACTGTCCGAGAAGCAGGAGAAAAAGTCTATTTTGAACCAGATTGCGTGGTGACTTATTTACCAGGCCCCCCTCTGGAAACCTCAGATCTCCACTACTATATGCTGCGCTGGAGTGATGCTTGGCAATTAAATAGTCTAAGAAGAATGCGAGAAAAATGGAATTTGGTAGAAGATGCCTATTTTACTACTAAATATAAACGCCTTCATTGGCGACGTTATGGGACTATCATCGAGCCTTTAGCCAAACGCTTGACTTGGGGTTTAGGTACAGATTTTGTCGCCAGATCGATCTCTACTATTGATAATTATGTAAATCGAGTTTTAACTAACAGTCATAGGCGATCGCAGAAAAAACAATTGTCAGAATCTCAACTCAATAAAGCTTAAACTCATTTGTTAAGCAAAAAAGCTCGATCCTATCTTTAAACATTACTCGGAAGCAGAAAGATCCACCTCCGAGTAATGTTGTTTATGGATTGATTGAAGTTTTAGTTTTCTTGTTAGTTGTCTTCGCGGACATATAAGAAACTTTGACCCGCACGATTGACTTCGGAAAAGCCCTGATTTCGCAATTGTCGGCGTAGCTGATTGACGCGAGAAATTCCTAATATATTAGAGTGTACTTCCACCAGCAGCTTACGAACATTAGTGAGGTCGGCGAAGCTCAACAGTTTGCCCTCGCTACCTTGAACATCCATAATCAATACCGTTGGCTTGATCCGGTGAATTTCATCATTAAGAGACTCGACGGGTACATCGTAAGCAGTAGTTTTCCCTTGATCTTTAAGTTGATATGCCGAGGAACGAGCAAAGTGTTCGGAAACATGAAACGTACAAGAACCAGGAGTCTCGTCAAGCATACACATTTTTAAGTTAGGACTCACCCCATTAAGGGCATAGTTATCGCGGATTAAAGACTCCATAGTCGGATTGGCTTCATAGGAATGCACGCGATCGCCACCAATTTTGAGAGCGCAAGCAGTGGACAACATTCCAATTCCACCACCTAGTTCCATCACAATGTCGTCGGGTTCCAATACTTCTCGTTTAGGGAGGTAGGGGAGTAGGGAATTAGGGAATTAGGGAATTAGGGAAGTAGGGGATTAAGCTCCCATTTCCCCAAGACCCCATTTTCTGGTTCCATATTGTTAAACGAGAAGTATTGCGTCGGGTTCGAGTAGGGGAATCATTAACTGACGCTCGTGTTTGGTATGACCGTTAACAACAGAATGTCGCCCTTAAATATTAATAAAAGACGTTTTTGTTTTTAGAAAATACTGTCGATTTTAGGAAATTTAATAAGTTTTGAAATAACGGCGGGTTCAACAGTCGGACACACAAGGCATAGATCCCAATTCCGATCCCCGTCCCAATTACAATCGACAATTTGGGATCGACTGCTGCTAGTAAAAAGTATTTGGCTAGCAAAATAACTCCAGCCATTATTGCCGAACTAGTTAAAGGGGTGACAAACTGCTTTAAATAAGTAGTTATTTCAATTCTGATTAATTTGTTTACCGCCCACTGGCTGATAGGAAAAACTAGATAACTGCTAGTTACATAAGCGATCGCCACGGCAATAATGCCCCATTTAACAGCAATCAGACAAGCAACCAAATTGATCGTAGCATTGAGCAGGACAACTTTTAAATTCCAAGATGGTTTGCCCATAGAGACAAATACGGATTTGTGAAATATAGAAACCGATAGCACTATCCCTTCAAAAGCTAAAATCTGCATCGCTCCCGTAGCAGGTATCCATTGTTTTCCAAATAAATTCACGATTAATTCTGGGGCAAACACCACTACGCCCAAATAAGTCGGAAAAGCAATTAAGCTGGTAAACTGGGTTGTTTGATAAAATAACTGCCGAAAGCGTTCTGGTTCTGTCTGGAGTCGAGAAAATGTTGGTAGGGCTACTTTGTTAATTGTATTGACTAATAATTGAGTCATTACCTCTAATATACGATAGGCGATCGCGTAGTAACCCAGAGCAACTTCTCCCAAAAAATAGCCGATCAGTAAATTATCAGAACGCTTGTCAAAAAATTTAATAAATTTGAAGGCTAGAAGATATATGCCGAAGCTAAATAAGTCTCGGAAATGTTTGAGAGAAAATCGCCATTTTGGTCGCCAGTCAACAGCTTGCCATATCACTAACAGCGATACCAACTCAGAAACTATGTTGAGGGTAACTAAACTCCAAACACCATAGCCAGCCAAAGCCATGGAAATTCCCACTATACCGCTAATTATCGTTCCTAAAAGCGATCGCAGCGCAATAACCTTAAAAGCGAATTCTCTGCTCAATAGTGCATTATGAACCAGACCTAGAGAATTAATAATAAAGATCGAAGATAAGCATTGCAAAATCGGGACTAGCTTTGGCTGGTCGAAAACTTCTGCTACTAGATCGGCAGCAAAAAAAGTAATTATTGTTAGTAAAACACCGCAGCTTATTTGACTCCAAAAAGCAGCATCTAAATGTTCTGGCTCTATGACTTGACGTTGAATCAAGGCTTTAGCAAATCCTTGTTCGAGAAAAATCTGCATAAAAGCCAAAAAAATATTAGCCAAGGCGATTAACCCAAAAGTTTCTGGGGTAAGTAACCGCGCTAACAATAGAAAAATAATTAGCGAAAATACTTGAGTACCAGAGTTTTGGATCGCCGACCAGACTAAACCTGTAAGTGCTTTTTGTTTTAGGCTCATGAAACTATATTTTTAACCAAGTTTTTTGCCGTGAAAATAAGACGACCCATAATATGGATTGGATCGATTTTTACTGCCCAAACAAAGTTTTGCAATGCTGTTTTAGTTTGACCTAATTTTAAGGACATACCTACCTCGTTATAAATCAAATCGGTAAACTTTCGAGGATGAGCTTGAAAAGTTTCTCGATGTTTTTTGACTGAACGAATTAAACTCATTTGACGGCGGATATCTTTAGAAAGATGAAATCCTTGATGTTTGATTAGTCTATAGGTCATTTGCGGAATTGCTAATATAGAACAAACCGAATTCAATCTTAAAAATAACTCAGCTAAAATTTTGTCGATTATAATGTAATTACAATTATATTATTAGCCAAAATTAAAGAAGGAAAGATTTTTATTCGTTTCCTCCTTAGTTTTAACTAACAATTTAAATTTATTTAAATATCTATTCTGAAGATATGAAGATTCTATTTAGATAGAGAGTATACTTTTTTCTCTTGATTTTTTAGATCGGAGTAGGCATCTTGGCTGTTGGTAAATTCTTCATGATAAGAACGTTCGACATTGACATTCCATAGATCGTGGTCTTCACCTAAAATATTTTTTGCTGCCAACAGACCAGTCAACATGGAATGGTCGCTATTGTTATAACGGTGCATTCCGTTACGACCTACGGTCTGTAAGTTCTCAAATTTTTGAATATATTCCTGAATTACCGCTACATTCTGACGATATTCATCATCGTATACGGGATAGGCTTTAAATTGACGAATTACCGTCCCATCTTCAATTTTGACTTCTGGATCTACCAATCCCAAAGCCTTAACTTCACGACTGGCTAGTTCGACCAATTCAGCGTCCGACATTTGCCACAAAGGGCCGCCTTGATTGCAAAAGTATTCCATACCCAGACAGGTTTTGCTTTGGTCGGGAACCATCGCTTTACTCCAGTTTTTGAAGTTTTGAATTCTTCCTACCTTAAATTCGGGACTATGGATATAAATCCAGTTGTCAGGAAATAGTGCCGCTTGGTCTACAACTAAAGATACGATCAGAAAATCGCGATATTTGAGGTTGTTGGCCGCTTTTAGTACGGCTTCTGGTGGTGCGGGATTCATTTTTTTGAGGAGAAGCGATACAGGCATACTAGAAACAAAGTTTTCTCCTGTAACTTTTCTAATTTCGTCATTTTGTTTGATAGTGACGCTATTAACTCGGTAGCCTTCTCTTTCTACTTCAATGACCTCTGTATTAAGATGTACTGGCGAACCTTGACTATCTAGTTTCTCTTGGAATCGCTCCCACATTTGCCCTGGGCCGTATACGGGATAGTTAAATTCTTTAATTAAAGTTTTAGTATCGTTGCTACCAAAAAGAGCATTGGTTATCGCTTTTTTAAGAGACAGTCCCTTGATCCGCTGTGCTGCCCAGTCTGCTCTAATTTCCGTGCAGGGTATACCCCAGACTTTTTCAGTATAGGTTTTAAAAAAAGTTTTATATAAACGTTCTCCAAAGCGATTAGAAACCCACTGTTCAAAGTTTTCTTCCACAGGATTGGGTTTGACTTTGGCTTTAAAATAACTCCACATAATCAGGACACTGTTAATCAAACCCAAATTAGATAGAGCGTTGTATGGTTCTAAAGGATAACTAAAAAACTTATTTTTATAATAGATTCTTGACATCCGAGGAACTTTGATAAACTCTTCCCCCATTACTTCTTGCCAAAGCTGCTCGACTTCTCCGACTTTAGTAAAAAATCTATGTCCACCAATATCAAAGCGATAGCCTTTATAAGTTTCTGTCCGCGAAATACCACCGACACGATCTGCCTTTTCAAAGACAACTGACTTTTTGCCGTGTTTACTTAATTCGTAAGCAGCGGTTAAACCAGCAGGACCACCACCAATAACAACTGTGGAAATAGAATTCATAATTATCAATCCTCTTTATCGATCCTCAAATACCTTTTTGTTATACGTTTTTGTTTGCCAATCTTTCTCTAGTAAGACAATCATACATTTGGTAAGCAAGAGATTCTTAGCAAATATGATGACTGGCAAAGCTTCAAGGCTAATGTTCTATACAACTTATTTAAAATATCGCTTCAGCAGTTTAGATCGAGCATCTAGCATTTATGTAGGTAGATCCTTGCCCTTAATAGCTTGAGATAATTTTGAATTATGATCGCTAATTAAATAGCTATACTTATATTATTACGTAATACATATTGGTAAAAATAAGAGAAAGAATCCAATATTTTCTTAAATGCCAGTTGCTACTAAAAAGCCTAAAGTACTGTTACTTAAGTAACACAGCCATACAATGTCGTCTATTATACGATTATCTTAAGTATTTTTACGCTCATAATGGGTAATTATAAGCTTAAAAAAACGATTTGCAATACGTATTGAGCCAACTTCATGTAATTTTTACAAAGACTAAGTTAGATCTTTAAAAAAATTGACCTCTATTGACCTAGCTTGAAAATAGAGACTTAAACCTAAGAAATTAGTGAAACTGAAGCTCATTTTCAGCCTGACATTAAGGATTAGGGGTAAGAGAAACTTGATAACCCAGTTGAGAAAATCGACGACACATTCGCTTTAAGAGTTGTTGACTGTGATGTTGGTGAAGATAATTGGCACCTAATTCTTGGTAAGGTTCGCGTTTTGACAAAATATAGTAAGCAGCCTTCAAAATTTTCTGGGCGATCGCGATAATCGCTTTTTTGTGACCTCGGCGTTGAACCAAGCGATGATCAACTGCTCTCAAATAAGTACCTTTACACTTGACTGCGGCATGAGCAGCTTGAACCAAACCAGTGCTCCCGCCAAGAATTAGCCTGACCAGTACGACCAGAATAACGTTTTCCACCACTTTCGTGATTGCCTGGACAAAGTTTGGCCCACGAGCGCTAAGTGAGCAGCACTTTGAAAACGGCTCATATCCCAACCAATTTCTGCCAGTAACATCTCGCCAGTTGCTTGTCCCACACCAGGAATGGTATCCAACAAAATAATTGCTTGTTCCCCAGTTAGAGGTGAATCATCAGACTCTCTCAAGTTGTTCTCGATGGTGTCCCCAGAGCTATTCGAGCTAGATTGAGGAGAAAGAGTTTGAGCTAAGATTTGTGTCTGAATCTGGTCATCAAAAATAGCAATTTGCGCTTCGAGAAAGTCCAGATGAGTCAAATGGTGAGTTAGTAGAAAGCGATGGTGAGAGCGAACATTGCCGTTCAAAGCTCCTTCTAGTTGTTGGCGTTTGGAACGTAAGCGACCTTTGGCTTTGTCTGCTAGTTCCCTCACATCTTCAACACCAGCTACCAGTGCTTTTAACATCGCACGAGCTGAAACTCCCGTCACATCAGTAACTACTGATGCTAGTTTGATCTTACTCCACTCCAACACTTTCTGAAGGCGATTAACTACTGCCGCTTTCTCTTGAACCAGTTTGGTCCGCTGACGAGTTAAATCTCTGAGGTCGCGTTGTGGTAGCGGCGGAATTAAGCTGCCTCTAACTAAGCCATGACGTAGTAAATCAGCAATCCATTCGGCATCTTTAACATCAGTTTTTCGACCAGGAACATTTTTGATCTGTTGAGCGTTGACCACCAAAAGGGTAAAATTAGCTTCGAGAAGATTATAGACTGGTTTCCAATATTCTCCTGTACTTTCCATCGCCACATGGGTAATGCCTTGACCGCTCAACCAATCTGAAAGAGCCAGTAAATCTGATGTCCAAGTACCGAAAGTCTGAGTTTTTCGGACTGGTTTTTGTCCTGGACTAGAAACGATTCCACAAGCTACTATCGTTTTTTTGTGAACCTCTAAACCCGCACAGTGAGTATAGGTTACTTCCATCTTGTTTGGCCTCTCTCTGTTCTTCAAGCTGGCTAGATGCCCTGAGAATTTAATAGATTCTAGCTTACGTGCTTCCCACTCTAGGTTGGGTTCCACAATTCGTTGTGCCAATGGGCATCTCGAGCTCTCTGTCTTTCAGGCTAAGAGCACTTAACTTCCAAATGGTACTACGAGTTCTCACTACTTGCCCTCGTTTCCGTCCCCTGTATCCTTTAGCACAGGCTTTTCCACTTCGGCGTTGTCCAGGAGGATATTCCTCTTTTGAAGTTAGCGATCGCTGTCTGGCTGCCTGCTTGGTTCCATCGAGATCGAATAACCAATATCGCTCCCCAGTGCGGTCTACTAATCCTCCTCGATCTTCTCCTTTGAATCCTCTTGACCACAAGTCCTGTTCAAACAAGGTTCGTAGTTTTTCTAGCGAGCCATCATCGATCGCATCATGAAAACGGCTCAGGGTCGAGGACACTGGACACTTGTTTCTTCCCCAGACTGCCATCAACAGGAATCTCACTGGTTTAAGAGCAGCAAAGAAGTCACTCAGAGTCTTTTCTCCACTTACTGCATAAGCTAACAGTAACAGCACAAAATCGCATACTTCATAATCTCCCATTCTTCCGCGAGATCCCCGCACCTGTTGCTGAAGTCTTTCTAATAACCCGCTTTCCAGCCAATATTTTCCGAGCAAAAGGGCTTCATTTAACCAGTTAGGTATAACTGGATTAGACTCGATAGTGGTTGTTAATTCTATTCCCGATCAAAGATAATCCTTTGTGGGTTCTGACATTTTGGCTTTCCTTGATTACTTCCTCTCAAGCCATTGTCTAACTTTAGTCTCACTTATTATTCACCATTACCTAACGCTATGCTTGTCACTTCGGCCAAACCCCGATCATGGCCAAATTCTCATCCTCAACTCAAGGCGGCGATCGCCGTCTCCAACCCAGCCTTGCCTTAATAATTTGAA
>JASJEI010000194.1 GCA_030064795.1 Pleurocapsa sp. MO_226.B13 | reverse complement strand
GGTACTGATTGTAGACTTGGTTTTCGTCTACACAACTATAGTACAACGCTTTAAAACCTTGGTATTTAAAGATTTCGATAAGAGTAATTCAGGCTGTTATACCTCGTCCTGTTTTCCTCTCATCGGTAAAACCGAGAGTCTCCAACAGGAAAAAAGATGAAAGATAAAAAGTTAATATTTGGTAATATTGAAATTAAAAGAGTTGAGCCTAACGATTCATTACTAGACTCAACTCTCTCTACAAAAAACAATCTTAGCTGACGAGGGATAATTAAACACCCAAATCTTCCATAGCTAAGCGAATCTGTTCGATGCGTCGGCGGTTTACTCCCAGATCGGACTCTCCTACCCGCGAGGCGGATCTAACCTGAATTGTATTTTCATCTTCAGGGAAATAAAACTCGACATCATCGACAAACTTAAAAATACGGCTAGTAGATTCAGCGTGGATATAGTTATCAGTTTGTTCGACAACTTCGGTGCGGGGAACAACCGATAATACTTTTAACAGAGTTTCTTTGGCAGTAGCGCGATCGCTTGTAAATGGTATCGCTTCAATTTCATGATCCGCATCTCCGTTTTGGCTGACGACACAATTGGGAGAACTCGGACAAGGAGATAGTTGACCATTCTCAAGACCAATAGCTAAAGCAGGATTAATCGCGATCGAACTGCTGACTAAAATAATTATTAGGCTGAAAATAATTGAGATAAAACCAGACACAGTAATATTCACTCTCTAACAAAATACTCTTTTACTATAGAGCGAATTTTAATTTTTATTAAGTTATTTGTTCGTCGATTTATTTAAGCGATCGCCGAGCGAGTAATTTGATAGATACAGCGGTTTTCATTGTTCTTTCTGAGACAGACAACTGCGATCGAGTCCACGGATGAACACAGATTAACGCAGATAGACGAATCTGCTTTCTTGGATTATTGATACTATTTCTCATTAATCGCTAGATGATCGTATTTAAAAAAATGATTAAGATTTTTTTTAGATTGCAAACTTAATTAACACCGTTGTTTAGATTATCTGGACTATAGCTTTAGCTTTATTTTTTTATCTATAGTCATGGTTTATCGAGTTCTCTTCTCGAATTTATCGTTCCATATTTTAGATTTTAAATCTAATAAACTAGAAGGCAAACAAATACCAAAAATTAGTAATTATTGAGCTTTTTGCAAGGCTTTGGTTTCTTTCTTCAAAGAGCGAATAAACTCCCGCAAAATATCAGTTTTGGTTCGCTTGGTTTCTTCGGCATAGCGATTTAAAATTCTAAGTTCATGTGCGGGAACCCTGATGTTGATTTGTTTTTGACACATGACGTTGACTAGCCATCGGCTCTCTCGAATTGATTTGCTATAAATATGCTATACTGAAAATTATATCAGATTAGCTTATTATCCCGCTCGGCAAAGATAAAAAAACAGCCTAAAAAATTGAAATTGTCTTGTCGATATTTGCGGTCGAAAATATCAGTAGAGCGATTAAAATCTTAGCAAAAGTTAATAGCTAATATGTACTTTTATTACATAGCTATCGAATTAGTCTTGTAGTTGCAAAAAATGTTCGGCAACGCTTCAGAGGGCTAAAGATAGCCTCAAGGAGAAAGAGATGAAATCTCTTTGAATTGCCAATGTTTTATTTAAATAAGATTGAAGACCTTAATCTTCCAGAACTGCCAGTTTTGGGTCGGACTTTGCCTTCGCTGTTGGAGGAAGCTGGCGATCGCGCAGCGTACCCGTCGGGTAATCGCAATCATAGCGATCGCGCATTCAATCAATGGCAAGCAAATAACTGGCAGTCTCTATCCCATCGAGAATTACTAACTGCTGCTGAAGAGTTAGCTTGGGGACTGCTAGAGGAATTAGAACCAAAGGAAAAGGTAGCATTTTTAATGCATAGCGATCTTAATTTCTGTATTGCAGATTTTGGGACTCTGCAAGCGGGATTAGTTAATGTGCCAATCGATTTAACTCAGACACTAGAAAATATTGCTTTTATTCTGCGTCATTCAGCAGCGAAAGCATTAATTGTTTCCAACCTAGATCTGTTGGCTCAAGTAATTCCCTATCTTTGCGACACTCCCGATCTCCAGACAGTAATTGTCGTCGATATTCCCGATGACTGGGAAGAAAAACGCACCCAACTATTAACTTGTGGCGTTCATGAGTTCGGAGTTAGAAATTCAGAATTCGGAGTTAATAGCTCGAAAGAAAAAGGTTGGGATTCGACATCTAGTTC
This sequence comes from Pleurocapsa sp. MO_226.B13, assembly GCA_030064795.1. Next base: position 10,695 of record JASJEI010000194.1, on the reverse strand, counting down.
CTTAGATATTAAGCAAGAAACTACAAACTACAAACTCCTAACTCCGAACTCCCCCCAAACTTGTTTGTGTGTTCCCATGTTGCTTTGTCAGGGACGGAAAAGGCTATCTTGTCCTGAGTTACCTCAATGCGTTCGACTCTTTTCTTTAGATGAGGTTCGGGCTAGAGGTAAAGAGTTAAAGGATCGAGAGCAAAAAGAGCAATCAAGATCGCCTATTTCCCCTCAAGACTTGGCAACCATAGTTTATATAGCGGGAGATACAGGACAGCCCAAGGGGGTGATGTTAAGTCACGAAAATATTACCGCCGATATTCTGACGACTTTTAAAAGTATTCCCGACTTAAAACCAGGAAAAACCGAGACAGTACTGTCTTTTTTACCCCTAACCCATATTTTTGCGCGGGCGTTAATTTACGGTCATCTTAATTACGGACATAACATCTATTTTTCTACTCCCAATCGAGCAGTTAGAGATTTTAAAACAGTCCGACCGACTCTGGTCGCTACCGTACCGAGACTGTTAGAAAAAAGTTATCAAAAGATTCTCGATCGCGGTAGCAAGCTTAGAGGAATTAAAAAAACAATTTTTAATTGGGCATTAAAACTAGCTCAAAATTATGAGTTGGGGCAACCAATGGGGTTATCCTATGCCCTACAACTTAAGTTAGCCGATTGGCTGGTCTTTTCCCAATGGCGAAAACCTTTTGGTGGAAGGCTCAAATACTTTATTAGTGGTGGCGCACCATTAACAGCCGAACTTGCCAACATATTTAGTGCTGCGGGGATGACAGTCCTGCAAGGCTATGGCTTAACCGAAACCAGTTCAGTGATTTGCTGCAATCGAGATAGCTTCAACCGTGCGGGGACAGTAGGCTTGCCCATTCCTGGGGTAAAAATGGCGATCGCCCCTGATGGAGAAATCTTAGTTAAAGCTCCCTACGTGATGCAGGGCTATTATAAAAATCCAGAGGCGACTGAGGCAGTCATCGATCGAGAAGGATGGTTGCATACGGGAGACTTAGGAGAATTTACCTCAGAAGGTTTCCTGACTATTACTGGTAATAAAAAAGAACTATTTAAACTTTCCACTGGTAAATATGTCACCCCTCAACCTCTAGAGGAGCGGGTCAAACAGTCGTCGCTAGTAAGACAGGCGGTGGTAGTAGGCAGGCAGAAAAAGTTCTGTGGAATGTTAATTTTCCCAGATTTAGAACAGTTGCGGGAACGTGCTAGAGCTTTAAATTTATATCTACCTATTGCCGAGTTGCTGCAACAGCCAGAAATTATCGCTCTTTATCAAACCGTAGTCGATGAAGCTAACCAACAACTTCCTCAATGGTCGAGAGTTAAAGGATTTCGCTTGCTCGATCCCAGTTTCTTCGTAGCGGAGGAACTATTACAGGCAAATGGCAAGATCGATCGCTCTCAAGTAAATAAAATCTTTGCAGCAGAAATAGATGCTTTGTACGGAGAAGAAACAACGTCGATAACCGCGAACGGCCGTTCGCTCGTACAAAAATTCCGAGTCCAGAGTTGGGAGTTATCAGGTTTTAAATTGCTAATCGCTCGGTTGAAACTTCTATCCTGGCGAGTTGTTCAAGATTACTTTCAACGTCAGAATCTCGATTTCTGGCAAAAGATGGGGATTGACGAACAGGATAAATCTTCAAAATTCCGAATTCCATTTATTAGTAAGGACGATAATTCTCAACTCCAAACTCAAAACCCTCAAATCAAAGAAGAATTAGAGTGAAACAAAGGGAGGAAAACTAGATGTTTAAACCATTCCGAACTGCTGCCGTATTAGGTGCGGGAGTTATGGGTTCGCAGATTGCAGCCCACCTGGCTAATGCAGGATTGACAGTTCATTTATTAGATATACCCGCCCCAGAAGAAAATAAAAATGCAATTGTAGAGGCTGGATGGCAAAAAGCGGTCAAGCTGAAACCGCCGATTCTTTTCACCGAAAAAACAGCCCGTCGGGTTACTCTGGGCAATTTTGACGAACATTTAGACCGCCTGACTGGAGTAGACTGGGTAATTGAGGCTGTGGTCGAAAATTTAGCGATCAAACAGCAGTTAATGGCAAGAATTGAAGGGGTTGTCAGTCAAGGTGCGATCGTTTCTACCAATACTAGTGGTTTGCCCGTCAATGAAATTGCACGGGGACTACCTCAATCTTTTCGCCAGCGTTTTTTAGGTACTCATTTCTTTAATCCCCCTCGCTATCTTAAATTATTAGAACTAATTCCGACTGAAGATACAGACACTGAGATCTTACTGAGATTGGAATGGTTTGCTCGTCTGCATTTAGGAAAAGGGGTAGTGGTGGCAAAAGATACGCCCAACTTTATTGCCAATCGCATTGGGATTTACGCCACTATGTTGGGGATTAAAGCCTTTACCGATGAAGGCTATACCATCGAAGAAGTCGATACTCTGACGGGAACTTTAGTCGGAAGACCAAAATCGGGAACTTTTCGCACTGCCGATTTAGTGGGATTGGATACCCTAGTTTATGTAGCGAAAAATCTTTATCCAGCAATTCCCAAAGATGAAAGTCGCGAAATTTTCCGCGTACCAGCTTTGTTAAACAAGTTAGTTGAAACGGGAACGTTAGGAGCAAAAACAGGTCAGGGTTTTTATAAAAAAGAACGGGGTAAAATTCTCTCCTTAAATCCCAAAACCTTTGCTTACGAACCAGCTAAACCAATAGACTTAGGCGATCTTAAATCTCTCAAAGGATTAGAACTACCAGAACGATTGCGGGCTTTGTATCGAGATAAAGGACGTGCGGGTCAATTCTTCCGCCAGCTGATGCTATCGATACTTAGTTACAGTTCCTATCGAATTCCCGAAATTACCGATAGTCCCGCAGAAATCGATCGCGCCATGCGTTGGGGATTTGGTTGGGAATTAGGGCCGTTTGAAATTTGGGATGTCTTGGGCTTTAAAACTGTTGTCACCGATATGCAGGTAGCAGATATACCTTTAGCCGATTGGGTACAAACGATGATTAAACACCATCACGTTAGTGGATTCTATCATCAAGATCGAGTTTATACACCCAGTCATGAGTATGTTGCTTTAAATATTCCCCAAGATGAAATCAACCTCGATGTAATTAAATCTAATTCAGAGAATATTCTCTGGCAAAACGAAGAGGCTGCATTACTCGATTTAGGAGATGGAGTTATTCTATACGAGTTTCGCTCCAAAGGTAATACCCTAAGCTTTAAAGTCATGGCAGGGCTGATCGAAGTTTTAAACATCCTCGAAGAAGATGACGAATACCGAGGCATGGTAATCGGTAATGGCGATGTTAACTTCTGTGGTGGTGCTAATCTCAGGGAAATAGAAACAATAGCTGAAACAAATCAGTTAGATGCGATCGCCGTTATTCTACAATTCCAAAAAACCCTACAGAGAATTCATTATTTCCCCAAACCAATTGTCGCTGCTGTTAGGGGTTTAGCACTTGGTGGCGGTTGTGAATTAGCGATGGCTTGTCCTCAAGTCGTGGCAGCAGCCGAAAGCTATATCGGTTTAGTAGAACTGAGTGTGGGCTTGATTCCTGGAGCGGGGGGCATTATGCGGATGGCAGCCTGGGCAGCAGAAGGGGCAGCCAAAGAAACAGCGACTCAGATTCAACCCTTCTTGCAACGAGTCTTTGAAACTGTGGGGATGGCAAAAGTCTCTAACAGTGCCGATGAAGCTTTAGAACTCGGTTTCTTGTCTCCCACCGCCAAGATTGTCATGAATAGCGATCGCCGTTTATACGTAGCAAAACAAGAAGTCATCCGTCTCGATCTCGAAGGTTATGCACCCATACCCAATCGTGACTCGATTATGGTTTTAGGTCAACCAGGTAGAGCGGCCTTAGAACACGGTGCTTATGTCTTCCAACAAGGGGGATATATCTCCGAATACGATCGCTTTCTCGCCAACCGTTTGGCATACGTGCTTACAGGTGGCGAACTCTCAGCACCTTCTCTAGTTAGTGAGGATTATCTACTGCAACTAGAGCGAGAATCCTTTGTACCGTTACTCAAAGAAGAGAAAACCCAAAAACGGATCGCACATTTGCTGAAAACCAAGAAACCACTGCGGAATTAGTTTTTTGAGTTCGGAGTTAGTCCTAAAGGATACCGCTTCGCATATAGTTCGTAGTTAGGAGTTGTGAATAACTCCGAATTCCGAATTCAGGGGCGACCCCGCGTCGGCGTAAGACGCAAGGGAATGCGCCCCTGCACGAACTCCAAACTTACTTTTGGGAAAAATTATTTTGGAGATGTCTATGAATAGTTAATTAGTTATGAGTGATAAGAAGCAGAAAATTCAAGATCGAACGCTGAGTTTTGCGGTTAGAGTTGTTAAGCTTTGTAAGTTTTTGGCAGAACAAAATGGTGTAACAAGGGTTTTATACAAGCAACTAATTAGAAGTGGTACTTCTATCGGGGCAAACGTTCGTGAAGCTCAGTCGGCTCAATCAGATCGGGATTTTCTGCACAAATTAGAAATTGCACTTAAAGAAGCTAGAGAGACTGAGTATTGGCTAATTATTTTGGTACAAGCGGATTTGATAAAAGAACAAAGAATTAAATTACTCAGACAAGAATGCGAAGAGATTATCAAAATTTTAGTTGTCATAACTAAAAAAATAAAACAAAGAGTTAGGAGTTAGTAGTTCGTAGTTAGTAGTTCGTAGTTAGGAGTTGTGAATTAAATAACTCCGAATTCCGAACTCCGAATTCCGAACTCTAAATAAAAAGATGAAAGAAGCATATATAGTCAGCAGTGTCAGAACTGCGATTGGTAAAGCACCGCGAGGAACATTGCGTAACGTGCGTCCCGACGATCTGGGGGCAACTGCGGTTAAAGGTGCGATCGCCAAAATTCCCGAATTAGACCCCGCACAGATAGATGATGTCATTATGGGTTGTGCTTTTCCTGAAGGGGAACAGGGATTTAATTTAGGTAGGGTTGTGGCTCAACGGGCGGGGTTGCCCGATTCTGTACCTGGATGTACCGTTAATCGTTTTTGTGCCTCTGGTTTACAAACGATCGCTATGGCATCCCAGGCAATTATGACGGGACAGGCAGAGGTTATCGTCGCTGGTGGGGCGGAATCGATGAGTTTGATGCCCATGGGCGGTAATTATCTTTCTCCCAACCCAGAGTTGATAAATACTTCTCCCCAAACCTATATCACTATGGGACTTACTGCCGAAAGTGTCGCTAAAGAATATCATATCTCTCGACACGATCAAGACCAGTTTGCCTTGCGATCGCACCATCGGGCTTTAGCTGCCATAGCCAGGGAGCGTTTTAAAGCAGAAATTGTCCCAGTTAAATTTAAAGAAACTATCTACGTCGATGGTCAGCCTCAAACAGTAGAACGAGTATTCGAGGTCGATGAAGGGCCGCGTAGCGATACCAGTATGTCAGCCTTGGCTAAATTAAAACCCGTATTTCACGCTCAAGGTATGGTGACAGCAGGTAACTCCTCCCAGATGTCCGACGGTGCAGCAGCAGCAGTAATTATGAGTATGAAAATGCTCAACCAGTTCAGAGTCAAACCGATGGGCAAACTCCTTGGTTATGCAGTGGCTGGAGTAGCACCAGAAATTATGGGTATCGGCCCTGTTACAGCCGTACCCAAAGTACTCGAACAAGTCGGCTTAACTCTCAACGATATTGGCTTAATTGAGCTTAACGAAGCTTTTGCAGGACAGTCTCTAGCAGTGATTCGCAAACTCGGACTCGATGAAGAGATTGTCAATGTTAATGGTGGCGCGATCGCTCTAGGACATCCTTTAGGCTGTACGGGGGCAAAACTAACCGCTACTTTACTCCATGAAATGCAAAAACGCGGTATCCGCTACGGCATGATAACCATGTGTATTGGCGGTGGTATGGGGGCTGCGGGGGTATTTGAAAATTTGATGTTGTAGATCGATATCAATAACCTGAAGCTATTTGCGATCGTCTTCTCTAGCTAAACGCCAATACCAAATTGCTCCCTGTTCGGGATCTTGGATTGTTTCCATATATCTCAGCCCAATTTTCTCTAATACTCTAGTTGAAGCGTTAGCCTTGGGAAGAGTCTGGGCATCAATAAATTTAACCTGTGAATGAGAAAAAGCATAATCTACTAGTCCTCGTGCTGCTTCTGTGGCTAAACCTCGATTTCTGTAGTCGGGAATAATCTCATAGCCAATTTCTACTACGCCCGATTCATTAGCCTGTCCCTTAAATCCCCCCCAACCAATTAAAACTCTATCTTGGCAATGAACAAATAGATAAGCCCACCAACCAAAAGCAGAGGGATTAGCCTTCAGATATTCGTAAGCATATTCTATAGCTTCGGGAAACTCCGTCCAATTCTCAGACATGACAATATCCAATAACAATTCCAATTCGTGTCGGTCTTGCAAGATTGCCTCAAAATGTATCAAATCGCAAGGAACAAGAATTAGATTTTTGGTTTTAATCCCGTTCATTTCAATACCAACCCTGTTCTGACAAGCTTCTATCACTATTTTAAATTTGTAGGAGAGAGAATATGATTAATCTTGTTGAATCTACTTTTAGTATTTATCTTGCCCTGTTTTTGTTTTTCTTGGTCTGTTTTGGCTACCTTGGCGTTCCTCTGTGGTTGTGGTCGCTGTATGCTGCTGCAATTTTAGGACTGTTGCAAGTACCACTTTGGGGGTGGATTATCTTTGGTATTATTGCCTTAGTTTTCAATCTTCCCCAACTGCGTCAAAGATTAATTACAGCTTATATCGTTAAAGCAGTCGCTCGTCTCAAACTTTTACCTAAAATTTCCGACACCGAACGAGAAGCAATTGAAGCAGGAAACGTCTGGGTAGACGGTGAATTCTTCTCTGGCCAACCCAAATTCCAACGCCTCCTCAACGAACCCTATCCATTGATACCCCAAAAATCACAATCGGTAAGGGCGGTTCGCGAAACGGAGGGGCTGTCTGAGGAGGTTTCCTCCTCAGTTTATACGCCCCGTCCCCTACAACAAATCCGTTCCTTCCTCGACAATCAGGTAGAAACAGTCTGTCGGATGGCGACTGACTGGGAAATTCATTCTCGTAAGGATTTACCTCCTGAAGTTTGGGACTATTTGAGGCGAGAGCGATTTTTTGGCATGATGATTCCGACTGAATATGGTGGATTGGGATTTTCTAACCTGGCTTATAGTACGGTGATGACTAAGCTGGCATCTCGTTCTTTTACTCACACCGCCACCGTAGGCGTAACCAACTCTCTAGGGCCAGCTAAATTATTATTACGCTATGGAACCCAGGCACAAAAAGATTATTATTTACCCCGACTGGCAACGGGTGAAGAAATTCCTTGCTTTGCTCTAACAGAACCCAATGCTGGTTCGGATGCAGGTAGTATTGTCTCCAACGGAGTAGTATTCAAGGGCGATGATGGTAAGTTATATCTGCGTCTAAATTGGGAGAAACGCTATATTACCCTAGCGACGATCGCGACTTTGATGGGACTGGCGTTTAGACTCCGCGATCCAGATAATCTTTTGGGTAAGGGGGAAGATGTCGGTATTACCTGTGCCTTGATTCATACTGATACCCCAGGGGTAACGATCGATCGCCGACACGATCCGATGAGCGTACCTTTTTATAATTCTCCTACTCTTGGCAAAGATGTAGTTGTTTCGGTAGACCAAATTATCGGTGGTATAGAACAAGCGGGACAGGGTTGGAAAATGTTGATGCAGTCTTTGGCTGCGGGACGGGGAATCAGTTTTCCTGCTACCTGTACGGGTATCGCTAAATTTGTCACTAGGGTTACGGGGGCTTATGCCAGAGTTAGAAGGCAATTTGGACTAAATATCGGTCGTTTCGAGGGAATTGAAGAACCTTTGGCTAGAATTGGCGGATTAACTTATCTGATGGAAGCAGCAAGGTTATATACCGTTGGCGCAGTAGATCGAGGCGAACAACCTGCGGTAATTTCGGCGATCGCGAAATATAACTTTACCGAACTGTCCCGTCAAATTATTAACGATGGCATGGATATTATGGGCGGTGCGGGAATTTGTCGCGGTGAAAGAAACTTACTGGCAAATATTTATAGTGCTACACCGATTCCCATCACTGTCGAAGGAGCGAATATTCTCACTCGTACCATGATTATCTTCGGACAGGGGGCAATTCGTTCTCATCCCTATGTCTATAAAGAAATCGAGGCTTTAAATAAATCTGATATCCAAGCCTTCGATCGCGTCTTTTGGCAGCATCTCGGTTCGATCGTTCGTAATTTTTTGCGCACCGTCTTACTCAGTCTGTCTCGTGGTTATCTAGTTCCTTCGCCCGTATCGGGGGCAACTGCCAGGTATTATCGTAAGTTAGCTTGGGCATCGGCTACCTTTGCTTTCTTAACTGATTTGGCTTTGATTAGGTATGGAGGCAGTCTCAAACGGCAGGAAAAACTTACAGGTAGATTTGCCGACATTCTTTCCTGGATGTATTTAGCCACTGCTACTTTACGCCGTTTTGAAGCCGAAGGACGTAACTCAGACGATCTTCCTTTAGTTCATTGGTCGATACAGTATGCTTTTGCCCAAATACAACAGGGATTTGTTGGTATATTTAATAATATGTCCGTACCATTGTTGAGCATCGTAGCAGCTTGGTGGCGGTTCAATCCGATTGGAATGATGCCAGCAGATAAACTGGGCAGTAAAATTGCTCAGATAATGCAAACTTCAGGGGTTGCCAGAGACAATCTAACTGCGGATATCTATGTTCCTAGCGATCCAGACGAAGCTTTAGGAAGACTAGAACGAGCTTTCAGACTATCATCGGAATCAGAATTCATTCTCAAGAAAATTAAGACTGCCAGCATTTTAGGTCAATTACCTCAAGCAAAACCAGTTACCTTAATTCGCGATGCTTTAGAAGCAGGAATTATAAGTTTAGATGAAGTAGAACTACTAACCCAAGCAGAAACTGCTCGCAATGATGCAATTCAGGTAGATTCCTTTACTTTAGAAGAATATCAAGAACATTCAGTCGCCAAAACTTTTACCAACACCGAAACAGCGATCGCCTTAGATAAATTGCATCGAGCCTAATATTACCGAACGTTAATCATTGCCCCGTATGCTAATGCTGGTACTTGCCATCGATCTTAGTTCAAACTTTTCTGATTTGCTGAGAAAAGTTTGAATACCAAGATAAATTAAATAAGCTGCACCAGCATATTTCACCATGCTAAATGCAATAGCCGAAGTAGCAATTAGGGCGGAAAGACCTAGGGCCGCAGCAAAGGTATGAATAAGTACACCAGTATGTACCCCTAGTGCAGATACTACGCCTGCATTCTTACCTTGTGCGATCGAGCGCGTGGCAATATAAATCATGTCAGGGCCTGGTGTAATCTGCCAGTTCGCTGATTTTTGGTCCAAGTGTGGAATAAATATTTGTTCAAGGTGAGCGCATCGTTTAGCCCATGAGAATTTGACCTGTGTCTGTTGTAGGCCTAAAATCGATTAACTTCGGCAACTTAATACAAACAAACACATTTAAATCGATCGCTTTCCATGACTAGTATTTATCAAGGGAATCTTAAAATTTCTCAATTACGCGCTCTTGTGGCGATCGCCGAGTACGGTAAGTTTGGCGAGGCAGCTTTGCAACTGGAAATCTCTCAATCTGGAATCAGCCATGCGATCGCTACTCTTGAAGAACAGCTTGGCGTGAGTTTACTGGTTCGGCATCATCAACAAACTCGTTGCACTCCTGTAGGCGAACAAATTGTTCGACAAGCACGTCAAGTTCTGCAATTATTAGAACAGATTGAAGAAAAAGCAAATCGAGCAAAAGGTTTACATGATGGAATTGTCCGAATTGCTAGTTTTCGTAGTGCTGCAACTTATCTCCTACCTAAAGCCATAGCTCAATTTCGCAATAAGTTTCCAAATATTTCTATCCACCTCAGCGAACACAACGATTATCCAGATGTGGAGCAAATGCTACGCTCTAATGATGCAGACATCGGCTTTACTTATTTACCTACTACTAACCAATTTGAAACCTGGGAGGTATATCGAGATGAATATATTGTTCTCCTTCCGCCTACTTTCAAATTACCATCACCACTGAGTTGGGAACAGCTTGGTAGCTATCCGCTAATCATGCTGCCAGAGTCTCATAGCTGTTGCGCTCGCGTTCACGCACATTGTCGTTCTTTTGGGCAGGAATTGAATGTAATCTTAACCACAGATGAAGATTCAACTCAAGTTAACATGGTTGCTCAAGGATTAGGAGCTACTATCATTCCCCGTCTTGCTGCTGAACCCATACCAAATAATCTTCAAGTATGTAGTTTGCCAGTGCCATTGACAAGAACGATTGGGGTTGCCGTGCTGGCAAACGCACTTCATACACCTGCTGTGTTTGCATTTTTAGCAATTTTAAGACGGGTTAGATAGCCTCCGCCAAAATACAGATGAAGTAAGAAAGAAACTATATTTTAGCTTTCAACGGCGAGATCGCCTGAATCAACAATTACTACAGCGTATTGCAATTTAATCTGGTACATTATTGTTTATTGCACTATTTTAGCTGTGTCAGTCTGCTACTATATCTATTGATGTATATCGCTGGATATAGTGATATTAATACTACTTATTTATAGAAATATAATTTT
>JASJEI010000556.1 GCA_030064795.1 Pleurocapsa sp. MO_226.B13 | reverse complement strand
CCGATTTAACCACTCGTGGCATCAAGAGCAAACAACTACAGGTTTCTCACGCTTTCCATTCTCCCTTGATGAAGCCGATGTTGGCCGAATTTGAGGCGGTTGCCAGGAACATTAGCTACTCGCTCCCCAAAATCAAGCTAATCTCCAATGTCACGGGAGAGGAAGCCAAGTCAGAAATCGCCACGCCAGATTATTGGTGTCGTCATATCCTCCAACCAGTTAACTTTGCTGGTAGTATCGAGACCTTAGCGAGCCTGGGTTATCAAGCATTTTTAGAGATAGGAGCCAAACCCACCTTACTCTCGATGGGTCGTCATTGTTGGACAGCTACCGAGGGTAGTAACGAGCTTCAATGGTTGCCCAGTCTACGCCCAAAACGCGAGGATTGGCAACAACTGTTAGCGAGTTTGGCGCAACTCTATGTCAGTGGTGTGGCTGTTGACTGGTCGGGTTTCGAGCGCGATTATCCCCGAAGACGAATCCCACTACCCACTTATCCTTTTCAGCGTCAGCGTTATTGGTTTGAAGAAAGCAAAAATAGCCTCCAGCCAATACAATTGCGATCGCCAAGTAACCACGCCCAAAAACAACTGCATCCCCTTCTGGGTCAACGGTTAAATTCAGCACTCAAAGAAATTCAGTTTGAATCCCAAATTGGTAGAGATACACCAGTCTTCTTAAAAGATCATCAGATTTATCATCAAGCAATCGTGCCAGCTACAGCCTACCTAGAAATGGCTCTAGCAGCAGGAAAAAAAGTTTTTAATACCGACAACTTGGTTTTAGAAGAGATTGTAATTCAGCAAGCTTTGGCACTGCCAGAATCTCAAAATAAGACTGTCCAGTTAATTTTGTCCCCCGAAGACTCAAACGCCTATTCTTTTCAAGTTTTTAGCCTCGATCGAGATCCACAAAACCCCGAATCTTCCTGGGTTACTCATGCCTCTGGAAAAGTCGTAGTAAGGGAGGGTGGCGACACTCCTCAAACCGATCTAGCTGCTTTACAGGCTGAATACACCGAACCAGTATCGATTGAAAACCACTATCGACAATTTCAATCGCGAGGGATGGAATATGGCTTTAATTTTCAGGCAATTACCCAGTTGTGGCAGCAACCAGATAATACTACTGCCCTGGGTCAAATTCAGTTACCCGAAGGTTTAGAGTCAGAATCAGAACCATATCAACTACACCCTGTCTTACTCGATGCCAGCTTCCAGGTGCTAGGTGCTGTGTTCTTAGATGAAAAATCCTCCGATGCTTACCTGCCGATGAAGGTCAAACGCCTTGAAGTTTACCGTCGTCCCAGTTCTCGTCTCTGGAGTCAAGTCCAACTCCTACCAGTTAAAGGGAAAAATAAAAAAAGTATCAGTGCCGATATTCGTCTGTACGATCGAACAGGAAATCTCGTGGCTCTGGTCGCAGGCTTATTTCTCAGACGCGTTAGTCAAAATGCTTTACAGCGGGTGCTGCAACCACAAGAGCCAGAAAATTCAGACGATTTATTATACAAAGTTACTTGGCAACCCAAAGCTCGCTCTCAACCAGAAGTACCAACAAGATCGGGTAGTTGGTTGTTGTTAGTCAATGCTTCAGAAATCGGAGCAGAACTCGTTCGACAGTTAGAAAAACATGGCGATCGCTGTATTCTCGTTACTACTGGTGACAGTTATCAACAAAAAGCTCAAAATCATTATCAAGTTAATCCCGCTCGACTAGAAGACTTTAAGCTGCTACTGCGATCGAGTTTAGAAAATCAACCAGCTTTAAAAGGAATAGTTCACCTGTGGAGTTTGACCCAAACATCGTCAGCCGAACTCTCTCTCGAAGCTTTACAACAGGCACAAGTAACTGGCTGTGGTAGCGTCTTACATCTAGTCAAGGCGATCGCTCAAGCTGGATTATCCCAATTGCCCCGTCTCTGGTTGGTAACTGCTGGCTCTCAGGCGATCGCCAATGACGCTCCGCTTCAGATACAACAAGCTCCATTATGGGGATTGGGTCAGACAATTACCCTAGAACATCCCGACTTCCACTGCACCTGTATCGACTTAGAACCAACAGCCCAAAGCGATTGCCTCAAAAGCTTATCTCAAGAGTTACGTTTTCCCGAAGCCGAAAAGCAAATTGCTTATCGTCGGGGTATGCGTCATGTTGCCAGATTAGTTAAATATCGGGGCGATCGCGACTCAGAAATCGAACAGCAACCCGAAGCTTTCCAAGTCAAGACAACAAGAGCGGGAATTTTGGAAAATCTGACCCTGAAGCCTTTACAACGCCGACAGCCAGAACCAGGAGAAGTAGAAATTCAAGTCCGCGCCACTGGGCTTAACTTTAGAGATGTACTCAATGCCCTGGGAATGCTCGAAGAATATGCTGCCGAATTGGGTATAGATTCCGCTACAGAAATGCCTTTTGGGGGAGAGTGTGCGGGAGTAATTACCGCAGTGGGCAAGGAAGTAAACAACCTGAAAGTTGGGGATGAAGTAATCGCAGCCCTGGCGATCGGTAGCTTGAGTAGCTTTGTCACCGTCAAAGCCGATTTGGTTATTCCCAAACCACAAGATTTGAGTTTTGAAGCTGCTGCTACTATCTCCACTACCTTTTTAACTGCCTACTACGGACTACATTATCGGGCGCAAATTAAGCCTGGAGACAAGGTACTAATCCATTCTGCTGCGGGGGGAGTTGGACAGGCAGCAGTTCAATTAGCGCAACGAGCGGGAGCGGAGGTTTTTGCCACAGCAAGTTCTAGTAAATGGGACTGGCTAAAATCCATGGGAGTGGAACACGTAATGAACTCTCGCAGCTTAGATTTTGCCGAGGAAGTCATGACTGCGACTCAAGGGCAGGGCGTAGACATTGTGCTTAATAGTTTAAACGGGGAATTTATCCCCAAAAGCCTAAATACTCTCAGCAAGGGTGGTCGATTTGTCGAAATCGGTAAAATCGGGATTTGGTCAGAAAGCCAAGTTGCAGCAGAAAGAGCCGATGTATTCTATTTGCCCTTCGATTTATTAGAGGTGGCAGAACAAAATCCCCGCTTAATCGCTCAAATGCTGAGAGAATTGATGTTGCAGTTCCAACAAGGAAGATTACAGCCCCTCCCCTACAAAGTATTTCCTATCGATCGAGTTGTAGATGCCTTCCGCTATATGGCAGGAGCAAAGCACATCGGCAAGGTTGTGGTTTCTCTCTCTCCTGCCAAGGATCGAGAGTTGCCAATACAATCCCAAAGTAGCTATCTAATTACTGGCGGGTTGGGAGCTTTAGGATTAAAAGTAGCAAATTGGCTGGTAGAACAAGGCGCGAACAATTTAATTCTGCTCGGCAGAAGCCAGCCGAAACCAGAGGCTCGACAACAAATCGCCAAATTAGAACAACAAGGCGTTACCGTTAATGTCGTCCAAGCTGATATCACCAATTATGAAGCCTTAGAAAAAGCGATAAATAGTCTATCTCCCAGTCTCCCAGTCTCCCAGTCCTCGATAAAGGGAGTCATTCATGCAGCAGGAGTACTCGATGATGGAGTATTGCAGCAGCTTAACTGGGAACAGTTCGCCAAAGTCATGGCTCCCAAAGTAGCTGGAGCTTGGAATCTACATACTGCCACTCAGGAATTGCCCCTAGACTTTTTCGTCTGCTTCTCTTCAGTTGCCTCTTTAATGGGGTCGCCTGGCCAGGGTAACTATGGGGCTGCTAACGCCTTTCTCGATGCTCTAAGCCATTATCGACAATCCCTAGGATTGACTGGTTTGAGCATTAACTGGGGCCCTTGGGCAGATATCGGGATGGCAGCTACAACCGAAAGTCGCGATCGCTCTCGTTGGGCTACTCAGGGTATCGAGCCCATTGTTCCAGAACGTGGTTTACAAGTATTGGGCAAGCTGTTAACAGTGGAGCTGGCTCAAGTAGGGGTAATGTCAATTGACTGGTCTAAATTCCTCAGACAATTACCTACTGAAGCCATATCGCCTTTCTTAGAGAATGTTGACTCTGTATCGGGGTCAAACTCAAAACCAGAACCCGAATTTCTTCAACAATTAGCAACAGTCCCGATGTCCGAACGTTGGCATCTATTGAGAGAACACATTCGCTCGCAGTTGGCTAAGGTGCTGGGTTTAAATTCCCCCGAACAAATAGATCTACAACAGGGTTTTGCTGAATTAGGAATGGATTCATTGATGGCAGTAGAGTTGAGAAATCGCCTCCAAGATAATTTAGGTTGCTCGATTCCTTCTACTTTGGCATTTGACTATCCGACAGTGGAAGCACTAGTAAGCTACATAGCTCAATTGCTTTCAATTGAACCCGCTGACAGCTTCGAGCGGGAGACACATACCGTAACCGATCCAGAACCAGCAACCAACATGGAAGAACTATCCCCAGAAGAAATTGCCGACTTACTTGCCCAAGAATTAACTGCCATTCAGGAGGAACAAGTTCGATGAGGGAGACTGCTATAGATTATCAAGCCCTAATGAAACAGGCTTTGCTTGAATTGAAGCAAATGAGAGCCAAACTTAAGGTTCTAGAAAGTGCCAAAACCGAACCAATCGCCATTGTTGGCTTAGGCTGTCGATTCCCAGGAGGGGCTAACAATCCAGAAGCCTTTTGGCAGCTATTACGCGATGGAGTCGATGCGATTAGTGAAGTACCTAGCGATCGCTGGAACCTTGATGCCTACTACGACCCCAATCCCGATACCCCAGGCAAAATGTATACTCGCTATGGTGGATTTGTTGAAGGATTAGAGGAGTTTGATTCGCAGTTTTTTAACATCTCTCCCAAAGAGGCTGCTAGCCTTGACCCCCAGCAACGTATGTTACTTGAAGTTAGTTGGGAAGCCCTAGAAAATGCAGGTTTGGCCAGCGATCGCCTAACGGGAAGTTCCACAGGGGTATTTATCGGGATCTGTAGCAATGACTATTCTCAACGTCTACTTAACCGCGATCCAGCGGAAATTGATGCCTATATCGGTACTGGTAACTGCCATAGTGTGGCATCTGGACGCTTGTCCTATTTTTTAGGCTTGAATGGACCGAGTTTAGCGGTAGATACAGCCTGCTCCTCATCATTAGTAGCGGTTCATCTGGCGATCGCCAGTCTCCGTAATAGAGAGTGCAATTTAGCCCTAGCTGGTGGGGTAAACCAACTCCTCGCACCAGAAGTAACGATTAATTTCTCCAAAGCCCGTATGCTATCTCGCGATGGTCGCTGTAAGACCTTTGATGCCTCAGCCGATGGCTATATTCGTGCTGAAGGTTGTGGCGTAATCGTTCTCAAACGCTTGTCCGAGGCATTAAAGGACGGCGATCGCATCTTAGCTCAAATTCGCGGTTCGGCGATCGATCACGATGGTCGTAGTAGTGGTTTGACCGTCCCCAATGGCCCATCTCAACAGGCAGTAATTCGTCAAGCTCTCAAAAATGCTGGGGTGCGACCAGAAGAAGTTAGTTACATTGAAGCTCACGGCACTGGCACTTCCTTGGGAGATCCGATTGAAGTCGGAGCTTTGGGGGGTGTGTTTGCCAAGAACCGCTCTCCCGAAGCATCTCTGGCGATCGGTTCGGTGAAAACCAATATCGGGCATTTGGAAGGTGCAGCGGGAATAGCAGGGTTAATTAAGGTAGTACTGGCTCTACAGCATAAAATAATTCC
>JASJEI010000555.1 GCA_030064795.1 Pleurocapsa sp. MO_226.B13 | reverse complement strand
GCCAGTCAGGAATTCGATCTGCTTCATCAGTGTGTAACAGTTGATGAATACGACTCGAACTCGGGGCCAGTGACTTTAGCTATTGTTCTGATTGATAAGCCTTCAGCATGAGCTAGGGCGATCGCCCAAATGCGTTCTCGCTCAGCATCTTTAACTCTTGTAGTTGCTAGGCGTAAACGGTTAGTTAAGCGTTTATCTTTGAATTCTTTCTCTTTACTTCGATCTAATGATTCCATACCAGGGATAAAGCTAGAGAAGCCAACACTAAGTTTATCAGCTATTTCGGGGTTTTGTTCACCAAACTGGACAGCAAGCGCGTTATTAATTGTTCGCTTGCTACGCAAACGCCGACACGCTTGACAAATTAAAGTTGAAGACCATAAAACATGAAATTACAGCTATTCCGGCTCTATTGGAATTAATTGATCTTAAAGGAGCGATCGTTACAATCGATGCGATGGGAACACAGACTGAAATTGTTCGGTTGATTCGTCAAAAAAAAGCTGACGCGCGTCCTCACACTGAAAAGCAATCATCCCACACTTCACTCTCAAGTACAAAATTGGTTTGAGGTGGCGAAGGCGAAAAATTTTGAAGGCATCACTGTTTCTCACGATCGCCGAGTCGAAAAAGGGCACCATCGACGAGAAAAACGTCTTGTTTGGGCTGTTCCTCTTGCGGAGTTTGGTGGTCTTTACAAACAAGAACAATGGTTAGGGCTTCAAAGTATTGTCATGGTTATCTGAACCCGCTACCTGTGGAATAAAGTTACCCACGAAGTTCACTTTTATTGATCATCTCTGCCAATAGATGCTCATGTTCTCGGGCTAGAACAGCGATTCAGTATTTAAAATTTCTTAACATTGGGGTAGGAAGTAAGTGCTGAAACCCTTGTTTTTGGATTAAATGTTTCGTCTTGTAATATAAAAAACTGATTACTGAATCGGTGTTCTAGCAATCCGTACCCATTGGGGGATTGAAAACCAAGTCCATTGGACTTTAGACGTAACCTTTAATGAGGACAAGTCCAGAATTCGCTCTTGTCATGCACCTCGCAATTTCGCTCTTTTTAGACGCATGGCACTCAATGCCTTGAATCTAGAAAAGACTCTACCGCGATCGCGCTCGTCAAAAAAGCAAGCGAGCAGCTATGAATAATGACTAGATGATGACTGTTCTAAAATGCTTTTGTCAATAGGGTTTGAGACGCTCTTACCCTGCTTTTGCTCCTAATTATCAGTTAACAGACAAAATAACCTTAATGCCTCAACAGGGGGCAATGTGCGAAGATATTCAGTTTGATGCAGTAGGTAAAGAAGAGTATATCGGCATTTTAGTAGATGAACCCTTAGATTTACCCTGGCTCAACCCAGATCCAGAACATCCAGCTTTACCCTGGGGTGGTCAACATCTAGAAGAAGTATGGGAACTGTTACAGGATAAAAATTGGCAAGTTTTCTATCAAGATTTTCAGGTTGAGTCTCAAATTTAACACCTTAACCTGAACTGGTTCTAACGGATTTTGTGGTCTAGCTCAATAAAGAAGCGCGCTCGCTCTACTGTTGACTCGTAGTAAATATAAATACTGTCACTCATCGCCACGAGCGCATCTGGCAAATAAATCTCAACTCCTACTGAAATCAAGCGACATATATGGACAGTCTCGGAAAAAGGTCATCCAGGCGTGTATACAGACAACTGAAATATAAGACGATTCTCGAAATTAAATTTTAGGGGAGTCATACAAGAAATATATTTTTAGGGGGTCTTTATATTTAAGTTATCGGTTTTGGCCCTGGTGTATCGGTAGCACGAAGACCCCCTAAAAATTAATTCCTCTCTCGTCTTCAAATTTAAGTTATCGGTTTTCGCCCTAGTTTATCTGTACTATAACCCCCCCCTAAAATTGTTTTCCCGTGCGACTGTCCATATATGTCAAACGATTATTGAAGCCCTGGTTAATTCCTAACCAGGGTTGATAAGTTAAAAATAGGAATTTAAAGATAAAAGATTAATCTTTCAAGCCACAAAATAACGGAAAAAACTGAAAATGCAATCGGTAAATCTGCGTAATTGGAAGAGTGAGTTCTAGTTGAATAAAAGGTCAACTAGAAATTCAGATCAGATGTAAAGATTATGAGTTGGCGGTAGCAAGATATTGTTCCAGGGCATCTCGAATTAAATCGGGAACACTACAGTTTCTTTCTTTAGCCAAATTTTGAAGCTTTTGTTTCATTTCAGGGTAAACCACTGCTTTAACTTGTTCGGTTAAAGGCTTATTTCGACCAAAATCAAACTTGTATTTAGTTCCAAAATCAGGATTGCCCCCAGGTCTTGCCATAGAAATTACTACTCACTTCTCTCTTAATCCAAATTATAGAGTGTTTTAGTCTACATTATAGCAATGTACAATACTAAGAAATATTAATTTATGGGGTTTAATAGCGGTGTACACTGCTATTAAATGATAATCTATTATGGAGAGTGAAAGTGGTTGCTCAGGCTGTAAAACTAACAACCACCTCACTACAAAAACCATAATGGATAAACCAAAATGATTAACTTACCTGTAAGTGTAGACGAAAAAAAACAGCCAAGACAAGACAGAAACCAAATCGAGCCAGAAGCGAGTCTAAATACGGACTTATATTCGGGAGGATTCTTTGATGGATTGATGGGGTCAGAACCGTTGTACCCAGAGAAATCAAGTTACTGGTCGGGTTATCAAACAGGCTACAGAGAATACTGGGCAGGAAAGCTAAGTGTAGAAATACCGACCCAAGTTTAAAAACCATTCAACCTCACCACCTCTGAATCTAAGGGGTGGTCAACGCTACAGAAAAACCAACCGAGTTTAAACATAGATGAAAAGTTCTCACCATAACGGAGAGATGATCGATGCTGCTGACTCTCAAATAGTCTCGACATCTCTGGGGGCAAAGATGCCAACTAGCTATTGTGCGATCGCCGAAAAATCCCAAGACCAGAAAAAGAGCGACCGCTCAAATCGAGTAAGAGGTGCAGCATGATAGGATTGATCGCACCATTTCGTATCCTCGACTACTTAGATCGTCTTAACATAGTCAAAGAGACATCCTCTGAATACCATTGTCTTTGCCCAGTCTGTTCTGACGGGGGATTCAAGATCGAGAAAAAAAGCGGAAAATATCATGGTTTTAAATGTGGCTGTGAAGTTAAAGACATAAGAGAAGCGATCCGTCCTTGGAGTGAGGTGAGCTTGGGACGGGGAGACTCTGAGACGGGGGGAAAGGGAGATAGGGGGACAGTCAAACTAGCCCACTTACCCTCACCCGCGTCTGATTCTCCTCAACCAGAATCAAACCCAATCCCGACTTGGCAACAGGAACAGGGAATACCCGCCACCGCTACTGAAACCCGTTACTGGTACTCGAAAACCCAGTGGATAAGCCGTTTTGAGTGGTCAACCCTAAAGGGAAAAGAAAAAACGATCAGACAAGGGCATATCAAGTCCAATGGTCTGATTCAATGGACAAAAGGCTCAAAAGAATGGCGAGCCTATAAACTCTCTGAAGCCGTTAAATACTGCCAAGGTAAGTGGGTTTTAGGTGTAGAGGGAGAGGGGTGTGTTGAAACCGCCAGAGCAAAAGCCCTAGTTGGAATAACCTGGCAGGGTTCTAACTGGAAAGAGAAAACCATCGCGAATGACTTAACAAAACTTATTAAAGCGGGAGCAGCAGGATTAGTTTATTTTCCAGATAATGACAGCGCAGGAGAGAAGAAAGCCGAGCTAGTAAAATCGGTCTGTGATGCCCTAAACTTCCCTTGTTTAATTTTCTCGCCCACTGATGTGTGGTCGGATATGCCCCCGACTGGAGACATTACCGACTGGGTAGTCGCACATCCGAATCTAAGTACAAAACAACTAGCTAAGCAACTAGAAAAAGCGATCGCCTCTGCCTACCAAAGATACTCAAAACAGAATCCACAGCAAGCAGAAGCAGCCGTTAAGGATACTGCTTCGCATAAAACAAGAGCGAATCTACCCGATTGGTCACAATCAGACCTAGCTGACTGGCTAGCCGAAAAATACTCAGGAAAATTAGCCTGGAATAGCGATAAACAGGAGTGGTATGTCTATGGCTCTGTTACCAAAGGAATTTGGAGTGTAGGCTCAACAGAAAGAATTGGTAGGTTGGTCAAATCAGAACTAAAGTCAGCAGCCAATGAAATAGCCAAAGCAGGTAAGAAAAAGCCGAGCTATACAATAAGTTTTGTTAACGGAGTAACAGCATTACTGAAGCTGGACTTAGAGGTAGACCAGTGGGAAGAAGCAGAGGGACTATTACCGATGCTCAATGGAGTCTTAGACCTAGAAACCAGAGAGCTACTGCCCCATAGCCCCCAAAACCGATTAACCTGGTGCTTGCCCACAGAATACAACCCGCTGGCTACTTGTGAACCAATCCAACAATGGTTATTAACGATGTGCGGAGGCGATCGCTCTCTTGTCCAGTTAATGAGAGCATATTTACTGGGAATCGTAACGGGCAGAACCGACTGGCAGAAGTATTTAGAGTTAATTGGCCCTGGAGGAACGGGAAAAAGTACTTTGACCCGATTAGCGACAGCCCTGGTAGGTCAAGAAAATGTACATACTACCACGCTTCAGAAACTAGAAAAGTCGAAGTTTGAGACAGCATCGATCGCAGGGAAAAAACTGGTACTAATCAACGATTCAGAAAGATATGCGGGAGATGTAACCAAACTGAAAAACCTCACGGGACAGGATACCTTACCCTACGAGGTGAAATTCAAACAGTCAAAGGGCGGTTTTACTCCCGATGCCTTAGTCATAGTAAGTACCAACGAAGTAATCCAAAGTAGCGACTACACATCGGGACTAGCTAGACGAAGAATCTCCGTACCGATGTTCAATCAAATTAAGAGCGATCGCCAAAAGAACTTAATCGAACATAAAAATGGTCGGATGAGGGGCGAGTTTCTACCTTACATCCCAGGGTTGTTAAATTGGGTCTTGGCGATGGATTCTGAATCGGCTACAGAAATTGTTAAGAATTATGAAGAGAAAGTCCCATCGCTGTTGGCAATGAAGGCAAAAACCTTAGTCGAGACTAACCCAATTGCTGATTGGTTGGATAACTCGATCATTTACGATCCGACCGCTAAAACCAACGTAGGAGTAGCCAAACGAGACAAAGATAGTAATTCACCATTTTGGTACCTTAACACCGATAAATGGCTTTATCCCAACTACGTCGCTTTGTCAATTTACTTTCAGACTTAGGTAACAACCAACTGGACTTAGATATTAGTCGAGAACGCGATCGCCATGGGTCATATTTTGTCGGATTGAAGATTCGGGGTGACAATGAAGATTTGCCACCATTGATTACGGGAAATACGACCGTAGCAATAAAGAACTCAGAACTCAGAACTCAGAACTCAGAACTCAGAAGTAGCAAAAGCGTGGGAGATTGAAAGTAATCAAGGTTTGAGTAGTACAAATGTGATAAGTAAACTGTGGGCGATGGTGATGGAAAAATTGGCGTCGTTCAAAAACGGGGTATTTTGGGTAACAAACGCAGCTTAAATTAAGCCAAGTATTGACTTCGCTTAAAGAACAAAAGTATTACTATAAAAACTTACTTTTAGGCTCTTTGAAAAAGCTCAAATC
>JASJEI010000554.1 GCA_030064795.1 Pleurocapsa sp. MO_226.B13 | reverse complement strand
AATCTATTCAATAGTTAACTGTTCTTAGTTAAAAGTCTCCTCTCCCCGCGCACTGCTTGTCTCGTAGGAGTTAGTAGTTGCTTCTTCCCTACTTCCCCATCTTCCTCCTCGTTCCTCGTTCCTTCTCCTTTGCTTCCCCATCTTCCTCCTCGTTCCTCGTTCCTCGTTCCTTAAAATGTACCTATCAAGCGTTCGTATTCCTGGACGAGCAGTCGATAACATTCACAGCTAGCAGCTTCTAACTTTCGGTGGGAAACAATCTGAATTAAGCCCCGTTTGTAATGAATGATCCCTGCTTTTTGGAATTTACTCGCTACTTCTGTTACTCCAGATCGACGCACGCCTAACATTTGAGAAATAAATTCTTGAGTTAACTGAAATTCCTTTTGCTGTGTGCTATCGCGTACTGTTAATAGCCAGCGAGCAAATCGCTGTTCGATCTTGTGATAGACATTACACGCAGCAGTTTGACCGATCTGGATGATTCGAGCTTGAACGTAGCGCAGTAACAAACGCTCTAATTCTCCGTGATCATTCAATTCTTCTCGCAGACTTTGAGCGGAAATTCTATAGCCACTGTTACCTACCTGGACTATTGCAGCGGAATTAGTATAGCTTGTATCTAGAATAATTGGCAGTCCTACCATCCCTTCGTTACCTATAACTCCAATCTCTGCCGTCGAGCCGTTTTCCATAATTGCCACGCTAGAAACCATGGAGTGGATGGGAAAATAAGCGTAATTACAATTTTCGCCTGGGTGATAAAGAATTTTATGTTGCGGAAGTTCAACTGGTTGTAAATGGCGACAAAGACGTTGGTATGCCTGTGGAGATAGAGCAGCTAACAGTCGATTGGTTGGTCTAATTACCGAACAAGCTACAGACAATTTTCTTTACTCCTTAAATTTCACCGAAGTAAGTTGTTATAAGAATACATCTACAACTCTTATCAGGAAAATTTTCCAGAGTTTGGTGCATAATTCAAAAACTTTGCTCGTTTTTATTTATGCAAATAATTATACTAGTAATTATTGTATTTGTCAGTATTATTACTTATACTAAGTTTGAGCGGAGATTATAATAAATCAATTCTATTCGTTACGTACTTAGATGTATGAGTATTTCAGTAATACGAGTAGTACCGAAGGACTTTCGGGGAAAGAAATTGACGAGCGACCCCGCGCCGACACAAAGGCTTTAGCCGCATGTAGGCGCAAGACAAAGGCTTCAGCCACATGTACGCGCTCGTCGTGACTGCCAAGTCGGGCTGTCGGGGGATTGTGATAGCTGTCATAATTCTAGACAAAGGCGCATAGTTCGCCGCATGTAGTAGCGCGGGGCAGTAAGTTTTCAATCGCGAGATTGGAAGCTCGTAGGGTTTAGCCTCCGAAAGCAGTCACGACCTCAACAACCTGACTGGCTAAATTAGTAAGATCAAAAGGTTTGGTCATTATTTCCTCATCTTCCTTGACTTGTCGTCTGATGATTTTGACGATCTCAGGCATAGCCGTCATCAAGATAATCGGAATATTACAGGTAAACAAATCGGACTTAAGCGATTTATATACTTTTAGCCCTTTAAAATCAGGGGTAGTAACATCTAGCAAAATTAGATCTGGTTGTTCTAATTCTGCCTTGACAATAGCCTCGGCTCCATTTTCCACCGTTGTAACATACCAGTTGCTGTCTTGTTCTAAAACAAATTTAACCACACTGGTATAGTCATCATCATCATCAACGATCAAAACGCTTTGAGGAATCATTATACTTTTGGATACTTCTTATTAGCTGACGATTTTAATCAGTTAAAATTACTAACTTTAGTTTTACATAGGTAATTCTATTTTTCTGGACGGTTGCCGACATAACAACTAGTAGTACCAAAAAATGCTTCTAACTTTTGGGGTATTGTTTGAATATTTAGATAGATCCAAAAGATAGATCCAAAATCTGACTCGGCAAAATGTTTTTTTTCTGATTCCGAAACCCAAAGACCCAAATAACTCGTAAGAGTGCAATGCCCCAGAGCGATCGCGCTTATTGTTTCCCTGTAAGTTATCAGTTTTAGATTGCTCTTGCAAGGTATTGTATGTCTATAGGTTTCGTTGCCAATCTGAAACTAATTCAGGCTAATATTAGATATTTTTTGCAAAATTATCTTGAATATTAGCCGATAATAGATAATAGATTCGATAGATTGGATAATTTCTTCACAGATTAAATATTGTTACCAGCGATAGATGTTTTATGCCTGCAAAACTATTAACTTAATAGAGGAAAAGTAACTAAAAAATATTTATTATGGAAAAAAAAGATAAAAAAGTCGTCGCACGTACTAATCCTGACAACGCTGAAGCTGGTAAAGGTGCGCCAGGAAATCAAGTAGGCGTACAAACGGCACAAACCACAGCTGTAAATCCTGCTGATGCGGTAATTCCTTCTGGTGCAGATAAAGAGTTAAATAAATATTATACGTCTCTACAGTCATTTAATTCTTTCCCGCGATAGATAGCGTCAATTACTATCTCTTAATTAAGATTTACAAAGTGAATTTTTTTTAAAAAATGCACCCCGTCAATATAAGGAGTGGATAATCAAAAAAAGAAACGAAGAATGAAGAATAGCAACTGGTAGGGTGGGCATTACTGGGTATATAAAACGCCAAGAATAATCTTTTAATGCCCACCCTTATATTAAACAGAGGAGTTAAACAGGCATCCCTAAAATGTCCTCAATCTTGGGCATTTCTTCAATTGGAATCACCCTACCTTCATCTTCAAAGTTTTCAATTTGGTCGAAGTTAAGGTAACGATATAAATCGCCTTCAAAGGGAGTAATTTTTTCCTTGACGATCGCCATATACTCTTCTACGGTAGGAATCTTACCAAGCAAGGCACAGACAGCAGCAAGTTCTGCCGAACCTAAATAAACCCGTGCGCCTTTACCCATGCGGTTGTTAAAGTTGCGGGTAGAGGTAGAAAAGACAGTGGCATTATCTTCGACGCGGGCTTGATTACCCATACACAGAGAACAGCCAGGCATTTCGGTACGTGCGCCAGCAGCAGCAAACACGCCGTATACTCCTTCTTCGCGGAGTTGTTTTTCATCCATGCGAGTCGGGGGACAAATCCAGAGTCGTCCTTTAACTACCCCCGCACCTTCAAGGATTTTAGCAGCAGCGCGATAGTGTCCGATATTGGTCATGCAAGAACCGATAAATACTTCGTCTACTTTATCTCCCGCACATTCTGACATTAACTTAACGTTATCGGGATCGTTGGGTGCAGCGACGATGGGTTCAGTAATTTCATTAAGATTAACTTCAATGGTGTCGGCATATTCGGCATTATCATCTGCCGACATCAATTCGGGGTTTGCCAACCACTGTTCCATTTTTGCCACGCGACGCATAATAGTACGGGCATCTTGATATCCCCGCGCCACCATGTTTTTCAGGAGGACAACATTAGAACGTAAGTATTCGGCTACGGTTTCTTCACTCAGTTTAATCGTACTACCAGAACAAGAACGTTCTGCGGTAGCATCGGTAAGTTCAAAAGCCTGTTCGACTTTAAGATCGGGTAAGCCTTCCATTTCCATGACTCGCCCATTAAAGAGATTAATCTTGTTTTCTTTAGCTACAGTTAATTTACCTTCCTGAATAGCTACCCAAGGAATAGCGTTGACAATATCTCTTAGGGTTACTCCTGGCTGTAATTCTCCTGTAAAGCGAACCAATACAGATTCGGGCATATCTAAAGGCATCACTCCCAAAGCTGCTGCAAATGCTACCAAACCAGAACCCGCAGGGAAGGAAATACCTAAAGGAAAACGAGTATGAGAATCTCCACCAGTACCGACAGTATCGGGCAACAACATTCTATTTAACCAAGAGTGAATAATACCGTCTCCTGGGCGCAATGCCACACCACCACGAGTAGAGAAAAAGTCGGGTAACTCTTTGTGAGTTTTAATATCTACAGGTTTGGGATAAGCTGCGGTGTGGCAGAAGGTTTGTAGGGTTAAATCGGCATTAAAACCAAGACAAGCTAGTTCTTTTAATTCGTCTCTGGTCATTGGCCCTGTGGTATCTTGAGAACCAACGGTAGTCATCAAAGGTTCGCAGGATGTGCCAGGACGAACTCCTGGTAAACCGCAAGCTTTCCCCACCATTTTTTGCGCCAAGGTAAAGCCTTTGCCAGTATCTTCGGGTAAAGAAGGACGAGTGAAGATTTCCGAGACTGGTAAACCTAATGCTTCTCTGGTTTTATCGGTTAATGCCCTACCAATTAATAAGGGAATTCTACCACCAGCGCGAACTTCGTCAATGATGGTTTCGGGTTTGAGAGTAAAGGTAGAAATAACTTCACCAGACTCGTTGGTAATTTCACCTTTGTAGGGATGAATGGTAATTACATCCCCTGTATTCATCTGGGTAACATCGCATTCAATTGGTAATGCCCCAGAGTCTTCGGCAGTATTAAAGAAGATAGGGGCGATTTTACTACCTAAGATATAGCCACCAGCTTTTTTATTCGGAACAAAAGGAATTTCACGCCCAATATGCCACAAAACCGAATTAATTGCCGATTTACGAGAAGAACCCGTACCGACAACATCACCGACATATGCCACGGGATGACCTTTTTCTTTTAACTGAGCAATGGTTTCTATTCCTTCAGGCATTTTAGACTCTAGCATTGCCAAAGCATGAAGGGGAATGTCGGGGCGAGTAGTAGCGTGGGGTGCAGGAGATAAGTCATCGGTGTTGGTTTCTCCTGGTACTTTAAAGACAGTCACAGTAATCGCTTTGGCAGGTTTGGGACGACCAATAAACCATTCGGCATTTGCCCAAGAATCAATTACTTGCTTGGCGTAGGGATTAGTATCAGATAGTTCTAAGACATCGTTAAAGGCATCAAATACCAACAGAGTCTTACTCAAGGCTGCTGCTGCTTCTGAAGCAATTCCAGGCTCGTTAGATTTAAGTAAATTTACCAGAGATTGGACGTTATAACCACCCATCATCGTACCTAGTAAGTCTACTGCACCCTGGGGAGAAATTACAGGACATTTAATTTCCCCTTTGGCTACAGCAGTTAAAAAACCAGCCTTGACGTAGGCTGCATCGTCTACACCAGGGGGTACGCGATCGCGCAATAATTGTAGCAACTCTCCTTTGTTTTCTTCGGGAGGATTTTTGAGGATTTCACACAACTGGGATGTCTGCTGGGCGGTTAAAGGTAGTGGAGGAATACCTAAAGCTTCTCTTTCGGCAGCTTGTTTTTTATATTCTTCTAACATCTAATAGTTCTCCTCTCTATATGTAGATTTCTTACAGGATATCTATTGTCTCATTCGATCTGTCTCGATCGCCTTTGACTGGGAAACAAAAGATATTGCAAGTATATTTGCTTTTAATGTATCGAGGATTGCAGATAATTGGCTACGGAGTTTTTCAGGATTTGATGATGAAAATCGCGATTAAACCGATCTTTTTAAGCTGATTAATTATTCTAGGTAAGATGATTTTGGGAATTACGCTTATATCTTAGTTTAATTGTACTATGAATTAATGAAACTAACTTTATCTTCCATTTTCAAGATTTCTGTTTTAATTCTAGGTTCTATATGTGCTAGTGGTAAGGTTGCGATCGCTCAGGTAACTCCCGATGCTAGC
>JASJEI010000115.1 GCA_030064795.1 Pleurocapsa sp. MO_226.B13 | reverse complement strand
TGACTGCTCCTAACATCACCGAAGCACCCTGAGAAAAATTCATCGTATTGGAGACAGAATAGGTAATCTGAAATCCTAGAGCTACTAAACTATAAACACTACCAATGGCAATTCCAGAAATAATAAATTGCTGTAACATCAATGCATCATGGGAACTAATTGCAACCGAATCGGAAAGTCATTTTAACAGAATTAACTAACAGACTACTATCAGAGGTCTAATAAATGTTACTCGATCCGACTGTCCCATCTGTTCTCATTTTTTTCTCGATTGTTATCTATATCTAGATAATAGTTAAAAATTCTTGCCACATAAAGCACTATAAAATCGAATTTTATTTAAGAATTTAATAATTTATGGTTCTTTAAGTTAGTCGAAAAAATCATGAGTCAACAAGAACTTATCCCGATTATTCAACAATTACGTAACTTTCATTGGGGCGAAACCATCGGCGAGATGCGAGTTAACTTTGAACGGGGTTTTACCATGCCACCCCATCCCAACGCTACTGTTAAATCAGTTGATGCCAATGGCGTACCCGCAGATTTAATTTCTACCCCCGAAGCGTCTCCAGAAGCCATCATTATCTATCTACACGGCGGTGGTTATTTATTTGGTTCCCGTAATAGCCATCGTCGTGTTGCCAGCGATCTTTCCAGTGCAGCAAAAGCCAGCGTTTTACTCATTGATTATCGGCTAGCACCAGAATATCCCTTTCCCGCTGCTTTAGAAGACGGTTTGGCAGTCTATCGTTGGTTAATAGAACAACGTCAATTTAATCCCCATCAAATAGCTTTAGCGGGAGATTCGGCGGGAGGCAATTTGGCATTGGGAATGATGTTGTCTTTAAAAAATAGCGATCGCCAACTACCTGCTTGTGCCTTGTTGATGTCGCCTTTTACGGATTTTGCCAGAACGGGGCGATCGCTAGATACCAAAGCAGAAGTAGATCCGATTGTTTCAGCCGAACTGTTAGATCTGGTAGTTAATTCCTATTTGCCAGAGGGAGATTTTTTCAATCCGATCGTTTCTCCAATTTACGCCGATTTATCTCATCTTCCCCCGTTATTAATTCATGTTGGTAGTCAAGAAGTTTTACTTAATGATGCTCTAAGATTAGCTTGCAAAGCAGCAGAAGATAATGTGTCGGTAGAACTCAAAGTTTGGCAGGAGATGATTCATTGTTTTCATCAGTTTGCCCCTCATCTGACAACTGGAAAGGAAGCTATTACTGAGGCGGGAGCTTTCTTAGCCAAGCATCTCAATCTAGTATACGGGGCATGAAATCTAAAGATACAAGTAGTTATTAGTCATTAGTCATTGGCGATCGCTACTTACTACTCATTACTCAACCAAATATTTTCCCCTGTTTATCCGAAGATCATATAATTGCCTAACAACCCGCTCCGCCTTGCTGCACTGCAAATTCAGTTCCACCAATGTTTACTCGTCCATTATTCTGTAAATACATCGGAAAAACACCTGATTGACCATTGTCAGTGACATAGATCAATGCAACTTGATTTCCTTGTTGCTGGACATCCCAACGACCAGTTATTTGACTATTGGAAGCACCTCCTGCTTGACCTGGTACAGACCAACTTCCCTCTTTGTAATAACTATATCGACCGTTTCTACAAAAACTGATTACGGTTAGGGTACTGTTGGAATTGATTATCGAACCTGAATAATTAGTCAGCTTGCTGCCACTCAAGCCCTGCTTCCATTGCTGAACCAAAGATTGTGCAGCAGTAAGAGTAGGGACAGAAGCTAATAACACACCAAATGCAATTGTAGTTGTAATCTGTTTAATTAAAGTCATTTCATTAAACTAATCGAGGTTACCAACAAAGTTATGGCGATCGCGATTATTATCTCAATACGAACAATAAAGTTGCCGATCTTAATTAGTTACGTTGAAGAAATTTTTTTTATGCAGCAGCACGGATAACAGAAGTAAGTAGTCAAAACATGTATCATTTAGCCTTTAGCATTCAATCACTTTTAAACAAATATTGCATCTATGATGAGGCGATTACTAATACTATTTGTCGGAGTGATGGCAACCGCTCTTGTGATACTTACGATGGCGCATCCTGTCAAACCACAAACTAGAGACCTCTGGCAGATTTATGACACAACCCTCAAGTCAGCTAAATATGTAGACTTGACTCATGCCTTTAGTCCGACAATTCCCGTATGGCAGGGTTTTGCTCGAGCTAACTTCGATTCTACTTTAGCGGGAGCAGATCTGACCAACTACATCAACACGGGGGAAGAATACACCTATGCCGAGCATGGCTTTATTGCTACAGCTTACCAACTGCCTACCGACCAGTACGGTACGCAGCTCGACCCACCCGCCCATTGGGATGAGTATGGAGCGACTATTAGCGATTTACCTCCAACCTATGCCATCCGTCCCCTGGTAACAATCGATATTCACGAACGAGTCGCCCAAGACCCTGGCTATCATGCCCGTGTTGCCGATATTCAAGCCTGGGAAGCCAAACACGGCAGAATTCCAGAAGGTTCGGTGGTAATGATTCGCTCGGATTGGTATAAGAAGTGGGGAGAAGTAGAACGGTTTAATCAGAAGCCTTTCCCTGGAGTAGCCCTGGAAACATTGCAATTTCTCCATCAAGAACGCAACATTCTGTTTCACGGACACGAACCCTTAGATACCGATACTACGCCCAATTTAGAAGGGGAATACTGGCTGTTGCACAATCACTATACCCAGGCAGAGGGAGTGACCAATTTAGATAAAGTTCCCGAAGCGGGGGCTTTAGTGGCGATCGGTTTTGCTAAACCCGAAGGAGGAACGGGAGGATATGCGCGATATATTGCTATCTGCCCGTCTGATTGGACTTATGGAGTATCCGTACTGGACGCTCCAGGCTCTCCCTTGCCCGTTCAACCCTATCCACTGCGTCGCGATCGCAATGGTGTTTTAAAGCCGACTCCGCCGAAAAACTAGTTACTAATTATGCTGCAAGATATTGCTCCACACAGCTAACTAATTGTTCTGTCCAATGAGTAGCTAGATCGATATTAACTGCTTCGACCATGACCCAAATTAAAGGCTCTGTAGCAGAGGGACGGACTAAAACTCTCCCCTGACTTCCCATGGCTGCTTGGGCTTTGGCGATCGCCCGTTGTAGAGGAGCGCAGTCTTGCCAATTTTGACGGCGTTGGGGATCTGCAACCCGTACATTTTTGAGAATCTGAGGATAAGGCTGAAAACTAGCGTTCACTAGGTCATTCAAGGATGTACCAGACTGTTTGACCAATCCAGATAGGTGCAATGCGGTTAGCAAACCATCCCCAGACACACCATAATGAGGACAGAGTATGTGTCCAGATTGTTCTCCACCGAGTTGAGCCCCGATTTGCGCCATTTTAGCCTGGATGTGGCGATCGCCTACCTCGGTGCGAATTAGTCTTCCGCCTAAATTATGCCAAGCATTTTCAAAGCCCAAGTTTGCCATCACTGTAGAGACAATAGTACTAGCTGGCAGCCGATCGTTTTGACGCAGCAGTTTACCCCAGAGATAGAGGATATAATCTCCGTTGACGATCCGACCAGTAGCATCTATTGCCATAACCCGATCTACATCGCCATCAAAAGCAAATCCCAAATCAGCCTGATGCTCGACAACAGCTTGCTGTAGAGTAGCTAAATGAGACGAACCACAGTTGACATTGATGCGTTGCGAAGCTATGCCGTAAGGCTTATCGCCATCAGCACGGTCGTGAAGCGTAATTACTTCTGCACCCATAGCGCGAAATAGATCGGGAGCGAGATCGACTGCTGCACCCCAAGCTAAATCTAGAACAATCTTTAGACCCGCTAAATGATTTTTAGCCAGAAATGGTTTTTGTAATGACTCTCGGTATTGTCCTAATAATTCTGGTCGATAATATTGTTGTCCCCAATTAGTAGCAGCGCGCAGTTGAATTTTATGTTCTTGAAGTTGTCCGCGAATTCCCGCTTCAATTTGAGCCTGCACTAAAGTAGACAATTTAGTACCGTTAGCACCAAAAAATTTAATTCCATTGTCTTCTGGAGGATTATGACTAGCAGAGACCATTACCCCTCCCATCCCTTGGCCGATCCTGGTAAGATAAGCTACCGCAGGAGTGGGACATAAACCTAAGTTCCAAACTTCTACCCCCGCAGCCACTAAACCCTCTGAAAGTGCCATTGCTAGTATATTGCTGGAATTTCTCGAATCTTGTCCGAGAATCACAAGGGAAGATTGGCTATTTAATGTTTGCAATATTTGTCCCGCCCAAAAGCCAATTCGTACCGCCAGAATCGGATTTAGTACTTCTTTGACCCCCACTCTTCCGCGAATTCCATCCGTACCAAACAGACGAGTTGCGGGTAACGCTAAAGGACTAGCTGCATTAGTCAAAACCGTAAGTTGTCCTAAAAACTTAGAATAAAAAAGTTTATTTAAAAGATGGGATTTAACCATTGACCAAAGATGTTTGATTAGTCTGAAATAAAATTAAATATTTGTTTGCCTAAATAGTCGATGTTGTTATACGGAATTAGAAGTCGAAATTTGTAGGTTACTAAGGACTTTAACTGACAAGTTTGGGAATTAATTAAATTTGCTTGAGGGCTTATACCTAAGTATGTCCTCTGAATCGTACCAGTAGGTGAAATATTAGTGAAGTTTGGATGAAATTTAGATGATATTTGGGACTTTTAGGGCGCGTAGTTTCGAGGAGGGGCTGATAAACATTTATCAATGCCAATAGCTTTTCTCTTAGCATTTAGTTTTAGCAATTCTTTTTCATCTTCAAACATTACAGAAGCATAGTATTGTTCTGTGGAGTCTATAATCTTTTTCCTCAATCAAAGGAGTTCTCCAAAACTATTGAGATCTATGTTTTTACTTTCTAGTTATTTCAACCTTACTTTTTGTAAGTTCAACAGTTACTATTCCTGCTGCTTTGTTGATTTTAGTTTTTATTTGTTTGAGGTGAGCTAGATTACAGTTTCTTGGGTTACTTTATATTATCTTTACAATAGAGAATGTTTTTTAAAGTAATCATGAAGATAAGTTCGTTCCATACGATCTTGACCCTAAGCTCTGTTGCAATATCTTTTTTTAGCGAGTATCCGATCGCCTTTACTTTTACCAAGATTATTTTAGAAAATAATTTTTATACTTAAGATAAAGGATCGCGACCTTAATACGAGGAGACTTGGGAACTGAGGAAAGATAACCCCAAACCAATACCGAAAAGAAAAAATAATGCGACACATCTGGTAAGGGCGAACTACACTTCGTCCCTACCGACAACCCCCAACTAATTCTTGGCTAATAAATTTAATTTGAAGTGATCTAGATCGCACTTTTTTGAACTGCTTCATATTAACTTGATAATACAAATGTGTTTTTTGAAGTAATAATGAAGAGAAGTTCGTTCCATATAATCTTGACCCTAAGCTCTGTTGCGATCTCATTTTTCAGCCAGTATCCGATCGCCTTTACTTTTAGCAAAATTATTATCGAGGGGAATTTTTATACTTAAGACAGTGACAACCCCGAACTGACGGGAAATCCTACTTCATTTATTGCTCTTGGCGTTTCCAGTTCATAATATCCCAGGTGCGCATATCCCATGCAGTAGGAGCATAACCCTTTAAACTATTGCTAAAAGCCATAACATCAGCCCGATGTACCAGGGGAATAACTACGGTATTTTCAATTAATAGATCGTTCATTTCGATAAACAATTGACTACGTTCGCTAGCGTCTAATTCTCGACTGGCTTCTTGCCAAAGGCGATCGTATTCTGGATTACAATACCTGGAATTATTATCACCAGACCAATTATTTGCCTTTTGGGGAATTTGAGCGCAGGTCATAAAGTTCATATAGGTTCCAGGATCGGGAATGGTGTTCCCCGTGGTGTACATTTGCAGATCGGCATGAAAATGCTCGACCGTATCATTATTGCTAGGGTCGCTAGAAAAATAGACACTGGGATCGATACTTTTGAGTTCTACTCCCACACCGACAGACTGTAAGCCTTGTTTGACTATTGCTTGAGTCTTTTGGCGTAGAGGATTAACCGAAGTTTGAAATACTACTTGCATTTCCGTACCGTTTTTATCGCGAATACCATTACCGTTAGTATCTTCCCAACCAGCGCGATCCAAGAGCTGTTTGGCTTGTTCGAGATTATATTCATAGCTGGTATTGGGAGAAGCATATTCTGGTGGCGCGACCAAAAAGTTGGGGGTAGCTTTACCTGTAATGCCGTATAACTGTTCGGCTATGGTATCTCGGTCTATTGCCAGAGAAAAGGCTTGACGTACATCGCGATCGCTAAAAAAGGGATGGGGAAAATCAACACTGGAACGTTCCCCCGAAGGAGGGACTGTATTAGGATCGCTGTGGTTAATCATAATTCGTTCCATCAGCGCACCGTAGTTAGATACTACTACTCCCTGTCCTGCGGTTTCTAGTTCTGCTAAAACTGGAGCTTCCACCTGAAGATTATAGGCAAAATCCGCATCTCCCGTTTGCAAGACCGCCCTAGCTGCGGAGGTAGCATCACCACCACCTTTTAGCTCTATTCTGTCAAAGCCCAACTGGTCTACTTGACGAAATTCAGGATTTGGCTCGTAAATTATTATATCTCCTGGTCGAAAGTCTACGACCCGATAAGCACCCGTACCGACAGGCTTGAGGTTAGCTGGTGCTTCCCTGGCATTTGCCCCATTGTAGGCTTCGTAAATATGCTGGGGTAAGATCATTCCTTCCCCACCGACAAAAGCCAACGACCAAGCAGGATTTACCTCTTTAAAATTCACCTTGACCGTATAGTCGTCAATAGCTTCGACGCTTTCTACTACTTCATAAGCACCTGCGGAGGTAGCACCCACTTGAGGGTTACTGATAAATTCGTAAGTAAAGACGACATCCTCAGCAGTAAAAGGCTCTCCATCAGACCAGTTGACATTCTGTTTGAGTTTCCAGGTAACAGATTTTCCATCTTCAGCTACACCACCATTTTCCTTAGTCGGTATTTCTGCTGCTAAAAAAGGGACTAAATTATTTTCGTTATCAAAACTAGCTAGAGGCTCTAGAGAAATGCGACTAGCTTCTGCATCCTTAAATCCTGTAGAGAGATGGGGATTGAGAATAGTTGGGGCTTGCCAGTAAAGTAATTTTAGGGTGCTACTATCCTGTTGACTAGTAGATGTTGTTGTGGGACTACCACAGGCAGTAATTGTTACCGCCAAACCCAAAGACAAACATAATCTAGATAAACCTTTGCCGATCACTTACTACTCCTCAACCAGTTTCGATTATGAAAGATAAAGTTATTGTAAACGCAGTTACGGGAATTAGTTGGCTTGGGAGCTTTTGAATTGTCATTGATTTAAAATAATTTAAGACTACAAAAAAGCTAACAGCTATAAAAACAATGACCAACTTTGAAGTAGAAAAATCAGAATGGTGGGTAGAGAGATGGCTAGATTTGCTTAGTTCCTATCGCTTTAAAAAACGCCTCGAACGGGGGCGTAGTTATGCCAGAGAAGGGAATGTACTCAGTATCGATTTTGCTGATTCTAAAGCCAAAGCGACAGTGCAGGGGAGCGAAGCCGAACCCTATCGAGTCTCTATATCTTTAGATTCTTTTAGTAAGGAAGACTGGGATTTTGCGATCGCCAAAATGTCAGAAAAAGCTTTATTTACCGCTCAACTATTGGCGGGGGAAATGCCCGAAAGTATTGAAGCTGTCTTTACTGCTAGTGGTTTGAGTTTATTTCCCTTTACTCTCAATGAAGTACGCTCTCGCTGTAGCTGTCCCGATAAAGCCAATCCCTGCAAGCATATTGCAGCAGTATACTATCAATTGGGCGATCGCTTTAGTGAAGATCCTTTTATTATTTTTCAGTTACGGGGACGAACTAAAAATCAGATTATCGAACAGTTACGCCGAATTCGCAGTCAAACGGCGGTAGCTACTCCTACTCTTCAAGCCGAACTAGCCGATCTGCTCAATTCTACTCAGGCTTTAGAAGATGATTCCTCCATAGCTCATAAAGGGTTTTGGCAATATGATGAACCACTCGAATCTAGTTTAGTGGCGATCGTTCCTCCCTCCGAACAAAAAAACGTCTTGGATATCCTGGGAAAAATCCCTTTACCCCCTGCTGATGCCGAAACAGTTCATCAATATTTGACTCAGGTATATCAAACCACAGGTCAACAAGCACTGATGTCGGCATTAAATCGTACTTAGTTAAAAACTCGTGTAATTTTAAAACAATTGTTCGAGGGATTGAGGATTCAAGTATATTTGGACACAATTATTCTCTTCTTTTATTTTTTATCTTTGTCGCGTAAGACCCACGCCTACTCGAAGAGAGGCGATGGGAGTACATCACTAAAGTGACAATTGTTTCAAGAGATTAGTAGCTTGTTCGGCTCCCTCTGAATTACCTTGAGTCATAAACAACTGTCGCGCTCTTTGTAAATTATCTCGCGCTTTTTCAATATTTCCTATACTCATTTGTAGCTTACCTAAACTAGCATAAGCTTCAGCAGCATCAGGATTGAGTTGAATTACCTGGTTATAATCAGCTTCTGCTAATTTTGTTTTTCCTTGTTTGGTATAGAGTTCTCCCCGATTAAAGTAAGGATTAGGGAAGTCAGGATCGAGTTGAATCGCTTGGTTATAGTCAGAGAGGGCTAATTCTGCTTTTCCTTGGTCGTAGTAAACCAGACCTCGGTTGTTGTAACCTAAAGCGAAGCTAGGATTAATAAGATACAATTTTTTTGATGAATTTTTCAGTTTTTATCTGGTTTAAAGAGGAATTTGTTAATGAGATTTATTTAATAGCAATCCTATCTACCTATATTTTTGCCAGCTTATTTTTTAATACATAGAAAAATAAAGCATAGTATGCAGAGGCACTAAACAAACCATAGATAGTAAAAACAGTCGATATTGCGACTCCTGATTTAGCTCTAAGACCAATATTGAAAAGCAGAATATAGATCGCCCAGAATAGTACTGATATTCTTATATTCAGAGGCAATCCAATAATGGCAACTCTTTCAAGGAAATTCTTATTGTCCCTTTTCTTATT
Source organism: Pleurocapsa sp. MO_226.B13 (assembly GCA_030064795.1). The sequence goes on along the minus strand of JASJEI010000115.1, from coordinate 3,289 downwards.
CACATTGAAACAGGCAGTTACACCAACAATACCTACAAAGGCAGCTAAGGAATAAGAAACAACTCCGATAACTCCAAAATGGGGTCTTCTAACCATCTCATTAGCTGCTGATAAAATAAGCTGCAACACTATCCAGCCAATATAATACTTAGCCTTTTCCCATTCTGAGAGAGTTTCATTCTTAATGGCATTAACTGCCTTGTCTATATTCCACAATTCCATTATTCTTATACCATCTACAAAGTGTCTGAGTCGTTAACTGACGATGAATGATCTCAAATAGAGATGGAGAAACAAATTCATAGAATTTCTTTCCCGAATCAGTAGTTCTGCTCTCATCCTGGTAGCTTTGAGTTTTTGATGAATTTCAGTTTGCCCTGATTTACACCCTAATTTAGTAACGCCTTGAAAATATCAACAAACAAGCTGTTATTAGTTCGGCAAATCCATCCCGTTGATGGAGATAGAGGCATCTTTTGAAACCCAAAAATATGCACCAGCAAAAAGTTAGGAAATTGCTCGATTTTCTGATTGTAAATGTTTGCTGCTTCGTCATAGCTCATCTGCTCTATAGCAATGCCATTCATAGCGTTTGTTAACTCGTCCCGAAGATTATTATATAGCTGGCTCGATCGCCACTGTCGATTGCTAGCAGCAAACTCTGAAAAACGATTAACTGCAAGATTAATAGTTGTAATTGCCTGTAGTCGCTCTTTTCGGTTGCTAGCTTGTAAGTAAGCTAGGTAAGATTCAACTATTTTAATGATCGGCTCTCGTTCTTGTTGGTCATAAGTTTGTGTAGCTTTCAAAAGGTCAGGAATAAGACGAGCCTGCTTTTGAAGTTGATTTTCTACTTGCACCCAAGCAAGATCTACGTTTGATTCGGCAATAGATAGGGAATTGTATGTCCAACCACTCCAGAGAACGATCGCAGCTAAGATCCCACCCACACCTACTGTAAAAGGCATTTTACGTGGCTGTTTGGCAGGTTTTGAAGGCATTTTACGTGACTGTTTGGCGGGTTTGGGTCGTGCTTGAATTTCTTTAATAGCTCTTAAGATTAATTCGGGAGGAATCTGAACCTCTGCTCCTGCTTCTATCAAGTCCGATAGGGAATAGCTCCGCTCTTTTTCGGCATAGTATTGAGAATCCAGAGTAAAAACTTCTGAGGCAATGTCTTCGCTAAGGCGAATCTCAGACGGACTTGGTTGACGTTGTGTCTGAATTTCTTGGATAGCTCGCTCGATTAACTCAGGAGGAATCTGAAGAATTTTGGTGGCTGCCTCCATTAAGTCAGATACTGAATAGCATGGAATTTGCTGGGCATAATATTGGCAAGCTAGTGTAAACACTTCTGGAGCAATGTCTTTCCTAATAGGAATCTCAGACGGACTTGGTTGACATTGTGCCTGAATTTCTTGGATAGCTCGCTCGATTAACTCAGGAGGTATATGAAGAATTTTGGTAGCTGCTTCCATTCAGTCGGCTACTGAATAGCATGGAATTTGCTGGGCATAGTATTGGCAAGCTAGAGTAAAAACTTCTGGAGCAATGTCTTCGGGAAGGAAAATTTTTGAATCTTTCATTTTTAAATTTGTTGGGTAACTAGGGTTTGCTGAATAACTTGACAATCTTGACTAAATAAAGGTTACAGGGATATTTGGTGTAGAAAAAAGTCAGGGTAAAGAGGCGAAAAAGCCTTAAAATTGGTTAAAGAACCTTGCACTTAATGAGCAAGAACAAATGTACTTAAAATCCAACCAGTCTGACCTTAGCCCAGAAAACTTTGAATTACCTGTTTCCATGAAGTTGTCATCAGATAATCGATGGGTCATCATGGCAGAATTGATACCTTGGTCAGAATTTGAAGAGGAATACGCACAAAATTTCTCAGAAAAAAAGGGCGCAATAGCTAAACCCTTTCGGATGGCGTTAGGAGCGTTAATTATTAAAGAGAAATTAGGAACTTCAGATAGAGAAACTGTAGAGCAAATTCGAGAAAACCCATATTTACAGTATTTTTTAGGGATTTCATCTTATAGTAATGCTGCACCATTTGATGCCTCTATGATGGTTTATTTTAGAGAAAGAATAGACCAGAAGTTGGTCAACAAAATTAATCAAAAAATGGTGAAGAATCACACAGAAAAAGAGGAAGAATCACAAGCAGAAAAAAAAACGAACGAGAAGAAGACGAGTTAAAAAAAAATAAAGGAAAGTTAATCTTAGATGCTACTTGTGCGCCTGCGGATATAACTTATCCTAATGATTTAGGCATATTAAATCAAGCAAGAAGGCAAACTGAAAAAATTATTGATTCTCTTTATAAAAGTTGTCAAATAAAGCGAGCAAAAAAGCCAAGAACTTATAGAAAAAAGGCGAAAAAAGATTATTTAAAAGTCGCGAAAAAACGTCGTCCATCTCGACAAGAAAGAAGGAAGGCGATCGCCAAACAACTACAATACATAAAAAGAAATCTAGACCAGATAGAGAATCTCATCAAGTTGGAAGCAGAGTTAATTAGCCTAAATCCAAGCAAATATAAAACCCTGTTGGTAGTCACAGAAGTTTATCGTCAACAATTGTGGATGTATGAGAATGAATCAAACAGAATCGATGATAGGATTGTGAGTATTATTCAACCTCATATCCGCCCTATAGTGAGAGGAAAAGCAGGCAAACCTGTCGAATTTGGAGCTAAACTTGCAGTAAGCTGTTTTGACAACTATGTGTTTTTAGACTATTTAAGTTGGAATAATTTTAATGAATCTGGAAATTTCAAAACACAAATAGAAGCCTATAAAAGCTTTACTGGTTACTATCCAGCCTCAGTTCACGTAGATAGAATTTATCGAACCAGAGATAATAGAGCTTGGTGTAAAGAGAGAGGAATTAGAATTAGTGGACCCCCATTAGGAAGACCGCCTAAAAATGTTAGTAAATCAACTAAAAAACAAGCTAGAGATGATGAAAAATTTCGTAATGCTATTGAGGGCAAATTTGGTCAAGCTAAGAGACGTTATGGTCTTCATTGTATCATGGCAAAACTTTCTGAAACAGCAGAAACTTCTATTGCAATTACCTTTTTAGTCATCAATCTTTCTAGCCTGCTTAGGCAGGTTAGCTGTCTTTTTTTGTCTTTATTTCTGAATACCTATAAATTAGGCTTGATTACTGACTTTTTTATTATTAAAGCTGATATTCAACCCAAATTAGTAACATAAAAACTTATCTTTTAAACAAGCTGATTCTTGTAAATTTTTTCGCTTATTTTTTCAGCAAACCCTAT
>JASJEI010000553.1 GCA_030064795.1 Pleurocapsa sp. MO_226.B13 | reverse complement strand
TAGTTTTAATTCAAAATTCAAAATTCAAAATTCAAAAACTAAACATAGTAGGGGTTTTAAGAATTTTAATTAATAAAAAATAATTTGCTATCTTTCTAGCTAGTTTCGAGAAATGGTATTAGAAGGACGATTTTAAATCCTTCTTTTTCTACTGCTTTGTCAATAGCTGAAAACTTACGATTGCCCTCAATTTTTCGCGATATCCAACCTCTAGCTAAATAACGTCCGACTAAAAAAGCACCAGTAGCACCGATAGTTGCACCGACGAACACATAGAGCGAACCGAGAGCTACGCCAAAGACTACACCAGCACCAAGAGTAAGAATTGAGCCTGGTAAAAAGGCAATAGTGGCAATGATGTAAAGTAGGATAAAAGCGATCGCTCCAACAGTTCCTAAATCCTGAATTTGGATTAAAGCGTTTCTGAGTAGTTCTTGAGGATTCAATCCTCCGCCTTGAGTTGCTGATTGGGCAAAAGTGGGAAGGGTGGCACAGAAGAAAAAAATTGTGACTAAAAATAGGGTTTTTTTCCAATTTCTCAAGGATTGAGTCGGTATTTTTTTCATTGCTTTATAAAAGAAAAGTTACACGAGAGGGTCAAGTTCTGATTCGCTGAGGAGGGTAGGAGATAAATTTCAGCCATAATCCCGTAGTTATTCCCCATATAGCGTTAAAAAAGAGGACAAAAACAGGTGTTAAACTTCCTAATTCCACACCCATTATTCCTTTATCTGCTTGGGGAAATACGATAAAAAGTTGAACTAAAGTAGGGAACAAACTGTATAAAACACCGCGAATCAAATAATTTTTTTGAGAGAAAGGCAACAGAAAAAGAGAACCCCAAATTCCGCCCCAAACAATGCGAGGATACAGCCAAGCTGAAGTTAACTCTGGAGCAATAGCAACTCCGAACAGAGCGGTTATACCAATTGCACCAAATAGCCAAACAGTAATGCTGTTTAAAGTCCCTCCCAAACATCCAGAAGCAAATACTAAAGTCAACTTTCTGGCTCTGATTCTCTTTAAATCTTTCTGTTCGATGGTATGATTTGATGTTGAAGTTAATTTCATTTTGATAAGAGTTAAAGTTAACGAACAAATACAAGGCAATTAAGTCAGCAATTAGCGACCAGTAATTAGTAATCTCTTAACCAGTAACTAAAGTTTTCAAGTAAGCCAAAACTAAGTCTTGATTTTTTAGTTTTTTTGATTTTAGAATTACTCAAAACTTCAATTATTAATTGCTAATCAGCAGCAACTAATAATTACTTTGATTGTTTATAGTAAAACGACTATTAATTACGGTCGAGTATTATCTGGATCGATAGGGTCAGTTTTAAGCCATAACTAACCCTATTAATTTATTCAGGTTATGAGAATTAATCGCGATCGGGAATTCTCACTGTTGCCGATCTTAAAGGAATTGGTTGAGATAGTCCTTCTTTTTGGGCAGATACTCTGTAAGACAAACTATCACCTGGTAAATACCTCCCATTTACTCCTTTAAATTTCAAAGTCAACTTATTTCCAGGAGCAACAGGGCGGTCGAAATTAATTGAAACTAAACCATCATTAATGTCAGTTTCAGCAGCTATCATTTCACCCATTTGGTCAAAAATTTGTACTTCATCCAAATCTCTAACTTGTTCGGGTAAAGTAATATTCAGACCTATTAAATTGCCTCTTTCTACCTGGAAATTTAGTGAATGATTCACGTATCCAGCACCACTGATTCTAGAGTTATTAACTGAGGTGAATGCTTCGGCTGCGGGAACGCTAGCAACGGACATAGCTAAAATAGATAAACTACCTAAAATTAAACCTTTCATGAATTTTTATCCTGGTTTTTTAGTTAACAGACAACTTATTTGTCGTTATCTTTATTGTGGGAAAAAGATATTAAAAAACTATGAATCTTTTTCAATTATTTTTCAATTAATACGAGCTCCAGAATTATAGTTGTCAATTTATTTTCTCTTCTGACAATTTCTAGCAATAAAAATTTTTGTAGCATTTTTGACATTAATTATAATAAATTACTGTTAATAAAATACCTCCTATCAATTAGTTTTTCTTGCGGAAATTCTGAATTTATAAGAGGGAATAAAAACTGTAATATTTATGTTCAGTTTTTTGCCGAATATTTTTAATCAAAGGCAAATATAAGAACAAAACTTTTTTAATCTATGCAATCTCTAATTTTTACTGAGTAGGCAACAATAACCTAACTACAGTTCCCTTTGCTAACTGACTTTCTATTTGAAGGCTACCGCCTTGTAGATGACAAACTTGGTGAGCGATCGCTAGTCCCAAGCCAAATCCACCTTTGGGACGAGCGGAATTAGTACGGTAAAAACGTTCTGTCACTTGCTTGATTTCTTCTGGTTTCATGCCCGAACCGCGATCGCGCACTTGTAGAGGAACATAGTTGCCTTTATTTTCAGTTACGGGGGGCAAAACTTCAATATCAATAACTTCACTATCTGGAGCATATTTAATCGCATTATCGATTAGATTTAAAACCACTTGTCCAGTTAACTCTGGATCGACCCAAACTTGAGGGAGATCGGGAGTAGCTAGCAATTCTAAATTAAGATGAGCGTTATGAGCCGTCACTTCCATGCGAGAAAGACATTCTTGAGCGATCGCGACGGCGGAAACTGCTTGAGGATTTATCTGTAGTTGACCTGCATCAGCACGAGCCAAGAGCATCAGTTGTTCTACTAGACGGGCGAGATAATCTGTTTCGCGACAGGCACGTTTTAAATATTGACTCGCTTTTTCTCCCGATACCACTCCATCTAAAATTGCTTCTAACTCGACTCGCAAGGATGCCAGGGGAGTACGCAGATCGTGAGATACATTAGCTACTAGCTGCCGACGGGAGGTTTCCTGTGCCTTGAGTGCTTCTAAAGTAACCGAGAGTTTTGCTGCCATCTCATCTACTGAATGACTCAGTTGAGCCAGTTCTCCCTTACCTTTAATACCAGAACGGGCGGTATAATCACCCGCTCCTAGTAGTTTCGCTTGTTGATGAAGGCGTTCTAGAGGTTGGGTAAAGCTACGAGAAAGTAACCAAGCTGCCAAGACGGTTATGGTTGTGGTAACAAGTACCATTCCCACTACTACTCCTTCTACTTGTTGGGCAAATTGTTTTGGTCTTCGCATCGGCATGGCAATGTAAACCGCACCAAATAGTTCTTTTCCTAGATATAAAGGTGCTGTGCCGTAGAGCCACCAAGGATATTGAGAATTTTCTGCTGTCTTGAATCTTCCCTCGCTGGTAGAGCCTGTTAGAGTTTTTGCAATTAATTCTGCTGGTGGTTGGGGAGAATTATCGGTTAACACTCCTTCTCTTTTAATCCATTCTTTTCCTTCGCCATTAAACACAATTACTTGCCATTGTCCTTGTTGGGCAATTAAGTTCGCCCATTGCCTTAATTTTTCTGGGTCGGGTTCAGCTTGAGCTTGGTTTGCTAATACGTTCGCCTGACGTTGCAGAGTAGTTTGAGCATCGCGAACAAAAAAGTTTTTAAGGGCAATATCCAATACAATAGAAAACCCCGTGACACTCCCCAAGGTCAAACCCAACAGCATCAGAATTAGGCGCGTTGAAATACTATGCCACTTCATCACTCACCTGCCTTGAAACGATAGCCTACTCCCCAAACTGTTTGAATATAATCGGGGTTAGCTGAATCTAGCTCTAGCTTCTCTCGTAGCTTGCGAATATATACATCGACAATGCGAGTATCTCCCTCAAAGTCAAAACCCCATACTTGTTCTAAAAGTTGTTCGCGGGAATAGGCACGTCCTGGTGCGGACACCAATTGCTCTAACAGGTCAAATTCCTTACCTCGCAAGTCGAGTAATTCACCGTTGAGAAATGCTTGTCGCGATCGCCCATCTACTTTGACTCCACTACTCAAACTGACATCTCGGTATCCTGCACTGTAGGCTCGTCGCAGTAACGATTTAATACGGGCAATTAATTCTTTAGCACCAAACGGTTTGGTTAAATAGTCATCAGCACCCAGAGAAAGTCCTGTAACGCGATCGCTTTCTTCTCCCCTAGCTGTTAGCATCAAAATTGGTACGAAATCCTGAGATGCTCGTACTTGTTGGCAAAGTTGAAACCCATCTACATCTGGTAACATAATGTCCAGCAAAATCAAATTGGGATGACAGTGTCGGAGCTTAATCAAACCCTGCTCACCATCATTAGCGATCTGACAGTCCCATCCCTCTTGCTCGATATATAGCTTCAGTGTGTCGCAGAGGCTGAGATTATCTTCAATTATCAGAATGGTTGTAGCAGAAGGCATGACGGTTGAATAATTAACATACTTTTCTCTGGTATTTTTACCTTGTCACATAAATATTAAAAAACTATGAATCTAATTTTTAGCGAGACTCAAATTCATAGCGCAATTGAAATGAATTTAGAGTGCGACTGGGCTTTTGACGTATTTCTTCGTTAAAGTCAGTAAACCAAAGTTAGATCGACTAATTTATTTAATTCAGGTTATTTGAAACCGAGACTAGCCAGAAAAATTACTATCCTTAGGAGTTTCGGGCTTGCTTCTTACATCAGTTTTGCTAGTTTTGCGATCGCTCTCCATCAACCAGTTAACTCTTCTGGGGGTACCCCCATTCTGGGATAAACGACCCCGCTTCGATAGAAAGGTTGTCCCATCTAGGCGCACCAAGACACTGCGGACAAAACTCAATCAACATAAACCGAACAAACCTGAGATAATAAACAACGATTAAACTAGATCGAGTAAAGTAAAACCAATATTTTGCCAACTTATACAGATATGCTCTTTGCTGCTCAGTTTCAGTCTCCAGGCCCGATAATCTTTGAAATTGGGTCACTTGCAATCCGTTGGTATGGTTTACTAATCGCTTCAGCGGTTTTAATCGGCGTGACTCTTTCTCAGTATTTAGCCAAGCGTCGTGGAGTAGATCCCGATCTACTAGGAGATTTGGCGATTTGGTTGGTGGTTTCGGCTATTCCCGCAGCCAGAATCTATTATGTTTTATTTCAGTGGCAAGATTATGCTCAACATCCTGGGGATATAATCGCGATCTGGAAAGGAGGCATTGCTATTCATGGCGCGATTATTGGTGGCACTCTAGCCACAATTATTTTTGCTCGCCTCAACCGTATATCTTTATGGCAACTACTAGATTTAGTCGCCCCCTCACTAATATTAGGTCAAGCCATTGGTCGTTGGGGTAACTTCTTTAATTCTGAAGCTTTTGGTAAGCCGACGGATTTACCTTGGAAACTTTATATCGCACCTCGCTATCGCCCCTTGGAATTATTAAATTTTGAATATTTTCATCCGACTTTTCTTTACGAATCTCTCTGGAATCTGGGAGTATTTATCATTTTGTTATCCCTATTCTTCTGGGGTCTAAAAAATCGCCATCGTCTGAAAACAGGAACGATCGCAGCAGTATATTTAATCGGCTACAGTTTAGGTCGGGTCTGGATCGAATGGTTGCGTACTGATAGCTTAATGCTCGGCCCGTTAAAAATTGCTCAGGTAGTTAGCCTAGTTGCGATCGCTTTAGGTCTTTTAATCCTAGCTTGGCTTTACCTCTTAAAACGTCCCCTACCTGATGTCGTCTCTCCTCAAGATCGGCAACGAACCATCACTAAGTAACAAAATTAATGAAATCAACTCAATCTTC
>JASJEI010000114.1 GCA_030064795.1 Pleurocapsa sp. MO_226.B13 | reverse complement strand
CGACTAATTCTCCCTGAGGCTTCCAGACCTTGGCGGTGTTATCTGCTGAGGCAGTGACGATGTATTTCCCCTTGGGGCTAAATTGGGCATTAATGACAGAAGCTTGATGTTTTAATTGATTGCGTTCGTAGGTTTGAGTTAACCCTTGATAAAGTATTTTTTTGATATCGCCTTCTAATTGAGATTGTATTGTCGAAGGATTATTCTCAAAATTCTTAGTTGCTCTCACAGCTTTTATCAAGGATTCAAGACCCCAGTCGCCACCAAAAGCAGCTTCAGATGCTAAGATATCCCTTTGAAGTTCGGCTGTTTGGCGATATTTATCGGCTTGACTTTTTTGGAAAAAGGCAAATATAGTGAGACCCGAAAGCAGTGATACGACAAAAATAACGCTTCCAATCATCCAACGAAGTCGATTATTTTTATAGCGGGAACTGCGCCTGATGAATTCCCCTAAAATACCCAACTCATCTCTGTACTGCTGAGCATCTTCTAACAAACTACCCCTTAATAGGGCATCTTTGGTTTTCCCCTTACTTTGCCATTCTTTTGCTTTCGATATCAGCCGTAACTTCTGTCGTTTATTTTCCCGTTCATCTTCTATCCAATCGACTAGAGTCCCCCAGTTACGAATTAAAGCTTCGTGAGCGACCTCGATTTGGTCATCTTGGGGATTATCCCCTGGAGTTATTTTGACCAATCTTGCCGATTTTAGTTCTTCGATGACGCGCTCGATTCTGTCTTTGGCTTCTCCTCCCAAGAATAAATCTTGCAGGGGAATTCTTTTACTGGTAACTTCTAAACTTTCTTCCTGGAAATTAACCATTTGTAACAAGATTCTTCTGGCAGCATTTTGGTATTCAGGAATTAATTCTTGATAAAATTCATCGGCACTACGAGATAGTGCTTCTTTGCCTCCCCCTAGCTTTTCATAACTCGCCCAAGTAACTCGGTTTCGTTCTCGATTGTCCCACAGTTTGAGTAAGGTAAACTGTAGCAAGGGCAATGCTGCTTCTTGTCCGATAACATCCCCAATCAGGCTATCTACCAACTCTGACTCAAATTTTAAACCTACTTGTTCGGCTGGTTGTTCGATTGCTTCTCTTAACTCATTGGCATTTAAACTCGTAACTCTTACTTGAGCCTGCTCGAAAACCTTCTGAAACTGAGCATACTTGGCAACATTACTTTCAAAGTCAGAGCGCATCGTAATAATAACCCGATGTTGGCTATCTGGTAATTCAATTAAACTCAAAAGATTATTAATGAAAGCTTGGCGTTTTGTTTCTCCACAGAGGTTAAAAACTTCCTCAAACTGATCGATAATCAAAACCGTAGGCTGTGGATTGCCGTTTGTAATTAATTGAGATAAATGTTGCGGGTTATTAAGCAGACTAGCAACTTGTTCGCTGCACCATTGCTCTTTATCTACATCATCTGGACAAAGAGTTTTAGCCAAAGCCAAAAGAGGATCGCTACCAGGAACTATAGGCTTGTAGTAATACCAGATACTACTGTTGGGAAGTGCATTAGCTTTGAGACTGGGTAACAAACCGCCACGAACCACCGAGGATTTACCACTACCAGAAGAACCAACCACCGTTAAAAAGTTGCCCTGTCTGAGCTTGTCTAAAAGTATTCTCAGTAAACGACTGCGACCAAAAAAGAGATTTTTATCCTTTTCTAGAAATGCTTCTAAACCCAAATAGGGACAGGCTTCATCGGCTAATTCAGGTGCGAGGGTAGCATCAAAATCAGCTAAAGTCCCATCGGGAGGTTCAATGTCTTCGTCTTCGCTATATAAAATTGACAACCAATAGTCTAAAATACTTTGTGCTGCCCAACGATCTTCTTCTTCATCTAAAACCATCCCTGTAGCCGAACCTTTGATGAGAAAAGCGATGATTTTCTCAACTAATTCAGCCGAAAATGCACTACGGCGATGGTCGAGCAACAATTGTTTATGCGCTTCCCTCAGACTAGCCAGGGAAAGATAATAATCTTGAGAATCAGCTTGGTTTTCGGCAAAATTAATACTACTCATTCCAGCATCCTCAATAAATAGGCTAGGGGATTTCCCACTTCTCGTAAATTGCCACAAAAGCTTCTTAATTCTTTATCGACTTTATAAAAACGCCGACTGGCTCGATTACGATAACTACTAAAATATTGCTTTATTTTCGAGATATTCTGACTGGCAATTTCTCGCTCGAGACGCTCTTCTTCTTTTTTGAGGTTAATTACCCAACTTTCTTGACTATTCTGGCATTGCTCTGCTACTTCCGCCTTTAACTCTGGCCAAGACATCTCTAATTCAAACAAGTCCGAAGTGTTTGCCGTAACCGTTTCGATACGGCGTAATTGAAAGTCGATTCTTTGCCAATTATCGTGAGTTGTTACCAATATTTTTAAACCATCATTCAATTTACTTAAAGAAGTAACGCTATCTTTTAACTGATTAATTTTTGGTGAATCCAACTGAGAATTTACAATTTGCTCCAAAATACTACTCATCGCCTCAACCAAAACGGAAAGCCTCAATACCTTGGCGGTAGAAACCAACGCCCGATTAATCTGAGCGGGTTCTCTAGCAATAACCCGATTGATATACCAAATTGCTTTTTTAAGTTGACTTTTATCTTCTCGTTCTAGAGCATTATCTAAAAATTTCCAAGCTAAATCGAGTTCTTGATGCCAAATAATCCCCTCCGCAGCAGGATTTTTACGGACAACGATCTCCTCGACATCAGCAATAATATCTTGGAGATTCTGCCCGTAGGATTCTAAGATGCTGATGCAAGTATAATCATCGGGAAAATTCCTCGCCTCTCTCAGAATACCCTGGTAGCATTTAAACTCAAGATTATGGACGATATCATGTAAATCTTTGTAAGTAGATAATAGAATTTTGACTTGATCCGAGATTACTTGAAATTCCGATTTAAAACCAATAACTGCGTCTTTCACCAGGGGTATATGCATCAAATCGACCAAAATATCGATTCCTTGTTTTGCCCGATCGCTATCGATATCGTGAGAAAATAACTTAGGGGCGGAGATATCCTCTTGAATTGTGTTGAGAGGTTCTTTGATCAGCAAAGTTAAAACCTTGTGTTCTGGTAAATCTACCCATTTCTCCCCATTCTCGGAATAAACGGGAACTAATTTGCGGTCGCTATTTTTACTAGGATAAACATCGAGTTGAATCTGAGTGCAGCCAGCATCCATTGCACTTGGAATACTCTCTCCATCCCCCAAAGCAGCATAAAATCCCTTCGCAAAAGCGATCGCCGCATCATCTCTAATCGCTCTTTTAGTTCCAATTACATAATTAATTTGTCGGTTGATTGCTTCTCCTTGAACCTTGGAGTAACAGGCATTCAAAACTACACACTCGATTGTATTCGCGTATTTTTCAAATAAGGCTGTAATCCCTTGAGTACTGACTAACTGTTCCGTGTCTTGCTCAGAATTAAATACCAAACCTGGTTTACCAGCACCATGCCCACAAAAATGAACGATCCTCGGTTTTTGTCGTCGAAAAAGACTTTGTAATTCGCTGGTTTTTACCGCTACTTTAGGGACAACAGTAAACTTTTCTCTTTCAGTTCCATCCCACAATGCCTTGTCAATGGCACTAATCTCTTTATCCAATCGTAACTAGTCTATTCCTTGGGGATTTGCTGCTAAAACTAAAATTTTTTTCTTATTCATTCAAGAAACAATCCCAATTTAAGATGTATTCATCTTTTCTTGGAAGTACTTGCGATCGCATTTAAAAATAGATAAGTTCATTACGTTTAAATTCAGTCAATGTGTAATGAACCGCCTTAATCAACCGTTTATTAAATTCTAACGCCAGAATTGAGCTTTTTTCCCAATTGAGAAAAAATTAGAATTATCCTCCAGATTACGATTGTAATTTAAAACAACTATAAAAATAAATTTATGTAACATTTAAGTTTGCACACAAGTTCTTCACAATTTTTTCTTAGTTTAAAAGAAGCAGTTAAATTAAGATAAAAACTTTAATTTGAGTAGAGTAATTACTCATTAACGAGTAATTTTTTATACCTAAATGAGCAAATCTTCAAATAGTGAAAGGCGATCGCTTTAAAAAGAAAGGGTTATTTGCAGCTTGAAATATTAGCAAATGTTCACAACCGTGAATCAAATAAACAACCTTATAGTTCTAATAAAAGTAATAGAAATTGTAGTTATTGTGTTTCGGCAAAAAGGTTATATTATCAGACAATTGGTCAAAAAATATTTTAATATCAAAGATGAATAATTCTTTAAAGCAATACACAATTTAGTAAAACTTGAAGATGCATTTAATACAGTTTACAATGAATAATGAATTATTTGATAATCGTAAATAGCCAGTTTTAAATACAAAATTTTAATTAGGAAGTCAACTATTTTTGCCATGTTTTTGGATATTTTACTATAATTTAAATCAAAAGCTTCCAGCGCATCTTATTTTTTTTGGCATTGAACATTGAAAATTGACCGCCCGAAATTGAACATTAAATCCTAAATGTTTTGCGGAGTGCCTTTCAGAGACTGTTTCTAAATAAAACATTAAATTTATTGCCAAAAATCAATATTAAAAACACCTGAAAAAGCACCTGAAAAAATACCTGAAAAAATACCTGATTTTTTCCTCTTTTACTTCCTTTTAGCTAACCACATAATGTCAATACAAAGCCAATACAAATGATTTGTCTAAAAAACCATTAACGATACGATCGACCAACTAAGGAGTAAAATTATGTTAGAAGAAACAAAATATGTCATTCTTCGCAGCCGAGAAATTCTAGTACCGACAACAGATAACTTAGGTGTTAGAGGTGCTAATAACTTAGAACTAGACCCCCAAGAAATAGAAATTGAAGCGACTCAACTCAGTCATTCCCAGCGTAACGATCTACGGCGCGATCCTAGAACCAGAGCGATCGCTCCAGCATTTCCCCTAAGATCGATCGAGCCAGTTTCGTCTGAGGATGTGGCTACTCCCTCTGTTGATTCTACCTGGGGTATGGTAGCCGTAGGTGCAAATAGCTCTCCCTTCGATGGTAGCGACATTACAGTTGCCGTACTCGACACGGGAATCGATCCCGACCATCCAGCTTTTGCAGGGGTGGATTTAGTGCAAAAAAACTTTACTACCGAATCAGATAACGATCTAAATGGTCATGGTACTCATTGTGCGGGGACAATCTTTGGTCAAGATGTTGAAGGTACTCGCATCGGAGTGGCTCGTAACATCAGGCGAGCCTTGATTGGTAAAGTTCTGGGGGCAGGAGGAGGTTCTTCGCTTACCATTGCTCAAGCGATTCAATGGGCAGTAAATGAGGGGGCTAACGTTATCTCGATGTCTCTTGGTATTGATTTTCCTGGTTATGTAAGATTTTTGATAGATCGAGGACTGGAAACAGAGCCTGCAACCTCAATAGCTTTAGAAGGTTATCGTGCTAATGTCAATCTTTTCACCGAACTATCTCGCTATGTCCAAACTCAAGGAGCGTTCGGTCAAGGAACAATTATCGTAGCCGCATCGGGAAATGAAAGTAACCGTCCTCGTTATGAAGTTGCAGTTGCGCCTCCCGCTGCTGGAACGGGAATTATTGCGGTAGGAGCGTTACAAGAAAGTCCCAGTGGTTTTTCTGTAGCCCGCTTTTCTAACGACCAAGTTAATATTTCTGCCCCTGGAGTTAATGTAATCTCAGCCAGAGCAGGTGGCGGTTTGAGAAGCTTGAGCGGAACTAGTATGGCAACACCTCATGTTGCGGGGGTTGCTGCATTATGGGCGCAACGTCAATTGGTTACTACAGGAAGAGTCAATCATCAAGTATTAGTCTCTCGACTTATTTCCAGTGGCAGACTCGACTCCCTTGCTTCTGGCTATGAAATTGATAATGTTGGTACTGGGATAGTACAAGCTCCTCAGAGTTAATTTAATATTGCTTTCGGGCTAGAAAAATTACAAGGTATAGAGTGACCAGCCCGTCGATTGCCACGCATTAGTTCGCATATGGGAGGAATCGCCCCGAGTGGCAGCTGTTTGATGGTACGTTGCTGTGGCCCGCTCAATAACGTGGCGCTCACCTCCGATCATCAGTGCGTCTCCTCTTGACCGATCGATGGTATGGTGCTAGCGTACTCACCATGGCAAGCGCGCTATTACGCAACGTGTATATGAACGCGATGGTATTCCCTTCGTCGACTCGTGTCAAGGTCTGCGTCGTCTCCATTCAACAGCCGTGCGGCCCATAGGTCTGGGCCAATGACCTCTTCGCCGGCGTCAACCTCCCGCGGGCACGAAACACGGCCACAAAAAAGCCGGGGTCATGCTCCAGCTTTTTTGGTTCGATCGACTGGGTTTTGAGTCAGAACTTGTGCGCGTGCAGTACCTCCATCACGTCACAGATATAGGCGATGCCCGAATAATCGTCGAAAAACTGCGCTGCGACCTCATCTGAAATCTTCACGGCCATATCCCGATTGCGGGTGAGCACCTCGAACTTTATATTCGAGTAGGTGTCGGAAACGGCGGGTTGTCCCGACGAGCGCACGTTGCGACTGCCTTTACCGCCAGCGTCCACTACCGTATAACCGGTAGCTCCGGCTTTGTCGATGATCTTGGCGATCTTTTTCAGCAGCAACTTTTCCGTGACGATGACGAGCTTGCATGCTTGCTGGGTCATGTTGGTTACCTCTCGATGTGTGTATTCATTGAACTATTATAGAAACTCAGGAAAACGGCAGCACCGCGCGCTATCGCGCCGATCTAGCCACCGCGTTGGTCGCCAGACCAGTGGAGCATCGGCAGACCGCGACCCGTCTGGGATCAGCTGCCCATCAGTGCCTGGGCGAGCCCGATGAAGAGCGGTATTCCCACGGCAAGCGCAATCGGCGTACCGACGGCTGTGGACGCGCCGATGTAGGCGGAGGGATTGGCCGACGGGATACCGGCTCGTAAAGTGGGCGGCCCTGAGATATCTGAACTGGAGGCGGCGATGACGGCCAGAATCACGACCCCGCCAAAGCTGAATCCTGTGGTGACGTGGGCAATCATGCCGAAACCGAAGGCTATGAACCCATGCAGCAGCGGTGCCACCAAGGCATATAGGGCGTACCACTGGCCCACCTTGCGCAGCTCGCCGATCCTTGCCGTGGCCTCCATACCCATTACCAGCATCAGTATTGAAAGCAGGCCGCGGAAGAGGGGATCGAAGAAGCTCTCATAGACACTCTCCGGCCGGGTTAGTATGCCTAGAGCGAGGCCGAGCAGCAATGCCGATAGGGCAGAACCCTGGAGGCTTTCCTTCACAATGGGCCAGATCTTGACCCGCTCGGGCTGCTTTCTGGGATACCCGCTTGCAGTAATGCGCTGCTCGCTGGGATACCCGCCTGCGGTAACGCGCTGCTCGCTGGGATACCCGCCTGCGGTAACTGCCTGTTTGCTGAGATACTCCTGCTTACTGAGAGACTCCTCTGCGGTAACGCGCTTCTTGCTGACATAAATGCTTGCCAAGACGATCGCCGTCACGAGCGCCGGGATGTCCATAAAGGGATAGAGTGCTGCGGCCCATGGTTCGTATTGGATGCCTTCCGTTTCCAGTATTGTCAGGCCAGCGGCGAGGGTAGAGCCACTCACGGCACCGAACAAGCCCGCGGTCGCAATGGCATCCACGGTTTTGACTTTCGGCAGCTTGGCCAACGTGTAGCGCCCGATGAACACGATTAGGATCCCCACTACCATGGCGAACACCGCGGGCAACAGCATCTCCGCCAGATTGGCATTGCGGATCGCAATGCCGCCGCTCAGGCCGACTTTTAGGAGCAGCATGAAGACGATGAACTTATAGATCGCATCTGGAATTTGCAGTCGGCTATTGACGGCGGCAACGACCATACCACCAATCAGAAAGCCGAGTGTCGGGGACTGCAACTTATCCAGGAAGAGCGTCAAAAAATCGGACAAAAAATTCACTTTGTAATTCCTCCTTAATCAGATCTTAGGGGTCAAGAATTAGTAAAATAGATTTGTATCAATCAATATCCTTTTTTTTATTGATTCAAGTCTATCCTATTATCTGCACAAAAGCTGACCAAATTCCAAGAATTTGAGACATATTATTTTATTCGATTGATAATTTAGGCTTATGACCTAAGCCTGAATCATATCTAATCGCGATCGATAGTCAATCTATCCCGAGGGGGAATGAACTAGCAGGCTCAGCGCGTAAGCCTTCCCTAGAGCTAGTTTCAGGACTTGGTGAAAGGTTTTTTAAATGGTTGGTATTATGGGACGCGCTATAGAGCGCAGACCACATAATGGCCACTAGAAGACCCACCCCAATGCCCCAACTGAACGCCCAAATATGCGAAGGCTCTAGGGTGAAACGCAGGTGGCGATCGCTATCGTAAACATGGACAGCCCACCCTTCGCCTGTGGATGGTTTTGCCTTTGTCTTATTCATGATGGTGTCCTTGTATTTTTAAAATAGATAGATTTAAAAAGAGATAAATCAATGCTTACTATTACTCTCATTGCTACCGACTAAAAAGAGCATTCGTATAGCGGTAGATGCTGGTTTTTGTGAGTAATTTTTTAAGCTCATCCCACCCATAAATGAGGTGGGATTTAATGTCAGTTGTCAGTTGTCAGTTGTCAGTTGTCAGTTGTACTACTGAACACTAACTACTGACTACTAACGCTTTAGGGGCGACTTATCCGACCATCCCAATCGCGGAATGGGCGAACCCCGTCGCCTCTATGAGTAAGTCACTGCAGGAATTATCTATATAATATCCGAACGATCTGTAGACCAACCATACCGATCTCAAACCGAAGGGATAAGTTTGAGATATGGCAGACGTTTCACAACTGTTGAAGAACGTTAGCCGCCAAAATTGGTTGGGTCGAGGGGAAGTATTAACTTCCGCCCCTCCCATTTAGATCGCGACACCAATAAAAGAACAAGCGATCGCCAATTACAGATTAAAGTAGAACTGCATAAAAAAACAGACGGTTCGTAACTATTAAATATAAACCAAACACACCGCTAAACCTGATACTGACAAGCTCTGAAAACATGAAACTTTCTGGACTATTAAAACTGACGTTTATTGCTAACATCATCGCTGCTAGTCTAATTGCCGTACCTTCTGCAAAAGCCAATACATTTGATGAAAAAGAAATTGCTCAAGAGCAAGTAATCGCGATCGCTGCTCCCTATCGTAATGGTTACAATTTAGTAGTTATCGAACAAGTCCCAGGCAAAGATAAATGCTGGGCAGAACAAGGCGTTAGTCCCGTTCAAGTTGAGCCTTTATTATTGAATTTTGACTTTACGGGTCATTGTCGTCGAGCAACTGATAGCAATGGTTATTCGATTAGAATTGGCGGTGAAGAGAAAGGTTCTGACTATCTACTCGAAATAGTCGAACAAGATAGCGAGCTGGTTTTAATCGGCACTCAAAGAGACCCTAACCAAGCACCAATTACTATTGGCAGAACTCGTGGTAAAAGTGAGGGATTCACTAAAATCTTCTTAAATCCTGGTTGGCGTTTCACTAAACGCTCTTATCAAGGCAAAGAACTGGGTCATTTTTACTTTAGTGAGAGTCTCAACTAAAAAGGGATGTTTCATAAAATGAGTTAAAATTTACAAGCGCGATCGCGCTTGTCCCTTGCTATTCAATTGGTTTGATACAGTCAGGACTATCATTTTTAGGACTGTTGACTGTTTTACTAACTGGATATAGTTTTAATTCGACTTCGGGCAGGGCTTCTATTAGTTCTTTTCTTCCGTCTAAATTTCCCAACCATAAATCGTAATACTCAGATGGAATAACTAGAGGCATTCGGTGATGAATGTCCGCGATTGCGCCTTTTGCCTCAGTAGTCAAAATCGTACAAGATAAAAGCTTTTCTTCTGTCTCTAGATTATTCCAACTCTCCCAAATACCAGCTAGAGCAAACAATCCCTTTTTAGTGTGAAAATAATAGGGCTGTTTATTTTTATTCCATTCATAAAATCCCGTTACTGGAATCAAGCAAGGACGCTTCTTGAAACCATTTCTAAAACTAGGTTTCTCGTCTACAGTCTCTACACGGGCATTGATTAGATTACTTTTCCATGAATCGAGACTCCTAACCCAATGAGGAATTAAACCCCAACGCATTAAAACCGCTTCGTTGCGATCGCCAGCATTAATGACAACAATAACATTTTGAGATGGAGCAATATTATATTTAGATTTACTTAAAGCGAATTCAGCACATTTAAACTCTTTAGCTATTTCGGTTTTAGTTGTATCCAAACTAAATCTACCGCACATATCTTACACTCAATGAATTCTATTTAGTACTAAAATACCACTATTCTAGGAAATCGGGTAATGTAGTAAAAGTTAATCTTTTAGGCGAAGAAGCTGCCCAATAGTCTTTCCAGAGTAGCGAACAAAGTCAAATAGTCTAATAATTAAGCCCAGTTGCAGATAATGTGACTGGGTTTTTTGTTGTAAGCGATCGCTTACAACTTTGGTCTGATTATTAGCTACTAAAAATTTTCATGTGATACCGATCTGCCAAAAAAACCGCAGAAGAAAGGAGCGTCAAAAAACGGGTTTTGACAAAATGAATCAAGAAATTGTGGTGATAAAAGCGATAAAAACTATATTAATGAAAATGGGAATTGAAAATGATGTGCGCTTCGAGAAACTTAAGTAACGCACCCATCCCCTTTTAGGGGATAGGCTTCCTACTTCGACGATACTTGACGCTTACAAAGCGATCTCGCTGTGTCGCGATCTAAAAAGGGGTTGATTAAACCAAAGCAGCAGCAGCAGCCTTTGTCCCAGATTTAGGTTCAAAATCGTGACCGAGTTCGGTTAGAGTAGCCTCCAAGCAAGCAATAGTCATCATTACATCGCGATCGCTAACAAAGCCTAGATGACCGATACGGAAGATCTTACCTTTGAGATGGTCTTGTCCCCCTGCTAGGGCAATATCGTATTTTTGTCTCATAGTAGATCTAATCGCTTCGGCATCATCGGTTCTAATTGCCGTTACCGCAGTACTCGCAGCGTCGTCGGGTGCGAGTAGAGGTAGTCCCATTGCTTTAGCAGCAGCGCGAGTTGCTTTAGTTAGACGTGCGTGACGGGCAAAGATATTTTCTAGTCCTTCCCGTTGCATCATCTGGAGGGCGGTTTGTAAACCAAACATTAAGTTGATCGGAGGGGTAAAGGGAGTGCTATTTTTAGCGTTAGCTTTTTTATATTTACCCAAGTCCATGTAAAAACGAGGAAACTTACTAGTTTCATAGGCTTGCCAAGCTTTATCGTTAACGCAAATAAAGCCCAAACCTGGAGGAATCATATAGCCTTTTTGCGAGCCAGATGCTACTACATCCAAGCCCAAGTCATCAATTGGTAGATTGTATGCTCCCAAGCTAGTAACAGCATCGACAATAATCAAAGCTTCGCCGTGAGCTTTGACGTATTTGTTAATAGTTTCGAGATCGTTGAGTATCCCGGCCGAAGTCTCCGAATGAGTGATCACAACCGCTTTAATTTCCTTATCAGTATCGGCTTCTAATTTTGCCCGAAACTCTTCAGGATCTAAAGGTGTTCCCCAGTTAGAAGTAATTCGTTCGGTTTGCATGCCAAACACTTCGCAAATTTGCGCCCAGCGATCGCCAAATTTACCATTGACTCCCACCAAAACGCGATCGCCAGGGCTCAGAAAATTGATCATCCCCGCTTCCATTGCTCCCGTACCTGAGACGTTGAGGGAGAGTATTTCGTTTTTGGTTTGATGCAACCATTTTAGATTTTCATTGATTTCGGCGATAATCTTACTAAAATCACCGCTACGGTGTCCGATCGGGGGTGTACCCAAAGCGGTTAATACTTTTTCTGGGACTGGAGTAGGCCCAGGAATCATCAGCATATGCTTGTCTTCCATGAAGTCGTCCTTCTATTTGATGCTAGTTGAGTCGTTCATTTTATCTTATGGTAGCGGTGTAATCCCATTTCCTAAAAAAATTAGTAGAAATTTAGGTTAAGTAGTTCGGAATTCGACATTCCTTGACTCCTCTTTTCTTCTGCTGACTTTTTTGTTAAGTGATACTTGACAAAAGCGAAAGCAAAGATGTAAAGTAATACTTGACAAGCAACAGATAAAGAAATGAAAAACCGACTAAAAGAACTTCGGCGACTACACCAATGGTCACAAGCCGATCTGGCTAGAAAGTTAGAAGTTAGTCGTCAGGCAGTCAACGGCTTTGAATCTGGTAAATTCGACCCCAGCCTAGAGATGGCTTTCAAAATTGCCAGCCTGTTCGATGTTGCTGTTGAAGATGTTTTTATTTATGAGGCAAAGAATTCGATGCAAACATTAGTCAAACAAGTCAAAAA
>JASJEI010000552.1 GCA_030064795.1 Pleurocapsa sp. MO_226.B13 | reverse complement strand
GCAAAAACTTGATTCCGACCTTGGGGGAACTCATTGCCAAAAAAGCACTCGAAAGCCTGGGCCCTCGCGCCGAGAAGAGCTCTCTGTCTTTGGCCTAACTTTTCGCGGCGATCGCACCCTGGCTTTTTGAGAAGTTACTTTGATTTTTTCAAGTATTTGATTTTCGTCATCTTCAGGTTTGAGTATATATATCATGTCATCCGCGTAGCGGACGCATTTTGAGATAATTTTTCCACTGGAGATTTTGTATTCTCCAATTTTCTCAATCCCGTTGAGTGCGATATTTGCTAGAACACCGATTCAGTATTCAAAAAGCAGGACTAGTGTACTGTTGAGCAATTTGAAGCCCCTTATAATTAGGCTTAAATAAGTTCTCGATTAGTGCTTGCTAATGAGAGTATTCTTGTAGAGATTTTGGTGTTGGGAAAAGTGAGCGGTAAGATAAGCAAGATCAACCGTAAACAAGAAGCAAATGCGACCAGAACCTTGGAATCCGCCCATTGACTTGTCAGAGAAAGAAGCAAAAATCGTCAAACTCATCAAAAGAGCGAAACTATTTACCTTTTTACGAGAAATTCGTCACTTATTGTTTGACGAGAAGTTTCAAGAAGAACTATCGACGATGTACGCCGAAGCTGTCACAGGGCATCCTCCTGTGCCCCCAGCACAACTAGCCTTAACAGTAATCTTACAAGCTTATACCAAGGCTTCGGATGCTGAAGCTATCGAAGCTCTGACAATGGATCGGCGTTGGCAGCTGGTAGTGGATTGTCTCGACTGTGAACAAGCGCCCTTTTCTCAAGCAAGCCTGGTGAGATTCCGACAAGCTTTAATCATTCATCAACTGGATCGAAGATTAATCGAAAGAACTGTAGAATTAGCTTTTCAGACCAAAAAGTTTGGTGGGCGACAATTGCGAGCGGCACTGGATTCTTCTCCTTTGTGGGGAGCAGCAAAGGTAGAAGACACCTATAATTTATTGGGTCATGCTCTGAAAAAAGCGTTGGGTGTGATAGCTCGTCAACAGGGGAGGGAGTTGACGGAAATTGCTTCAGAGATGGACGCTGACTTGGTAGCAGGGTCAAGTCTCAAAGCAGCATTGGACTTAAATTGGGAGAACCCCGAAGAGAGGAATTTAGCCTTAGGAATGGTTTTGGGAGTCTTGTCTCAAGTGGAAACTCATTTAGATAAGATACCAGACAGTAAGTCTGATCCTGTGGTTCGTTCCAGTCTCGAAGCTGCCGAGCAAATCAAGGCACAAGATGTGGAACTTGATGAGCCGGGCGTAGTGAAACTACAAAAAGGAGTGGCGAAAAACCGACGTATTACCATTGAAGATCAGGAAATGAGACATGGACGGAAAAATCGCAGCAAAAGGTTTGATGGTTATAAACGTCATATTCTTAAGGATCTAGATAACGGATTGGTGCGAGCTGTAGGAGTGACAATGGCTAATCTGGCAGAGGCTTCTGTTACTGAGGCGCTCTCTGTTGACTTGGAGCATCAGAAAGTTCAGTTAAGCGAGTTACACATTGATCGAGCTTACTTAAGTAGTTCTTGGGTCAAGAATCGCGACCCAGAATTAACCATTTACTGTAAAGCTTGGCGGGTATCCAATGGTAATAAGTTTGCCAAATCCTCCTTCGTTTTAGATTGGGAATCGGGGAGGATTACATGTCCCAATCAGGTCAGTTTACCTTTTCGAGAAGGCGGCAAAGTGCAGTTTCCCGCAGCAACTTGTGCCAATTGTCCTCTCAGGGATAAATGTACTACCAGCAAGCGAGGACGCAGTGTCTCAATTCATCCTGATGAGAAGTTTATTGCTGAACTTCGGGAGCGTCAATTAACCACTAAAGGTCGTGCCAAATTAAGAGAACGAGTCGCCGTTGAGCATAGTTTATCTCACATTGATCGCTGGCAAGGTGATAAAGCACGTTATCTTGGGGTCAGAAAAAACTTATTTGACCTGCGTCGCACAGCGGTTGTTCATAATCTTCATGTTTTGTTGCGACTGTTTCAAGACAACCCCGAGCAACTTACCTCAAAAGCATGTCTTGCTTAGTTTTCCAATACTGAATCGGTGTTCTAGCTAATAATTGTTGGTTAGGAGAAAAAGCAAGCGATCAGATTTTTGATTGGTATCCTCGTAAGCTTTTGAGTGGTTGACCTGAAGGAATAGACCACAATCTAACACTATAATCCAAGCCTCCACTAGCCAGAATTTGACCGTTAGGACTAAATGCAACTTCATAAATCGTATTTTCATGATCTTGCAGCACGTTGAGACATCGACCAGTATTTACGTCCCAAATGCGAATATTATTGTCTAGATCGGCAGTAGCAAGCATATTGCCTTGAGAATTTAGATCCATACCGTATATCTGATTAGTATGTCCGACAAATTCTTTGAGACAAATGCCTGTTTCTAAATCCCATTGTTTGACTCTAGTATCAATACACCCCGTATAGATATATCGACCATCTGGGCTAATAGTTGAGAAACTAGCAGCAGTGTTAGCGTCTATAGTCTTGTTACATTCAAAGGTAGATAAATTCCATATTTCAACAGTTCCATCAATATATCCACAAGCTAGTCTGTATCCATCAGAGCTAATAGCAAGAGAAATAATTCTCTCTCTATCTGCTTGGAGAATTTTGTAACATTTGCCAGTATTGATCTTCCAAAGTTGGATGTTGCGATCGCGAGTAGCACAAATTAATATTTCACCGTTGGGATGAAACACTAAATTTGAATGAGGCATAATATATGCCCGCAAAGTTTTAATTAATTTTCCCGTTTTTACCGACCACAGTTTAACTTCTTCGTCTTTTGTCCCGCTAGCTATAGTCCAACCGTCTGGACTAAATACCAATGAATCAAACCAATCATTGTGTGCCTTCCAAGCACGTATTTTTTTTCCTGAAGGAATCGACCATAGATAAATATCGCCATTTTGATGACCGCTAGCTAAAATATCTCCTTGATGATTAAAAGCTACATCGAAGATGAAATCGATTGATTCGGAAAAAATAGAATCTTGAAAATGGGAATGACTTAACTTAACCTGATGTAAATCTAAATTTCTTAAATATGCTTGTCTGATAGAAGTATGAGAAAAATCATAATTACTTAGATCTATCTCTAGTTGTTGTAATAGGTTGATAATATTCCCAATTGCATAACCTACTTCAGCCTGAGACTTTTGTTTTAGTTCTGCAATAATCTGTTTTAATTTGATTTCTATTTCTTCAAGATCTTCATATCGAGCGAGTAATTTATTAGCTAAGGGTTGGAGAGTGACGCGAGTTTGAATTTGTCGGATATATTCTTGGGTTTGAGCTTTGATTAGGGCATGAGTAGTTAATAAATCTGGAGTTAGATCGGCGATTTCATGAGCTACTTTCTCAATTTGTCGCTCGCTCAGGTATTCCATCACTACTGGTTGTTGGGTAAATCCAGTTGCTGTCTTTTCAATTAGCGATCGCCTTGTTAAAGATTTAATTGCTTCTAGTAGTTTTTTGGAGGGGATAGATACTAGTAAATTTTGTTGTAATTGTTCTAAGGATATGGCTTCTCTTTCGATCGCCAGCCAGTACATTACTTCTCGTTCTAAATTAGATAAGCGATCTAATTGTTCGTTCAGTAAGTCTTCTATATCGTCAAAAGAAAATATTCCTTGTTGCAGGAATTGACTGACATCTCCGTCGAATAAATCTTGGATCGTGCTGGCGACAATTTTAAATGCTAAAGGATTGCCACTATAGTTATAAGTTAAGGTTTGCCAGTCTTGTTCCGAACCGCAAAATTCGCCTTTTAACTGACAGATTTCTTTCCCTGTCTCTGTTTCGACTCCTGTTACTTGCAACGATCTCACTGGAGTTTTATTTCCTTCTAAAATGCTAAATTCTTGGGGGTTTTCCCGACTAGTGAGGATAATGCAACTTTGATGATTTATTTCTCCAAGACGTTGGAATAGTTCTCCATAAGCTTCATATCCTTCCCGATATCTACCGCAAGTAATTCCGCTTTGTAAGATGGTTTCTCCATTATCTAAAATCAACAAACAACGACGAGATTTTAAATATGCAATTAACTTAGAAATCCTTTCTCCAACATTTTCAGGTAAATTTTGTTCGATTTCCTGTTGGTTAGATAAAACTTGAATTATATTTGCCAACAGTTTACTTAAGGGTGGGGCATTGCGGAGCGATCGCCAGATAACGAAATCAAATTCTCCTACTATTTGTTGGGTTAATTTTACTGTCAGTGAAGTTTTACCAATTCCTCCAATACCAAAGATTCCTATCAGACGGCATTCATCTTCAACTATCCATTTTTCCAGAATAGTTAATTCATCGTTCCGCCCAAAGAAAAAAGAAATATCAATTGCTTCTTCCCAATCTTGATGATATTTGGGGTTTTTATGGGTATTTTCAGTAATCTGCTCCTGTTGTAGAAAATAGTTTTCTAAAATTTGCTTACAGTTTTGCTTATTAACCTTTTCCTCCAAGCTTTTTGAGATTAGCTGCCATAAACTAGCACCATTTTCTCTAATATATTCTTCCGTGTACCCAGAGAGTTCGGCTATTTCTCGGTAGGTTTTACCCTTCCAAGATTCACAGAAAATTAATTCTTGAAGATGATTAAGTTTTTCTTGCTTTAGAAATCTAGCGATTATTTTAAAAGCTTCATAATTATTCATGACTCAACTCGGTAAATTATCTATTGAAGCAAAATGTTTCTCGGATTTTAAGATCCGATCGCTATTTTTCTTAGAGAAATACGAAAAAGTTTTCTGATAATCATTTCTTCTCTCAAGTATGGGAGAAAGAGTTATTTTCAAATTGAAAGTCCGCCATTTTTAGAAGATGTAGGCTGCGTGAAAGTAAAAAAATATACTTATCAGACAACCTCGTTATCTTTGCAAGAAAGAATTAATTCAAGAGTACTAACAGCTTTTCCAGTTCAAAAGTTTAGATATGTTAACCACTTTTGAGGTTAGAAAAAACTTGAAGACCTAGTATTCAAGAAATTTGCATCTTACAAGATCTTACAATGAGCGATCGGTTTTTTTTGTCTCACTTAATAAATTGAATCATTTACACTTACAGAAACTTACAGAAAGAAATTTCTGAAATCGCTTCCAGATAAAGCACTGACGACCAAGATATTTCATATTTTCCCTTTTACCCTGGTCGCAACTAAAAGAATCGCCTTACTCATTTAACTTTAAAAAACTGTAGGTTCCAAAATCGGCAGGGTTAGAAACTTACAAAGTCTTACATTGCCCCTTAGATAAACCTACATTAATCCGATTTTTTTCTTTGTATAGATGTAGTAATACTAAAGATGTAAACCACTTGGGACTAAACAGCACTTAAGAAGAACTTATATAACTGCTCTTTGTTTATTTTCTTATCTCGACAAAGAGAGTCATACAAATAAGTTGCCCTGATAAACACTAACACATCTGCGACAGGAGAAATATGGAAATCAAAGAATTAAGCTTAAGCTACATTGAAAACTTGGCAGATAAAGGCAAAGAAACCTCAGAAATAGATAGTGTAGTTGGAGG
>JASJEI010000551.1 GCA_030064795.1 Pleurocapsa sp. MO_226.B13 | reverse complement strand
GAACGATCTTGACATTCGGATTTTAACCAAGCTGCGATCGCATTTTGATAGGGACTAATAGCAGCTAGTTTTTCGATAACCCACTGGCGATCGAAAACTCGTTCGTAGATCGGGTTACTAACTTTTAACTGGTTCTGTTTTCTGGTAACCAAACCACTCAGACGTAACTCAACTTGTTCGTCACTACCATCGATAGTTATTGCTTGCTGCTGGAGTATATTGTCATAAAGCGTTAGAAGTCTGGCTTTATTTTGTCGATCGTGTAAAAGGCGATCGCGGATGGTTTTAAGATGTTCTGGTTCGTCTTGCATTTCCCAGTTATCTATGATGCGATGTTGAATTATTGCTGCAATATTTATTTTTTCTGGTTCGCCATAGCGGACTATTAAAGAACAAAGTTTTTGGGTTAGAAAAGGTTGTCCTCCACTCCAGGATAAAATTTCTTGTAAGATTGCTTCTGGCTGAGGAAACTTATCGCCTAACCCCAATATTAATGGTTGTGCTTCGCTAAAATTAAAACCACTCAGATCAATAGCGCGACCAATATTCAAAGGATTGAATTGTTTGTCTATTCTGAGATTAGAGGGTGTAGCTACTCCTAGTAGGCAAAAAGTCAAACGCTGATATGGTTTTGATTCAACTCTTTTTTCGTAACAGTTACGAATTAGAATTAAAAACTCATCCCGAAAATCGAGATTGATAATATTATCAATTTCATCAAAAAAGATAATAATATCGGCAGCACAATTAACTAATAAGACATCTTCAATAAATCGACTTAATCTTTGCACTGGTGGTAATTCCAAATGCGATCGCCACCAGATTAAATCGTCATCTATCCCCGAAGTTAAACGCAATTTACGCCACAACTCCGCTAACAAACCACCATACCACTGTTCGGCTTTGCTGAATCTACCTAGAATACCCAAATCGATCGCCACACATTTAAAACCCTCCTTAGCTAAAGTCTTCATCGTCCTCACTCTCAGACTAGACTTACCCATTTGCCGAGAATTCAATACATAGCAAAACTCTTTTTGTTTTAAGGCATTGTAGATATCGCGATCGGCTTTTCTCAAGATATAAGTTGGATGTCCATAACTCAAACTTCCGCCAACTTTGTAATAATCAGACATTTATTTTATAGCGTTGGTAATTTTAAGTGTGACGTACAAAGTGCTTTTGTTCGTAGCTATTAGCTCTTAGCTATTAGCTTTTTCAATAATCATATCTTCATTTACTAATACCTATTTTCTTAACTGCTTAATCTCGGTAAAAAATATAGTTGATATAATTGACAACTGGGCTTAATAGTATTTCCCTCTGATGACCATTTAATTAATCCCATCCGATAAAGTTGATAGGCTATTAAGGTATCGATTTGGATTGGGCGATCGCTTTTTAAAACTTCTAAATATACCTCAGATAATTGACTATTGGATTTTAAATTAATTAAGTGTTGTCTGAGATAGCTACTATAAATACTTGTATCTGTTGCTGCTTGATGTAAGATTTGGTTTGAGTTTGCTTGAGGATTATTTGCTAAATAAGATAGAGTTGAATCTATTAAATAAGGTTGTCCGCCTAGTATTTTGATTAAATCTTCGATTTCTAGATCGGATAAATCCAACTGATAATTTACTGCTAGTTCCTCTATCTGCTGTCGAGTAAATGGTTGTAACTCAATTGGTAAACCAACATTAAAAGGAGACTGATTGATATCCAATGAACCAAAATCTTCGGTAGAATAAACCACAACTAATCTTAGCCGTTCCCAGAGTTCGTCATTGTTAGCCTCCTCGTGCCAACTACGTAATAAATAAAAGAAATCTTGACTGAGATCGGGATAATTTAAGAGGCGATCTACTTCATCTAAACCCAATACTAAAGGTTGCTCAGAATTAGATAAAATTATTTCTAAATATCTAGTACAACTCAGCATACTTCCTCGATCTTCATTCCAATATCGATCCAGATTAAGGTCGAGTTTTAGAGCATCACTAACATAGATACAAAACCAGCGTAAAAATCGCTCTAAGCTATTAAATTTAATACTTTCTATTTGTAATAAATTAATATGAACCGTGCGATATTCGCGATCGCCAGCATAATTTAAAATCTTATTCAATAATCGGCTTTTACCCATTTTACTGGGTGCTTTTATTCTAATTAATGCCCCTGGTTGTAAGATAGTTTGATAACATTCAGCTTCCAGAGATAATTGAATTGAGCGATCGGATTCTGATGTTTTCTCAGAGTATTCTGTTTCTTGAAATTTGGCTCTTAACCAATCACGTAGTACTGGAAAACTACCCGCACCTTGACGTTCTAATAACTCTACACAACCATCACTTCTACTCTTAAAAACTTTATAAATATTAGTTGAATGTTTGACAAAAGATTCAAAACTAGCTACATCAGCAAGTTGCCAAATATCTTCTATTTTTTTACGCCAGTTTTGGTGGGCAAAGCGCGTTAAAAATACACTAGTTTCAGTAGTAGTAAGTTTGAATTCTAGTGCTTGTTGTTCTAAAAAGTTATCCCATTGATAATCGAACATCGATCTTTTAATATATATTCTTCAATCTAGATCTATTAGTAGTTAACCCTGGAGAGTTTGCCAAAGGCAGTCACGAGCTTAGCTAAAAGCAAAATTTATGGTTCGCATTTAATTAGAGTGTAACTACTTAGTATCAATATAAGCTCATTTCTGATATTTATTTTAGCGATCGATAAATTTTTCTAGTTTTCTTCCACTTTTTTTCCAGTTAGATATTTCTCCGATAAAAAAGTTTCTATATTTTCTGAATTGGATAATTATATCTAATTGCTTATATTAAGTTTGCAAGCAAAAATTATCGATTAGAGAAAAGAAGGAGATTAACAAATATGTCTGCGATCGATGGTACTATTTACGACGATAATTTAATGGCAACTACAACTGATAATTTCATTTTTGGCGATGCAGGAAATGATACTATCTCTGGTTCGGATAGCGACGATATTTTAGATGGCTGGAGTGGTAATGACAGTTTAACGGGAAGTTCTGGTGACGATTTTTTATTAGGATATACGGGAAACGATAGCTTAATGGGAGGAGTAGGAATCGATTTTCTCATGGGCGAAGCAGGGGACGATCTTCTCAACGGTTATGGTCAAACTAACTTTGAATATGACTATTTAAGTGGTGGTGTTGGTGCAGATACTTTTGTCCTCGGTGACGTATCTGGTGCATTTTATCAAGAGGCTGGCTTCGCTACAATTATTGATTTTGACTCGACTGAAGGAGATAAAATACAAGTTTTTGGGAACATCGAAGATTATTCCCTTTCAGAATTTTCTGGCGGTACGGATATTTATTATCAAGATGACTTAATTGGTTATATTGAAAATACTACCGACGTTATTTTAGAAGCAGATTTTCTCTTTGGTTAACTGATTTGCATCCACATAATTCAAAAGTAATTAATTCAAACTAAATCAATGGAGGAGCGATCGAATAAACTTGAAAATTGGCGTAAAATGCTCTCAATTTTGTTTCGCTGTTGAATTTACTTTCCGATCGCGTTTATCATTGACCTTTAACTTTTCACCTACTCCAAGGTTAGTTATTTCAAATATTCTAGAGCGATCGCTTTTAAAATCTCTAGCCTTTATTTAGGTTAATTGCCATAATTATATTTTTATTGCAAGTTCACTAGACACCAGATTTTACCTACTTTCAAGATCGATTTTAGTAATTGCTTTGAGCAATCGAATGCATTATGAAAACTTTGCTAAATCCTGTTACCAATATTCAAGACTCTGGTTGACTGACAAAAGATGAAAAGAAAATTCTTTGTCTGGCTAAGATCGGATTGCTATATAATATTGGCGGGTTACCTCTCATGAAGAAAAGGAACGTTTTCCCTCATGAATAAAAAGACTTTCTTCAGTATCGGGATTATCGCTAGTTTAGCACTACTATTTAGTTTGTGGTGGTTCTTAGAAGCACCTAGACCAGAAATCCAGATTGCCAAGTCGATTGTTTTTGATTCGTCTACTGCAGAAGCGATTCAGGAGGTTGACCGCTCAGCGGAGTTTGCTTTGAATTTAGAAAATTTTCAGTCCAATCTGCCCTCTTATGATGACGCTATCTTTATCGACAACGACACCAAAGCTTTGATTGCAGCAACCGATGGCAGAATTTGGCAGGTTAATTTATCGAGTCACGATGCCAAACCTTTTGTCGATGTTCCGTTAATGGCTTTTGGTATAGATCGCGATCCATCCGACTCCAATTCGGTCTATTTCTGTGCTTCCAATTCCTATGGTGCAGAATATCCCCCAGGCGAGGTTGCAGGACTTTACCGTCTGACGCTCGATACTCGTAAAATTGAGCCTATAGTGCTTGAAGTACCAGATACTGAGATCGATCCAGATAATCCAGTAATATATGCTGACAGCGATCCTAATGCGCCTGAATTGCAAAGTGATGGCAGCGGTTGGACTAGTCGTCCACTAGCGGTTTGTGACAATCTAGAAGTTACAGAAGACGGGCGACGTATCTATTTTTCAGAGCCTTTCGCTTACGAGAATGCAACACCAGACGATGCAATAGACGAAGCGATCGCCCTTTCTCCCAACGGACGCCTCTGGCGCTACGATCTCGGCACTAAAACTACTCGCCTAATTGCCGAGGGATTTCACTTTATCAACGGTGTACTTTACGACCTACATCCTGACCAACCGCGAGAGGAGTCCGTTCTCGTTACCCAGACATCTCTTTTCCGCTTGACACGGTTTTATCTACGTGGTTCGAAAGCAGGAAGTGCAGAGGTAGTGCTAGATGGAATCACAGGCATGGACGATGGCATGGATCGAGATTCTGAGGGACGCATCTGGCTAGCTCTTTTTCTTGAAAGAACTCCCATACTGACTTGGGTTCACGCTAATGCTTGGATTAAGCCGCTCCTAATGCGATTGCCAACTGGTCTATTGCCCCAGCCTACAAGAACTGGAGTCCTGGTTGTTAGTCCAGACGGCAGCAAGCCTCTTTACGCCGCAATTTATGAGGGTTCATTGCTTTCATCAATCGCTTCTGCTGTGCCCTCACCAGAGGGAATTTATCTAGCAAATGAGGAGATAGGTGGCTCTGAAAACCCCCAGAAAAAAGACATCGTGCGTCTGAAGTGGCCAGAGTATTTGGTTCAAAAATAGGCGTTGCTGATTTAAGATATGACTCACAAAAGTATGGGTAGATTAACAATTATTAAGGATCTTAGAAGTCACTAAAATGGCATCAACTAGTTTCAAAATGAGTGTTGTCGCTCAATTCTCCCGTAGCATTAACTAATAATTGCGCGGGCATTACGATTATTAATAAACAAAACTATTAGGTTGTTTTTCCAAAACTGTAACCCTACTTTGAACTACGCCGAAAATTTTTCAATTATACTAATTGGTTTCTTCAAAAATCAAGAAATAATAGTGTCAATTATAGTCTAGGGAAAAGGGGATTTTAAAAGCTTTTAGGTTAGCGGAATTTATCCGCTAACTTTTTTCCGCTTGTGACTCCCGTTGGGGAATAAACTTGTT
>JASJEI010000550.1 GCA_030064795.1 Pleurocapsa sp. MO_226.B13 | reverse complement strand
GACATACCTTGTCATCAGTTTATTTCTCTGAGGACGAGTATCTTGCAACGCTTCATAGGTGCTTGACCATTTTCTTCTAAACAGAGGTCAAGCGCGAAAACTCTGCTAAACAACTGGCATTTCTCCCTCCATTGCTTGGGAGTCTGAAGCTCTCAAGCAACTTATCAATTCGCGATCGCTGGCATCTTTTAATTTCATTTCAACAAAAATCAATAAATTGATTATATTTTCTCTTGAAAATACCTTCCTCTGTGAGCTTTGTAATTAATACGCTTGTTGTTGTAGAACTGGATCGTAAATAGCCAAAATTTCTGGATTTGCTGCAAAAGCTTCTGAACTTATGTTTTTTTTGTGTTTCATGTGTGTAGCTATTGAATGTAGATTGAGAGGAAAAAAGCGGTTGCAGATCGTAGCTTTTTATTTATCAACATTAATAGGCAATAAATTACATCGCGATGAATAATGCGATCGCCTCAGATCTGCTATTAATAGTGAAAGGTTGAAGACGAACGATGGATAAAAGAAAACAATTTACTGCCAAAACACGCGAGGAATGGCATCACTGGCTCAAGGATAATCATACCCAGACTGAAGGAATTTGGCTGATTACCTCTAAAAAAAATAGCGGAATGTCTTATTTAGGCTACAACGATATAGTCGAAGAGGCTCTTTGTTTTGGTTGGATCGATAGCGTCGGCCGTAAATTAGACGCTCGCCGTACTATGCTTTATCTATCTCCTAGAAAAAAGGGCAGTAATTGGTCAAAAGCTAATAAAGAGCGGGTGGCAAAACTTCTCGAACAAAACCGCCTCCAACCTGCGGGGATAGCCAAAATCGAACGAGCCCAAGCAGATGGATCTTGGCATTTTCTCGATGATGTCGAAGCTTTAGTCATCCCAGAAGACTTAAAACAGGCACTATGTCAAAATCCTCCAGCAGAAAAGTATTTCACCACCTTTCCGCCTTCGGTAAAAAGAGGTATTTTAGAATGGATTAAAAATGCCAAGCGATCGCCAACTAGGGCAAAAAGAATCAGTAAGACTGTGGAATTAGCAGCACAAAACATTAGAGTTAATTTTTAACCCGCTCAAAAAAGATCGATTATGACGATTAAAGTATACGGAATACCAAACTGTGGAACTTGCAAAAAAGCAATTAAATGGCTGCAAGAAAATAATGTTGATTATGAGTTTATCAATACCAAAGATAATCCTCCTGATGAGGAGACGATCGCCAATTGGGTGAAAACTCTGGGTAACAAACCAATGCGCAATACTTCGGGTAAATCTTATCGTGCTATTGGGGAAGAGAAGAAAACCTGGACGGACGAACAATGGATTAAGGCTTTTGCTAATGATGCGATGTTACTCAAGCGTCCCTTGTTTGTTAGAGATAACCAGGCGGTATTAGTAGGATTTAGAGCATCAGAGGCAGAGATCGAAGAAAAGTTAGAAGTTTAAATATCTCTGAGACACTTGAAAGCTCTTTGTTTTTACGCATATCTGCAACTGTCATAGTTTTTAGGCTCTTACACACTTTTGGTAAAATGAAGAACCGGCGATCGCTGACTACTAAACAGCACATCAACCAGTTATTAGCGGGTGGAAATGCTGAGAAAACCTCAGCTTATTCCACGCCAGCCCTAAGGGTTATCAGGTTAATGATGGGGGATTAAACCCCAATTAAAACCCAGAACTAAAGTGGGAATTACTTTGCTTGACTCATGGCTGTAACTAAGATTTCGGCAATTTCTGAACGAGTGAATTCAGCTGGTGGAATTTGAATAAAAACTGTTAGGTTCTAAACTGATGCGAATTCAAAAATTCAAAAGCATCACCGTCAAGATGGAAATCGTTATTGAGAGAATACTATTCCTTTTCCTGAGTATTTCTCAAAGCTTCAAAACCGACACGATCGCAGAATTCTCCAAAACTTTCTTGGGGTAAGCGATCGCGTTTGAAAAAGAGGAAAAGCGGCTCTAAGAAAGCTTCTAAGTCTTCAATCGGTAATTTCTGAACGTAAGGACGAGCTAATTTTGTCTGGTTTGGCGTACCTCCCAACCACACTTGATAAGTTCCTGGCGCACTACCCACTAAACCCAATTCTGCCATGTAGGGTCTGGCACAGCCATTAGGACAACCAGTCATGCGAATTACCAGCTTTTCATCTGCCATGTCTAATTTATTTAACAAGGCGCGAATGCGATCGAGAATACTGGGTAAAATTCTTTCTGATTCGGTAACAGCTAAACCACATAGGGGTAAGGCAGGACAAGCCATAGAATAACGTAATAAGGGATCGAGTGCTTCTGGTTGAGTGACAACGCCTTTTTGTTGCAGAATTTGTTGAATGGCTTGTTTTTGTGATGGTTCGACTTCGTAGAAGATGATGTTGTGGTTGGGGGTTAAACGCATGGGTACGTTAAACTGCTGGACTATTTCTCGCAGGGCGGTTTTAAGTTGAAAGTCTCCTTCGTCCTTAATCCGACCATTTTCTACAGAAAGTCCAAAGAAAAGTTTGCCATCGCCTTGTTCGTGCCAACCCAGAAAGTCTTGATATTTCCACTCTGGTAAGGGTTTATAAGGGGCGATCGCTTTACCAAAATAAGATTCTACTTTGGCTTTAAACTTCTCCACACCCCAATCATTAATGAGGTATTTCATCCTAGCGTGACGGCGATTGACGCGATCGCCATAATCTCTTTGAGTGGCAACAATAGCTTTAATTAGATCGTAGACATCTTCCTTTTCGACATAACCAATGCGATCGCTCATCCTTGCAAAGGTTTCTTCTTTATTATGGGTGCGTCCCATTCCGCCACCAGCCAAGATATTAAATCCTTCTAATTCTCCCGCTTCGTTAGTCATGACCACAAAACTAATATCGTGGGTATAAACATCAATGGAATTATCTTCTGGGACGGTGACGCAACATTTAAACTTCTTGGGTAGATAATGAGTACCGTAAATGGGTTCTTCGGTATTTTCAATCAGCGTTCCATAATTCTGTCTTTGACGTGCTGCTTTAACTTCTGGGGCTTCTTCCCCAGTCACTATTTTCTCTCCGTCTAACCAAATCTCGTAGTAAGCACCTGTTTGGGGTGTGAGTAAATCGACAATTTTATTAGCATACTCCCAGGCATACTGATATTCTGGACGATTTTTATAAGGAGCAGGAGGAGCCATTACATTACGATTTAAATCTCCACAAGCACCTAAAGTAGAACCCAGATTCCGTGCGATGGTCGAAATGACGGTTTTGAGGTCTTTCTTGAGGATGCCGTGCATTTGAAATGCTTGACGAGTAGTTGCCCTTAGGGTTTGATTGCCATATTCTTCTGATAGTCGATCTAGAGCTAAATATAGTTGCGGTGGAATAAATCCCCCAGGAGAACGAGTCCGCAACATCATTTGATAGTCTTTTTCCTGTCCTTTGACTCGGTTATCGCGGTTATCTTGTTGGTAAGAGCCATGAAACTTCAGGACTTGAATTGCTGATTCGCTAAAGTGAGTGGTATCTTCTAGTAGTTCGGTGGCGAGGGGTTCTCGCAGGTAGTTACTGTTCTCTTTGATTGTTTCAACTCTTGAAGGTTTGCGGTTTTTTGGTTTAGCGTTGATGACCATAATTTTCACTCAATATATTACAGTTGACATTTACCAGGCTTGAAAGGGATCGTTGTTAGTGGCTAGGGCGTTGCACTGCTTTGGAATTTTTACCCGCTCGATCGTTTGCTAGCTCGAACGTTAGTGCAGCGCCTTATGGTTAGTTGTTAGTAGTTGAGGAAGGGAATCATGGAGGAGAAAGAGGTCGAAGCAATTCGATCGCTCTGTAAACTAAAGTTCGGAGTTTTTGGCTATTATTTAGCTGACTAAACACGAATCAAAAAGTTAAGCTTTTCAGTTTTTTGTCTTTCTTTTGGCTTTTAAGCAACCGAAGATATGGCAATCTCAGTATTGGGCAAATGTAGACCGCACTCTTGTTTGAGTCCGCGAAAACGGGTATTTCTTTCATGGCTATCGTTAGCTGTGAGGGGACGGCTAGAATGCCAGTCGCCAACGGTGACGTATCCCAAATCAAACCAAGGATGATAGGGAAGATCGTATTCTTGAAGGTATTGATAGATATCTCTAGAGTTCCAGTGGAAAATTGGTAGAATCTTGTATTGCTGTTGCTGTTTGCTAATCCGAGGTATAGTTTGGCGATAATCAGTCTGCGCCCTACGCAAACCTGCTAGCCAAGCTGTGGCGTTGAGTTCCTGTAATGCTCTTTTCATTGGTTCTACTTTACGGAGGCGATCGTAAAGATTTAAAGCATCAACATTATCTTGTTCCCAAAGTTTGCCGTATTTTGCTTCCATTCGGGCGGGGGAAAGAGAAGATTGATAAATTTTCAGATTTAATCGCAGTTTTTCGGTTAGTTCTTCGGCAAATTGATAGGTTTCTTGAGGTAAATAACCTGTATCGATCCAGATAACGGGAATGTCAGGAACAATGCGAGTGACCAGATGCAACATAACCGCAGATTGAATTCCGAAACTGGTACTCATTACTAAGCGATCGCCAAAGGTGTCAACTGCCCATTCGATCGTCTCGCTCGCACTAGCATTACTTAAATCTTTATTGACTAGTTCTAAATTGAGTTGGCACTCCCGTGCCACAGGAGCTACCTCTGGCTTAACTTTGAGTTCCTTATTTGATGTTAAAGAGAAATTATTGACTAAACTCATAATAATTGTCTACTCCTGAAAATCAGCAAAATAACTAAGATTAAATCGATTGATGTCTTAACTGTTTTTTGATAGTTGCCCTCAAAATTTACCTATGCAGTAATGAGTAAATTCCTACTGTCAAAAATTCGTTGATAGTTTGGTAGACTACCTGATTGACTGACAAAAGAGCGAAAGAAAAGTCTAGAAGTTGCGAGAATAAAAGAGTCAAGGAGTTGACAAAGGTAAAGGGGAGTCAGCATCCTGAGATTAGATACCACTTCACTATTTCAGAATGCTGTGAAAAAGCGGTGCCCCCATTCGCACCCTTCGGGTATAAAGGGATAAACGAACCCGCGCTCGGTTTCCTCAGCAAGGGAACGCCCTAAAGGATTAGTTGCGGCGAACTATGCGCCTTACTTTCGGTCACGCACCAAAACAACTCCCGTCTTTACAATGCCTTGAATCAATGGATGGTCAATCAAAGGACTGGTCGCATTTGTGTCATCTGAAAACTTGTATCTGGATGATAATTGCTTTAATACACACGGGCAATGTCACGACGAACGCGTTCTCTTGCGTCCTAGTCCGACGCGGGGTCGCTCGTCAACCTGACAAAATGGTCAATGTATATCCCCTGTAGAGGGAAGTTTGCCCAGAGCCGACAAAATGGTATTAATTACAATCGAGGTATGATCTATCTCGCGCTCGAAATAATTCGACCAGGGATGCCGACTACTGTAGAGTTGTGCGGTATGTCTTTTAGGACTACGGTAACAGCACCAACACGGACGTGACTGCCGATCTTAATATTGCCAAGAATTTTCGCTCCCGCGCCGACAGTAACATTACAGCCCAAGGTGGGATGACGTTTACC
>JASJEI010000549.1 GCA_030064795.1 Pleurocapsa sp. MO_226.B13 | reverse complement strand
GTTGGGCTTTTCTACATTATCTTTGCACTCCCCAACCTGGATATCAAGACTTTGGGCTAGATAAGTTAACTATCAACAAGGAGGAAGTTTATGCCTAAATCAAAATCAAAAGACGACTCAATTTATTTTCGTGCTAGCTGGAGTTGCGATCGCACTACGACTCAAGGAATACTCTTTCAACATCTAGATCAAATTGGCTCGGGAAAAAAAGAGCTAGTAGTAGAAGCTGCTACTGCTTATCTTTTGCCCGATCTTCTCTACCAAAACTGCGAACATCTCAACCAGTCGCAAAGCCGTTTGGTATATCGAGCTATCTGTCAGTTAGAACATCGTTTAGCCTACTTCAAAAGCCTCTATCAAGGAGAGTTTAATTTTGGTAAAGGGGATTCGGTGTTGCCTGTATCTAGCCCTAATCATCCTGGCGTTCAATCCTTTGCCGATGAAGAAGACGAGGATGACGACGAGCCAGATCCATATCAAAATGACGCACTTTAAAAATAGTAAAGGGCTTCGCCCTAGCTATCAGCTATCAGCTATCAGCCAATCAGAAAGGGCTTTAGACCCCTCCTGATTGAAGACCACGCCTTCATTGTTTGGTGGGGGCGCAATTACCCAATAGCTTAAAAGCTCTCAGTCACTACGCAGGTAGTTAATTAAAAGCTAAGAGCTGATAGCTAAGAGCTGACAGCTTTTTTTGGTAATTAAATTTAATTTTGTGGAGAAAATATTATGTTACTTGTTATTGATGGCGAGTCTGGTGGTGTAGGAAAGTCTACGACTACTAAACTTTTATTAGAATATTTAATCGAGGCAAAAAAGTCTTATAAAGTTTACGATTTGGATTTAACCAAGCTTGATGTAGGAGTAGTTTACGATCCTGAAAACTATAAAAAATCTGACATCGTAGCAGAAGGAGAAAATAAGCCAGAGCAAACAGCAGATTTAAGTCGTTTAATTCGCTTTACAGACAAGAAACGCGATCGCTCTAAGGTCAACGTAATTTTTGAAGAAGCTCTTAAAGAAAATGTAGTAGTTAATCTGCCTTCAAACGTCAAGCATCTACTAGATAGCTGGATTGAAGATAACGGGTTGCTTAAGCTCGCCTTAACTAACAAAATTAAATTTATTAAAATCTTTGTTTGTTCGGGTGACAAACTCAGCGTAGATTTGTTTTTAGACTCTCTAGAAAAGTACAAAAATGACCAGGGCATGACCCAGATCTTTTGCTACAACGAAAAGTATGAATCAGATATCGAGACGTTAAAAACAAAATACAAAAAGCTCAAAGATGCTTTGGAGATGCACAAGGTGGCTACCTTTTCTTTGCCCGAATTAGATTGGGGCTGTTTTGATCGCATTAACGATATGGGAACTCGCTTCAGCACCGCTAAAGACGATCCCAGTAACGATTTGGGCATGATTGGCCGTCAGTCAGTAGCCGAATTTCTCAACAAATCCTCTGAAAGATACGCTGATGTCTTAAAGAGCATTGGAGCAACAGAACTTTGTACCCAGGCTAAAAAGAAATAGAGAATGAACTACGAAGAAGAATATGAAGAAGAACAAAACTGGGACGAACCTGAAGATATTCCTCTAGGAAAAGAACCCGAACCAGAAGAGGACATTGAACTTCCCCCAGGCTATGCGGAAAATCTTTCTTTGTTAGATCAGGTTTTATTGGGCAAAGACCAGATATTTGTCTCTAAGGTTCTCAATTTAATGATGCGCTGTGGCATCAGACCTAATGACCCCGTGTTCTTGTTAATGTTGGCTATGGGAGAACTAGAACTTCTTTTGACTAATTCTCCGTTACTGGTCGAACAGACTTTGCTTGAGTTCTCTGAATCAATTGAAGTTTTGTTTACTACCTATTTTGGCGATAGCCAATCTGCTACCAAAAAACGGTTTGAAGCTGCCTTAGCCGAACAGCAAGCTCAAGTAGCCCAGGCGGTAACTGAACTGGTGCAGCATACGCGCCAGGAGCAGTTTTACGGCACAATGGGCGCGCTAGCTCGTACTATTGCTCCTGCAATGCTGGGGGTATTTGTTTCTATTGGTGTAGGAGTAGTAGGAACGCTGCAATATCACCGCTTAGTAATGCGATCGCTAATTGGCAGTGGTAAATTAACTCCCGAACAGTATAGTGCCTTGACCTGGGCTGAAAGTGAAGAGGGAAAATACGCCAAGAAACTGACGGAGTGGAATCAAGGGTATTTGGGTAAATCTTGTCGCGAGGATGCTAAAAATATGGGCTTAAAGCTTAATTTTGGCTCACGTAAGGTAACTGAAGGATTCTGCGTTCTATTTGTCGATGCACCCGACAAGCGTAAATATGAGTGATGGTCATGGTCAGAAGAATACCAACCTATCCTATCGTGCTGCTTCCCGATGAGATTAAGCAGCATTTGACAGATATTCGCCCCCAACCTGTAATCAAATACAAAAAAGCCAACCAAGATCAATACCAGTATCAACCGCCATCATCTGTTCGTTTCGATCGCTTATTGTTTGGCAAATTACTGTATTGGGAAGCAATTATTGCAGGGATGATTTTTACCAGTTTAGGAGTAATTTTTCTGGCTCAAGTAATTAGACAGCAGCAAATTGACGGGATATTGTGGGGCTCATCCTTTTTAATTGCTCTTATAGCCCACTTACTTATGCGCGAATTTTTCAAGGAATTAGATAAAGCTAACAGGGTAGATCGTAAGCGCAGTCAACAATTGTACTGGCGCGATAATCAGCGAATTAATCTTGATTTTAACCAGCAGTTAAAAGCGCAGATTCGGACTAATTATTTTGCCAATCTCCAACGAAAATCTCCTTATCAAAAGTCACGTCGAGCAGCTAAAAAATCTAGTTTATCATTACAGGTAGAAAGAGGAGTAGCTTCACAGGATGCACCAAAAGGAGTAAGCGAGGCTTTTTTACTTAATTTTTTACGATTATATTTTGCTGATTGCCAGATTACAGAGGATTATTTTTCTCTTGAAAACAGTAACTTCGGCTACACGACAGACTTTACTATTGTCGAACCCACTATGGGAGTGGCAATTGATTTAGAGGTAGATGAACCCTATGAAGGTAAATATAAAACTCCCCACCACTGCTATGACCAACGCAAAGATCTGTGGCGAAATAAATTTTTTACCGAACGGGGTTGGATTGTCGTGCGAGTATCAGAATTTCAGGTAGTACATCAACCTGAAAGCGTCTGTCGCTTAGTAGCGCAGATACTCGCTCGCGTGACAGGAAACAGTAAATATTTTCAACCTCTAGAGGCGATCGCCGATCTAGAGATTGATAAATGCTGGAACACTATAGCGTGTAAGCAGATGATTAACCAGCTTACTCGTGAAAAGTATTTAGACCGTGCAGGAATCTATAAACACGACCCAAAGCGAGAAAAAGCCAATCGTATAGCAGCCCAAAAACAAGAGCGCGAACGTTTAAAGGCTCGAAAAAAAGCTGGTCGCAAATATCGTTCAAGAAAGAATTAAAATAAATCTGGAGAGTTAGTCAGGCGTAAACATGAATTCAAAAATTAGAATAGTTTATACTCCCAAACAAGTCACATCAGAACAATTAGAAATTCAAGATCGAGCGATGGTTACAGCTAACCTCTGCGCCAAAATTTTAAGAGAAGAATTTGACGTAGAGAAGGTAATTTTGTTTGGTTCAATGATATATCCACAAGATATTAAATACGATATAGACCTTCCTCTAGAATTATGTTCGGATATCGATTTGGCAATTTTTGGCGGAAAACCAGAACGAGAATTTTTCAATGGTTATATTCGCGCACTTGTGGCTTGTGGAGAAGTTAGCACTTATGCAGCTAAGAAATACAATATACCTGAATTTAAAGTAGATTTGGTTCTAGCTAATGGGGTCTGAGTAGCAACTGACACTGAGTCGCGAACTTAACAAAAGAAAGGTATTCGCGTATGTTATTCGCGAAATAAACTCGGACTAATCAGGGGCTAACTTGGCAAAAGAAGAAACACGAGTTTTAGCTAATGGTACGCCTTCAAACCACGCAAACAGACGAATCGCATTCATTGCAGTTGCCGTTAGGATATGTTGTAAATGAACTTTGTCCAAACCTATATAACGACATTGACGCAAACCAAAAGCACGAACGCCTTGAGAAATAGTGCCTTCAACTCCAGCACGCTGATTATATTTTTTTGACCATGTTTTAGTTTTTTGTTGTTTGCGTCTTTTAACAATAGCCAAATGCTCATCTTTAGGTCTAATGTGGATTTCTCTAGGCTCTTTTTTAGAGCGAGTGCATAAATGGCGGAACTGACACTCTCGACAAGCAGCTCTAGGAAACTTAATTGTGACGACAGTATTGTTCCATTGGTCTGGGTGAATACTCCACTTTTTGTTACTCTTAACTCCTTGAGGACAAGTAGCTTGTTTGGTCTTCCAATTGATTTTGAAACGACTCAAATCGTAAGCTTCAGGATTTTTGGACTGCCAACTTACATTTTCACGAACTGGCCCAATCAGTTCGATATCATGTTGATGCTTACTTTCAATTAATAAAGTACCATCCACATAACCAGCATCAACCAAGTGTTGAGAT
This sequence comes from Pleurocapsa sp. MO_226.B13, assembly GCA_030064795.1. Next base: position 1,020 of record JASJEI010000549.1, on the reverse strand, counting down.
GGTAATAATTCTTTCTCAGCCAGAGAAATATGAATCGATTCGGTTTGGTCTACATCGCTATAGTGTGCTTGTGTAGTTTGGACGTTGGTAATTAAATGAACTCGATTGTTCTCACAAGTTTCGGTGAGATGAACTTTGTAACCTAACCAAGTTGTATGTCTTTTACTACCATAGCGGGCTTCAGTATCATAAGGCGAATTACTTCGGGTGCGCTCAAAAACAGTTGGTAATGCCAAACAGGCGATCGCTTACAAAATGAGAACTAAAAAAGTAAATAGGCTCTCTCTCAATGATTGATTTTTAAGACAGCACAAAAATCGGACATTTCGGTGAATTCCTTGAAATTTACGATTGATTAAAGAGCAGAAACCAAACTTTGTCAGATTCAATCCCCTCAGCTCACTTAGAGGCAAAATTAAGCCAACTTTTTCTCGATGAGATGAGTCCAAAAGTCTGACCACCATTCATTGGCTCGGATAACTCGTAAAGCTAACATGGGATTGATTACATCAGGATGCCATGTCGCTCCTGGAATTTTTAACCGCTTTTGAGGAATATAGCGATGGGCACTTTCAACTTCTCCTGAACCTATTGGTAATCCTTGGATTTTATAAAGCTCATAATGGCAAGCGTCTGCAAACCGTTGTAAGTATTTAGATAAATTGTCTAATTTGTTCAGTGCTGGACTGTTCTGAAAATGACGATTAATGAATTTAATCGCTTTGTTAACCTTCCCTCGGTCAATTAAGCTCAGAAGGTGGCTAGTCCAAATATGACGATGTATACCAGTTAAGCCAAGAGCATCAGCAGTTTGATAAATATGTTGTTTGAGATGAATGCGATCGAGAATAAATTTAAGCTTAGGAAAACCTCGTTCAAGAGCCTCTCGTAACCCATTGCCGCCATCCGCCACTGCGATCACTTCCGTTTCTTTGCCCATCCCTTGGTTAATAGCTGCACTTACCAGTTGTTGCACTACAGCAGGATATTTGTCCATTCGAGCCATAAAAGTTCGCTTTT
>JASJEI010000548.1 GCA_030064795.1 Pleurocapsa sp. MO_226.B13 | reverse complement strand
ACATAAATAACCTGAAGTATGTAACAAAATGTAAATTCGCTTCAACTTAATATCAATCAAAGGATTAAATCTACTTGACAAAAGTAAACATAGTTGAGTTTAATTATCCCGACCTACTTTCCAATCTTGTTTGATACCAACTTATACAAATGGGAAGAGCATCAGGTAACAAAAGTTACTTTTAAAAGCGATCTCTGCCATCAAAATCGATGTATTGTTACAGGAAAGCAAGCCCTAAAATTACCGCAAGGTACTGATATTTGTCAAGGTTTATTTACTATTCAATATCAGGAAAATAATTTAAGGCGAGCGCTTGATTTTAGAATTCCTGATGATTTAGAATCGGAAACTGTTGACACTATAACCGTTAGCATTCCAGAGACAGCAGAGTAACCCGTAACTACTGATTACTCTTGCTTAACCGAACGATTGGCTTAACCAGAAAGCGATCGCGTCTTCGTAGGGTGAGCAAACAATAACACCAGTCAATGAGAATTTCGCCTCCTCATTGCCCACCAGTCAGAAATCTATACTCATACTTTGCCAGAGTGGGAAGCACACACGGTTATTAAAGGAGCATCAATCAATCGCCTATAATTAGGATATTCTAATTAGAACTCATCTAGTCAGGTGTCGAAGAGTGAAAATCAAACGGATCGGTAACTATTTGCAGATTGACGATCGGGGTTACTTGGTTAATCGTTCCAACATTCAAAATAATCAAAACCACTGGCTATCGGCTACCGAAGCTGTCCCAGAAATCTATTTAACAAACTGGACTGATGAGATTCACAGCATTTACGTTCGAGGTTCAATAGCCAAAGGACTAGCAATTGATAACGTTTCCGATCTTGACAGTTTTGCCGTTCTCAAACCAGGTAAGTTTGAGTCCACAGATGTTGGCGATCGCGCTAAGGTTCAAACGTGGATGAGAAACTCAGAAGAAAAGCTGCAAGCAAGATTTCCTTTTATCACTGGCTTAGAAGTTGGATTAGAATCCTTTGAAAGTATCAAAGACAGAAATAATATATATAGCTTTATCATCAAAGTTGAAGCGACCTGTATTTACGGTCAAGATTTAGGCTCTCAAATTGCTCCTTACAAATTAAACCACGACATTGCATTTCAAACAAAATATATTCACTTTCACTTAGAACAGTTTTGGTCTGAGTATCCCAATGAGACAGAGAAAGAGAAAAAGCTGTGGCTAAACTGGCTGATGCGACGCTTTTTAAGATTGGGTATGGAATTAGTTATGCAAAATGAACAGCGTTACACTCGCGATTTATATCTTTGCTACGAAAGTTTTGCTAAACATTATCCTAAACAAGCCGAGCAAATGTATTCTGCTTTAGAATTGGCGATTAATCCTCAAACGAATGAAGAAGTCATAACTTTTGTGCAAAGTTTCGGTAATTGGCTCGTCAAAGAAGCAAGCGCAACACTTCATCGTTGGGGTTACATCAAAAATGAAGAACAGTATTGGGTCTTTAATTAAAGCTTAAATATATGCTCCCAAAAATATTAATTGATTTTTAATTTCTTCTGAAGATATGGATGAGATCGATTTTTGAATATACAAACGAATTTTATTCACTGTAATTCGTTAATTTTGTTCTCAGCTAACAATTGTTGATTTTCAAAAGTTTCTTCAGCGATCGCGCCTTCGTAGGGTGGGCCAAAAATAACAAGAACCTGAAGTTTTATAACCGATATTCATTGCCCACCACAATCATAATATCTGAATTGAGAATGGCGATCGCTCTTTGCATCAGGTTGGGTTCGATGGAGATAAGTAACCTGTAACAATTCAACGGCAATAACACTGAAAAAGCCCAGTAAGGTCTTCATGCCTACCGCAGCCAATCGATATCGCTCGCTTTGACACCCAGACTTCAAAATTTTCTGATAGTCTTCAACTCGCCAACGGTAAGTGTACCAGCGCAAGATCGTAGAAGCCATGTTGACATCTTCAACCACTTCTGTCGTCAGAAGCATCCACGATAGAGGGGTTTCCCCTTCGGGACAATCGATTTCTGTGGCATAGACGACATAGACTTGGAACGGTTCACGATTATCAAAGCGATAAGGAGTTCGCAACTTAACCCTACTAAATCTTACTGCTAGTTTGGTTTTTTTCCCTTTACGATTAGCCGTCGCGGGGACATCGATTTTTTGTTCAAAAAGAATTGGTTCTGACTCCATTTTGGTCCAGAGGCGATCGCTTTATTTCTTTAAAAAATATTTATTAGTTTTACACTTTAAGTTCGGTAAAACCCAAATTATTTAATCGAGTGATAATTTTCTTCTCTAGATTAGATATTTTCTTTTCGATCTCACTAATCTCAGACAAAAGCAAACGATTTATTTCCAGCTCGAAATCATTATTATCTTCTGGAAGTAGCAATTTAGTTTCAATTAATTTAGTTTGAAGCGATCGCCATGGTTCATAAAGCTCTATAATTATTGCAAATATTTTTGCCGAATTGGCATTTTTTTCTAGGTAATAAGATTTATGTGCGATCGAATATCGGACTGCATTAAGATGTTCTGGCGAAAAAGCCTGTTTTAGTTCTCGACCATATTTCAAGACAGTTTCTTCAAGATAATTATGTTTAATACTTTTAGAATAGTATAAAATTTCGTATAAATCTAAGGTAAAATTTTGAAAAATTGTTCTTAAATGAATGAATTCATCTTTACTCTTTAATTGCTCTCGATAAAGATTAAATATAAAACTATAACATTTTCTAAAACGAGAGTTGACGAAGTAGTCACCCCAAAATTTTTCTTTAATCTGTTGTAAGACAAACTCTATTTTTATCGAAAAATTAGGCTCGACCATTTAATTTTAAGGTAGTTCGTAACTGTGAAAATAACTTCTGCGGACTGTCTTGACTATTTTTCAATGTTCGTGACTCTATCAAGATTGCTATAAGCTGTTAAGCACTTAATTTAACGAGCGACCCTGGTGATTTACAATCACAATCGCGAACGCACGAGTTATTACTTGAGATTAAGCAGAGGGAGCAGAGGGAGAACTAACAACTAATGACTCATGACCAATGACCAATAGCTAAGGACAACTGGGAGCGCAATTTTTATCTCTGAATCAGAAATATAGCTACCTCACAATATACTCAAGTTTTTTGTTTAATTTTAATTATAGAAAGCCTATGGCAACCAAGTGCCAAAACAGCACTTAGTTTTTTGAGACTTTATTTTCTAAGACTTTATGAGTAACTGGAGGTTCTATGTCATATGCCACTTCTTTATTTTTAAACAGGCACAACAAAGTAGAAAATCTCTTTCTACTTCCCTTGCGGGATGTGACTTTATTACCTGGGACTACACTACCAGTAATGGCGGGGAAACCTCGCTCTGTGGCTGCTGTAGAGTCTGCTGCACTAACTGAAAATAAACAGTTGATTGTAGCTGCAATTCGCCCCCAGACCCTAGAAAAGTGGTCAAAATCAAAATCGGGTGCAACAGAGTCCGAGCGAATTTCTAAATCTCGACTTCCAGAAATTGAAAGCCTGGAGGAAATTTATTCCGTAGCAACTCTAGCAGTTATTCATAAAATTAGTCCCCTATCAACAGGTCTGATTCAATTAATTGTTGAAGGTTTAGAACGAGTCGAGATCGTCAAATTAGTGCAGACCGATCCTGCATACACCGTTCAGTTTAAAAAACTACCTGCTCTTACCGTCAAAGATGCCTGGGCAAAGGGTGCAGACGAACAAACTATCGAAGCCTTAGCGCAAGCGATTAAATCACTTTGGACGGAAGGAGCAGCTATTAATCCCCGATTTCCCGAAGAAATACTAAGTCTTTTAATCAATAGCAAAGAACCAGCCAATTTAGCCTATCAAACCTCAGTATTACTCCAACAAGATGTCGTAGCTAGCCAAGAACTTTTAGAAGAAGAAGATTTAGAACAACTTTTGCGTCGCATCCTGGCAGATTTACAAAAAGAAATTGAGGTACAAAAGCTCAGAGGCGAAATTTTAGGAGAGACAAAAAAAGAGATCGACCAACAGCAGAAAGAATTCTTCTTACGCGAGCAACTCAAGAAAATTCAGGAAGAGTTAGGAGAAAAAGACCCAGAAAGACAGGAGGTTGCCGAATTGCGATCGCGGATGGCAGCAGCCAACTTGCCAGAAAAAGTAGAGAAACAGGCAAAACGAGAACTAGACCGCCTAGAGAGAGTAACTAGTGCTTCAGCAGAAGGGGGAGTAATTCGCACCTATCTAGACTGGTTGTTAGAGATGCCTTGGCAACAGCAGGTAGAAGATAATCTCGACCTCGATAATGCTAGAACTATCTTAGATGAAGATCATTATGGTTTAGACAAAATCAAAGAACGGATCGTCGAACACCTGGCTACCTTTAGGCTCAAAAAACTAGCTCAACAGCAGTCAGCACCAGACAGTAATATTCCTCAGTCCTATACTGTGGGTACGGTAATTTGTTTTGCAGGCCCTCCAGGAGTGGGTAAAACCAGTTTGGGTCAATCAATTGCCCGTACTTTAGGTAGACCATTCGAGCGCATTAGCTTGGGAGGTTTGAGGGATGAAGCCGAATTGCGGGGTCATCGTCGCACCTATATTGGCGCGATGCCTGGTCGCATTATTCAGGCTTTACATCGAGCAGAAGTTAAAAATCCCTTAATTATGCTCGACGAACTAGATAAAGTCGGTATGGACTATCGTGGCGATCCTGCCTCGGTGTTATTAGAAATTCTCGATCCCCAACAAAATCATAGTTTCCGCGATCTTTATTTAGATTTAGATTTTGACCTCTCGCAAGTGCTGTTTATTGGTACGGCAAACAATCTGTCTCACGTTCCCCCACCGTTGTTAGATCGTTTAGAAATTATCGAACTCTCTGGTTATTCACCACAGGAAAAAATCAATATTGCCCAAAAATATCTGCTACCGAGACAAATCTCTAAAGCTGGATTGCCAAATAATGCAGTGCAACTTCCCGAATCAACCCTGAGACTAATTATCGAATACTATACCCACGAAGCAGGAGTCAGAAAACTAGAGCAGCAACTAGGAACTATTTGTCGTAAAGTAGCCGTGCGCTATGCCCAAGGTGAAAGCAATCCTCAGCTAATTCACCCCGAACAACTAGAAGAAATGTTGGGTGCAAGGCAATTTTTGAAAGAACAAATACGTCGAGAAAGTAAACCAGGTGTTGCTACGGGTCTTGCCTGGACTCTACAAGGCGGAGAAATTCTCTTTATTGAAGCAGTATTATTACCCCGAGGAAAAGACCTAACCTTGACTGGTCAACTGGGAGAAGTGATGCAAGAATCGGCTGAAATTGCCCGTTCCTACGTCTGGTCGCAGGCAGAATCATTAAATATTAACCTGAGTGTCTTTAAGAATAATGGTCTGCACGTTCACGTTCCCGCAGGAGCAATTCCCAAAGATGGCCCTTCGGCTGGAGTCACTATGGTTACGGCGATCGCCTCTTTATTGACGCACAATCCAGTCCGTAACGACACGGCAATGACAGGAGAAATCAATCTCAGCGGAGAAGTTTTACCAATTGGAGGAGTCAGAGAAAAAGTTTTAGCTGCTCATCGCATCGGCATCAAACGGGTGATATTACC
>JASJEI010000547.1 GCA_030064795.1 Pleurocapsa sp. MO_226.B13 | reverse complement strand
TATTGCTAATATCTTTAGTCGAGTAACGGGTAGTAATATTTCTAATATTGACGGGTTACTTAGTGCCAATGGCGCAGCTAATTTATTTCTGATTAATCCTAATGGAATAATCTTTGGTGAAAATGCCAGACTAGATCTGGGGGGTTCGTTTTTTGCCAGTACTGCGGATAGTTTATTGTTTGAAGGGGATGCGGAATTTAGTGCTAGCAATCCTCAAGCACCACCATTGTTAGAAGTTAGTATTCCCATTGGCTTAAATTTTCGCGATAATCCTGGAGATATTGTTAATCAAGGAAATTTAGCTGTAGAACAAGATTTTACTCTCTCTGGAGGCAATTTGGATTTACAGGGACAGTTACAGGCGGGAAGAGACTTAACCTTACAAGCAACTGACACAGTTCAGATTAGAGACAGTGTAAACAATCCTTTTATTGCTGCTGCTAATGGTCAATTGCTAGTTCAGGGAAATCAAAGCGTTGATATTTTTGCTTTAAACCATCTTAATAGTGGTTTATTTTCTGGCGGTGATTTAGTTTTACGCAGTGCTAATGCTGTCAGTGGAGATGCCCACTATTGGAGTGGGGGGAATTTTAAAATCCAACAGTTAAATGGAAATTTAGGAAATTTATCTAGTCCTAACGATCCAATTATTCGTTCTCTTGGTGATGTAAGTTTTAATAATTACTTGGGAAATTCCCTGCATATTCTTGCAGGAGGCAGTGTAACAATTCCTGGCAGTATAATAATTATCGGCTTTGATCCGTCAGATTTTATTGCGGAAGACATAACTTTGTCAGATGGAACATTAATATCTATAGATGGTAGCGTTCAGCCTACTCTGGACATAAGAGCAGGAGTAGATAATACTGAACTTGAGAACACTGACATAACAGGTGAAGGATTATTTTTTTCTGATGTTTCCGATCCTTTAGGGTCTTCTGAAATACCTAATATAGATAATTCTCAAGTTACCAGCGCGGATATTACTATCGGCGATGTTTCTATAATTTCTCCTGATGGAGTTGTCTTGTTAACAAATCAGTATCAACCAAATACATCTTTATCAGGTGGAATAATCGAAGTGGGGTCGATTCAGACAAATGATACTAATGTGTTGGGAGAATTTTCTGGAAATAGTGGCTCTGTCACAATTGATTCTCGCAGTAATTTTACCGTTACCAACCTGATAGACTCTTCTTCTGCTTCAGGTAATGCGGGTAATATAAATATTTTGGCTAATAATGCTGTCTCTTTGACTAATGAGGCAAATATTAACAGTAATACTTTTGGGACTGGGAAAGGTGGTGATATTAATGTTCAAGCAAAGTCAGTTTCTCTAACTAATGGTGCAGAACTCGATGCTAACACTGTAGGGCAGGGAAATGGAGGTAATGTAACTATCCGCGCTTCAGATTTCGTAGAAGTCATCGGTATATCTAATGAAGGCGAAAATAGTGTACTGGGTACTTTTGTTGACCAAGAAGCGACAGGAAGCGGAGGAAATTTGCTAATTGAAACAGGTCGCTTGACTATTCAAGATGGTTCGCAAGTGCAAGCTGGTACTTTTGGGGAAGGACAAGGGGGAACTTTGACAGTCATTGCATCACAATTAGTAGAAGTAATCGGAACAGATGGAGACCAAGGTCCTAGCGGTTTGTTTACCGCCACCCTTGGTTCTGGTTCATCAGATGCAGGCGATTTAGCAATAGATACAGGTAAGTTAGTTGTTAAGGATGGAGCACAAATATCTTCTTCTACTTTTGGTTTTAGTGAAGGCAATGCAGGAAATTTAATAGTAAAAGCCTCAGAATCTGTGGAAGTAATCGGCACTTCAGCAGAAGGTGATGAGTTTTCGAGCAGCATACTTTCAGAAACAGGACGTTTGCTTAGTTTTGACAATCCTGATGCAATTGGAGAGGGAGGAAGTTTAACGATTGAAACCGGAAAGCTAGTTGTTGAAGATGGAGCAATAATATCCACTCAGGCTTTCGGTACTGGAGATGCTCAAAACTTAACTATTATGGCAGAACAATTGATTATCGATGATGCCATAGTGTCAGCATCTACTAATGGTGAAGGAGATGCAGGAGATTTGATTGTTAGTGCCTCCAATTCTGTGAAACTGAATAATCCAGGGGGTTTATTTGCCCAAGTCAATTCAGGAACTGGAAAAGGGGGAGATTTAACCATTGAAACAAAGAAACTAAGTATTAATAATGGTGCAGGCATAGGAACAACAACAGAAAGTAATCTTTCTAATTCTGCCCTTACAGAAACAGCTAATTTTTCTAACACCTCTACCGAAAAAGATGCAGGCAATTTGACTATACGTGCTTCTGAATTTGTAGAAGTTAATGGAGAAAATAGTGCTATAAGCTCTGCAACTCTTTCAGTAATTGATGAACCTGATAGGGATGGTGGAGATTTAACCATTGAAACCGAGAGATTAAACATTAGTGATGGTGGAATAATAGGCAGTTCGACTATTGGTGCTGCTGGAGATGCAGGAGACTTATTTATTCGTGCCTCCGATTCCATAACAGTAAGTGCAGGAGTTATATCAGCTGAAACTCAAGATAAATCGGGGGATGGAGGCAATTTAACACTAGAAACTGGACAAGTTACAATTAGTAATGGCTCTCAGGTAAGAGCCATTACTACTGGAGAAGGTCAAGCAGGCTCATTGACAATAAATGCCTCGGAGTTCGTGAAGTTGTTTGACACAACAGCACAGGCTGTTAACGGTTTATTAACTCAAACTGGAGGGTCTGGAGATGGTGGAGAACTACAAATTAATACTAGTCAGTTGATTGTCCTTGGTGGATCGCAAATATTTGCTGGGACTCTAGCTAACAGTCAAGGATCTGGAGGAAATTTAACGGTCAATGCTTCTGAGTTTGTAGAAGTAAGTGGAACTGCCTCAGATAGTCAGTTTCCCAGTAACTTGTCTACTGCAACCAGAGGGTTTGGTTCTGCTGGCGACTTAACAATTTCTACAGAGCAGTTGACTATTCAAGATGGAGCAGAGGTATCTGCTGCTACTTTTAGTACTGGGAAAGCAGGAACTATGACTATTAACGCCACTGACTCTGTAAAACTTACTGGTACAGGAGGTTTATTCGTTCAAGCCACCAATGGTGGCACTGCTGGAGATTTAGACGTGGAAACTAGAGATTTAACTATCGCCGATGGTGCATCAGTAACCGTAAGCAGTCCAGAAGGACAAGCAGGTAATCTCAGTATCAAAGCTGATTCTCTGTCTCAAAATCGAGGTTTAATTACCGCTGAAACTGGAATAAGCGAAGGAGATATTGGCGCAAATATCAACTTAGAAATATCTGATACTTGGCGCATAGAAAACGAAAGTTTAGTTTCTGCTACTGCATTTGGTGATGCTGATGGGGGCAATATCAACATCAACCAGGGCTTATCCAATACAGAATTTTTGCTTTTTGCTTTTCCCCCTACAGGTACTAATGGTAGTGACATTACTGCTAATGCAGAACAAGGTGATGGTGGAAGAATTGATATTACTGCTGCTGGAGTTTTTGGGATTGAATTTCGAGAAATTTCAGCAGAAGAAGCTGAGTCAAATTCACTCAACGATTTCACTGTCACATCTGAATTCGGACAATCAGGAGAAACCATCATTAACCGCACTGTTGACGATCCTACTAGTGGCTTAATTAATCTCCCTGCATCTGTCGGCGATGCCTCAGATCGGATATCCCAAAATCCTTGCGAACAGGGGATAGGAAGTGAATTTATTATTACGGGTAAAGGTGGTTTACCTCCTAACCCCAATGAAACCCTGAACAGCGATGGGGTAAGAGTTGATTTAATTGAACCTTTTTCCAAGGGAAAACTGGAGAACGATGAGAGGGGGAGGCGGGGAGAAGAAAATAGACTAGGTGCGAGTGATATTCCACCAGAAAACTCAACACAAAAAGCCGTACCTGCAATGGGGTGGGTGTTTAACGATCGAGGTGAAGTAACTTTAACAGCCTACGCTACAACTGATACAGCAATACAACGCTCTGGACAACATCACCACAATACTTGCTCTAGCGGAATTTCCCCTTAACCACCAATTCTGAATTGCTCCCTAGCCCCCAATTCTGGGGGAAAAATCAATAAAGTCTTTCAAAGTTTGATTAATTCAAATGTATTAAAGCCAATTTGACTACTAACAAAACTCATTATGTCTAAGATTATAAAATTCCAAGGCTGGGCGATCGCGCGCTCGCTTTTATATTTAACTTTACCTCTTGCTACTCTTAGTTGTTTAATTACTTCAAGAGCGGAAGCACAAGTAGTAGAAGACGGAACGACATCGACAATCGTTAACCAGGATGGGAATGATTTTATGATTAACCAGGGCGATCGCAATAGGCACTAATCAATAGAATATAAATATAGAAGGTAAAGTTAATTGCAATTTGGGGAGAAACGGCAATGACGGAGATTATGACTTTTGCAGAAATCAAGCACAATTATGATGGAGAGTGGGTATTGATTGCCTACACTAAAACCGATGAAGATTTACAAGTAATTGAGGGCAAAGTATTAGCTCATTCTGCTAATAAAGAAGATATATATCAAGCCTTAGAATCAACAACAGAGCAACCCTTAGCAATTGAATATATGGGTCAAGTTCCTGAAGACATAGCCTTTATTTTATGAGCAATAAGAAGATTTATCGCCTTCAACGAGAGCAAAATGTACTGTGGTTAAGGGCTGCTGTGGGACGCAATAAAGATACACCGTTACTAGTCAGGCTGTTGATAGATACAGGGGCAAGCTACACCGTTTTAGCCATACCAATCTGGCAACGTATCGGCTGTAATTTAGACCAACCTAAAACGAAAAAAAAGATGGTCACAGCTAATGGAGCGATCGCCGTACCGATAATAGTCGTACCTTGGTTTAACTGTTTAGGAATAAAGCGCGAAAATTATCCTGTAGTGGGACTAGATTTACCAGCCAGTAGCTTTACAGATGGCTTATTGGGAATGGATTTTCTTACAGAAGTCAAAGCAGTAATCGATGTCGCTAAAAGAGAAATAAGGCTAGAAAGTTAGACCATAAAAAAATCCCAGAGAAAGTAAGTTGTAAAAGAAATTATTAATTGAATCAACTAAAAAACTTTATAGTTTTGATATAACTATTTATAAGTCTATTGTCATGCAACGGGCTTTTATCTCTACCTTCTTCTTCACATTACCTTTAGCTACCCTTGGCTGCTTATTTGCCTTAACTGCTAAAGCACAAGTCACCCCAGACGGTACAACATCGACAATTGTTAACCAGGATGGGAATGATTTTATCATTAACCAGGGCGATCGCGTTGGTGATAATCTATTTCATAGTTTTGATGAATTTTCTGTGCCGACAAACGGTTCGGCATTGTTTAATAATGCTACCGATATTGCCAATATCTTCAGTCGAGTAACGGGTAGTAATATTTCCGACATCGATGGTTTAATTGGTGCTAATGCTACGGCTAATCTATTTCTGATAAATCCTAACGGGATAATATTCGGACCAAATGCTAGTTTAAATCTTGGTGGTTCGTTTTTTGCCAGTACAGCAGATAGTTTGTTATTCGACGGCAATACTGAATTTAGT
>JASJEI010000113.1 GCA_030064795.1 Pleurocapsa sp. MO_226.B13 | reverse complement strand
GAATAACAGGAATGAGCCAACCCCGATCGAATGTCTTTCAAAGATACTTGAGCAGAAGCAGAGTGCGATCGCACTATCTTTAGCTTGATATGTCCTAGCACCAATGGAACGTAGAGTATTTTTAACTTTTGACCACAAGTTTTCATGCTGGATTGAAATCTGGGGAATAAGGAGGGAGATCAATTAATTGAGCTCCAACAGCGGCAATCGCCTTTTCAATCTCCTCTCCTTTATGGATACTATAGTTATCCCAAACTACAGTTGCACCTTTCCAAAGCTTAGGCACAAGTTTGCGGAGCACAAAAGCTTCAAATGTTAATCTATCCGTTGAACCTAGGAGATTGATTGAGGCGACAATTCCCAAATGATGCGCTCGCGCCAATCATGGAAACATTTTTGCCTCGTTTATGAGGACGACTTCCTCTAGCCCTTTGACCCCGTGGCGCATATGCGAAGCCAAGTTGTTACCAAGATTAATTACGACCATCTTCTTATGACTAAATTAAAATACAAACCATGCGATCGCTGTAATAATTTAGTAGATCTTCGCTATCGTATCCAATACCAAGAAGATGGAGATTGGGTTATGGTATGTCGTGAGTGTTGGGATAAAGTAAGTCAAGATAATCCCCACTATCGTTATGGTGGTACTTGGAAGGCGAAGCGAAAGTGATTTTTGAGTTTACTATAAGACAGATTAAAAGATTTAAAAGATTAATCTTATTATTTGCCAGTGGGATGGTTATTTTGGTTTTTCTGACTTTTTTAACCACTGCACCCGATCGCGCACCACAAAAATCTGAATCAATTAAGGGCGTTTGGTTAACTCATGTCGGCAATGCTTTTTTAACTTACGCTAGCCTGACGGATAATGTTTTTTATCAGCTATCTCGCCTAAACTACAATCGAGTTTATGTTGATGTCTATAACGGCGGGACAGCCTATTCTAGTAAGTATGCACCGAGAAATTATTTGGTCGCTCTTCCTTTTACCAATCCTTTAAAAAAGGCAATTAAAGAGGGGAAACGCCAAGGTTTAAAGGTTTATGCTTGGTACGAACATGGCATGATGACTTTTGCCAACGCTAGATTAGCCCAAGAACATCCTGATTGGATTTTAACTACCGATAACGGCGAAAAATTAATCGACAATCATTGGTGGCTAGATCCCAATACTGTTCGGATAAGTCTTATTTTCCTCTCCCCCTGCTCCCCCTGCTCCCCCTGCTTGTCTCAACACATAACTTTGTTAACCGAACAGTATTGCTGCCTCCCCTGCTTCCCTCTGCCTCCCCTGCTCCCCCTGCTCCCCCTGCTCCCCTCAACACATAACTTTGTTAACCGAACAGTATTGGGCTAGATCCAGCCAACCCAGAAGTACAACAGTATTTTGTCGATTTATTCAGAGAAGTTTCGGCATCGTATTTGGATCTTTACGGTATTCAAATAGACGACCATTGGGGAATCCCAATTCAGTTTGGCGATCGCTCTGTGGCGATGACAGAGTTAACCCGCAAAGTGGTAGCAGCGATTAGAAACATCAATCCAGATCTAGTTATTTCTTTGTCTCCCAATCCTTTGGGATTTTCGTTGAAAAAATATTCCCAAAACTGGCTTTTCTGGATTGAAGCGGGACTAATTGATGAACTGGTGATGCAATTATATCGTCCCACCAGTCAAGATGTCCTCCTGGCGATCGCCAACTCGCTCTTACCTGAAGTTACAAAATATGTAGATGTAGCGGTTGGGATTTATGCTGGTGGCTTGCAAGATCGAAAGCCTTTAGCCGAAATCCAGCAACAAATAGCCGTGGTTAAAGAATCTAGTTATGGCTATGCAATTTTTCCTTGGGAGACTTCTCTCGGTTTTGTGCGTTGGAATAGACGAGAAGAAAAAGAAAATTATTTAAAGGCAATTTAAAGCTTGTAGATTACCAGAAATTTTCGTTCTAGCAAAGCCTTTCCCAATAAAGGTCGTCTTTCCGTAGCCAAAACGCGGACTTTTATTGGCGATCGATGCCACATAATTGTTGCTTCGTGAACTGGCAAAATTACATTGCTATTATTAGCCAGATTTGCAGGTAAATCGTATAAAAATGGTAAACCTAGCACGGCAATGGCTTCTGATGGCAGACAGAGATAATCTGTAAAACCAGTATCAATAACAAACTGAATATCTAAACTCGGTTGGTTAGGCAAACAAAAGGTAACAGGAACAGTTACATATCCATCTGTCACCACACCTGAAATCACTTATTTCTACGCTCCATTACACCACCAAAAGAAACAGCCACATTGTAACCAATGCAAATTCCGAAAAGTCGAGCATGAGGATTTTTCTGGCGTAAATAATGAGTTGATTCTAAACCAGTCCGATCGATTGCGTATTCGCCAGTTTCTACATCAATAAATAGCATTAAAAAAATATCGAAAAATGGCTACCATCGTAAACCCAATTTACCTTTTACGATCGTTGCATATTGTCTCGGTCGAACCAAATGAAACGATCCGTATTAATCGTCGGTGCAGCGATTTTTCTAATAACCCATAAGGGTTTGAGGCTAGATCGTCCCTGGCGATCGCTTCGCGCTTATTTTCCCCGATCGACCCAGACTTAACCAAATTTATAATGCTTTTTCACCGCTTGGTTAATCTTCCAGGTACAGGACATCCCCGCAGGAAAAGTCACTAAATCGCCTTTACCCATTGTTACAGGCTCGCCACCATCGGGGGTGACAATAACATCCCCTGCTAAAAAATAACAAGTTTCCGCTTCGTCATAAGTCCAGGGAAATTCGGATATTTCTTTTTCCCAGATCGACCAATTAAAGACATTTAAATCCTCAAGCTGCTCTTGACTTGGTTGAGAAGTAACAGAGATAGCTGTTGTTTGCTGATACATAGCTTTTATTTGGTGGATGATACTAGAATTATTATTAAGCATATTATTATATTCAAGTCTTCAGAAAAGGTAATTCTGGTCTTGAATCTTAGTAATTCAAGCCTTGCTATACTGGGCATCATCAATTGTCGAAATTATCTAACCCTATCTAGCTAAAATATGCAGCCTACCGATCAAAGTAAGTTTACTGAACAAGCCTGGGATGCGATCGTTAAATCCCAAGAAGTTGCCAAATTATTTCAGAATCAAAACTTAGAGGTAGAGCATTTGATTTTGGCAGCCTTGGAACAAGAAGGACTGGCAAAAACTATTTTAGATAAAGCCAACATCGATCGAATTCGTTTCCAGCAGCAGTTAGAGATGTTTACCAAGCGTCAGCCTCGAATTGGCTCGTCTCAACTGTATTTAGGGCCTAGCCTAGATCGTTTGCTAGACCGCGCCGAGGCTTGTCGCATTAGTTGGGATGATAACTTTATTTCCATCGAGCATATCTTCATGGGGTTTGCCGAAGATGCTCGCATTGGTAAAAAGACCCTCCGTAGTTTTGGGATCGATCCGCAAGATTTGGAAGAGGCAATCAAAGCGGTTCGAGGTTCACAAAAAGTAACAAAACAAAACCAAGAAGAACAGTATCAGGCGTTAGAAAAATATGGGCGAGATCTGACAGAAGAGGCAAAAGCGGGCAAACTAGACCCCGTAATTGGTCGAGATGAAGAAATTCGTCGGGTGATTCAAGTGCTTTCTCGTCGGTCGAAAAATAACCCCGTATTGATTGGAGAGCCTGGAGTTGGTAAAACGGCGATCGCCGAAGGACTAGCCCAACGTGTTGTTAATGGAGATGTTCCCGAATCTCTCAAGGATCGTCAGTTGATTTCTTTAGATATGGGTAGCCTAATTGCAGGGGCGAAATATCGTGGAGAGTTTGAAGAACGGTTGCGGGCGGTGTTAAAAGAAGTAACCGAGTCTAGCGGACAGATAGTATTATTTATTGATGAAGTTCATACTGTTGTTGGTGCTGGTTCGAGAGAAGGCTCTGGCTCGATGGATGCAGGTAACTTACTCAAACCGATGTTGGCGCGGGGCGAATTGCGTTGTATCGGGGCGACTACCCTGGATGAATATCGCAAGCATATTGAAAAAGATCCCGCATTAGAAAGACGTTTTCAACAGGTATATATCAAACAACCAACCGTGGAAGATACTATTTCCATCTTGCGAGGACTAAAAGAACGTTACGAAGTCCACCACGGAGTCACCATTACCGACTCAGCGTTAGTGGCTGCTGCTACCCTTTCTAATCGCTACATCACCGATCGCTTTTTACCCGATAAGGCGATCGATCTCATCGACGAGGCTGCTGCCAAACTGAAGATGGAAATTACTTCCAAACCCAGCGAATTAGAAGATATGGATCGTCGCATCATGCAGCTAGAGATGGAAAAAGCTTCTCTTACTACCGAAAGCCAACGTCCTGGGATGACCGTTGTCGATAAAGCAGCCAAAGAAAGACTGGGTAAAATTAAAGCAGAAATTGATAGCCTTAAAGGAAAACAAAGCGGGCTTTCCGAACAGTGGCATTCAGAAAAGGGTCTATTAGATGAAATTAATGCTCTTAAAGAAGAAGAAGAAAAGATCCGTATATTGTTAGATAAAGCAGAAAGAGAATACGATCATGAAAAAGCGATCGAGTTAACCTACAGTAAATTAGAACCTTTACAAAGAAATTTAGAAGCTAAAGAAGCCAAGCTAATTGACATTCAATCCAAAGGCACAACTCTCTTAAGGGAACAAGTAACCGAGTCGGATATTGCGGAAATTGTTGCTAATTCTACGGGAGTACCGATTAATCGCCTGTTGGAATCGGAAAGACAAAAACTACTACAACTAGAAGGACACCTGCACCAAAGAGTCATCGGTCAACAAGAACCCGTATCCGCAGTGTCCGCAGCGATCCGCATGGCGCGGGCGGGTATGAACGACCCCAACCGTCCGATTGGTTCGTTCCTATTTATGGGCCCTACTGGAGTAGGTAAAACAGAACTAGCTAAGGCTTTGGCTGCCTTCCTTTTTGATAGTGAGGATGCCATGGTACGGATCGATATGTCGGAATACATGGAGAAACACGCGGTATCCCGTTTAGTCGGCGCGCCTCCAGGGTATATTGGTTTTGAGGAAGGGGGACAATTGACCGAAGCAGTGCGTCGTCGTCCCTATTCTGTGGTGCTATTAGATGAAGTAGAAAAAGCGCACAAGGATGTCTTTAATATCTTGCTTCAAGTTCTAGATGACGGCAGAATTACCGACTCTCAAGGCAGAATGGTAGATTTTCGCAATGCGATTATTGTCATGACTAGCAACATTGGTAGCGAACACATCCTTAATGTTAAGGGAGAAGACCAAGATTACGACAAAATTCAGAATCGAGTCACTCAAGCTTTGAGGAGTCATTTTCGTCCTGAGTTTCTCAACCGCATTGACGATCTGATTATTTTCCACGGTCTGAAAAAAGCAGAACTCAAAGAGATTGTTGCTATTCAAATTCAGGGTATTCAACGCCTACTCAGCGAACAGAAAATCACGATTGAGCTTACTCCCGCAGCCAAAGATCGGATTGTGGATATAGGTTACGATCCTGCTTATGGTGCGCGTCCTCTCAAACGAGCAATTCGACGGGAATTACAAAATCCTATTGCTACTAAGATTCTAGAGAATACTTTTACTCCAGGGGACAAAATCATCGTTGATTGTGTAGAGGAGCGTTTGACTTTTAACAAGGCTACTCCTCTCCCTTTAGAAATTGAATCCGCACAACCTATCAAAACAGTTAAAACAAAGGTAACTGAGCCAGCTACAAATAGAAAACCATCAGAACCAGATGACCCAGAAGCCGACGAGAAAACAGAGGTCGTCTCTTCTGAGAAATAGTTAACTGTTAGGCAATGTGAGCTTTTAATACTGAAGCTGGGGCGCGACGCACGCGACACTTAATCGTTTCTTTGCCTAGTAGCTGATGTGCTTCATAGCGATGACAACCAGAGAAACCATAATACTTGCCCTCTACTTCCAGTACGTCAATTGGCTCGTGCAAGCCTTCTTGGGCAATAGATTGAGCTAGTGACTGGACTTTTTCTCGGTCGGTTTGTCTTGGTAGTGGGCGACGAATTCGATCGACTTGAATTTCTTTAATCTGCATATTTTAATCAACCAACAATCTAAATCATACTCGTTATGAGTTTAACATAAGTTAAGGTAGATAAAAGCAGATAGCGATCGCCTTGACGATTAAAAACTCCCTAATTATTAAAGTTTCAGGCTTTTGGCGAACATGGCAATTTTGTTAGTTTCTTCCCAGGGTACTAACTCTAGTTCCGTTCTGCCGACATGACCATAAGTTGCTAACTTTTTATAAAATCCTCCTTTGATTAGTGTGGGCAACAATCTCAGATTAAATTGTTTAATGATTCCTGCGAGTCGAAAATCAAAATGCTGTTCTAATAAAGCTTTAATTTTTTCGTCAGGGATTTTGTTAGTCCCAAAAGTTTCGACTTGAATACTTACTGGTCGTGCCAGTCCAATAGAATAACTAAGCTGTACTTCACATTCATCTGCCAAGCCTGCTGCCACTACATTTTTGGCAGCATAACGGGCAGCATAAGCTCCTACTCGATCGATTCTGGTGGGGTCTTTACCACTAAGGGCAGCTCCACTGTGTCGTGAATATTCACCGTAGGTATCGATCGCGTTTTTTCTCCCAGTTAGACCAGAATGGGCAGCAGGACCGCCGATAATGAAGGAACCATCTGGGTTAATAAAGATTCTCGTATCCCGATCGGGTTTGATAATTTCGTTCTCAAACACTGGTTCGATAACCGTTTCGCGAAGATCCTGTTGCAGTTGTTTGAGGTCTGGACTGGCTGGACGATCGAGGGGATACTGACTGGCAATAATGGTAATGCTGTGGATGCGAGCGGGTTGGCGGTCGCGGTATTCCACTCCGACTTGAGTTTTACCATCGGGAGTAAGATAAGGCAGAATCTTGTGTAGTCTTACCTCTGAGAGCCTTCTGGCTAGCTGATGTGCCAACCAAATCGGGAGAGGCATGAAAGCAGGGGTTTGATTACAAGCAAAGCCAAAGACTGTTGCCTGGTTTTTGACCGTTATCTGTTCTATTTCAGCATCAGAGAGTTTTTGTTCGTCAAAGTGACGATATTCGCTAGGGGGTAATTCTTTGAGGCTCGTAACAATGCTACAAGTCTTGGCACTAAAAGAGGATTCTTCGTAACCTACTTGTTTAATTACTTGTCGGGCAATTTTAGTAAAGTCAATCGTTGCATCCGATTCAAACCGTGCTGCAATAAAAACAATCGCTGTCGCCACAGCACATTCAGTCACCACTCGCGTAAAGGGGTCGTGTCGGAGAAACCGATCGACGATGGCATCGGCAATGCGATCGCATAATTTATCGGGATGCCCCTCAGTGACCGATTCGGAGGTAAACATAAAATCTCGTTTCATGGTTCTTCTCCTCATGTATTGAAGTAAGTTCGGAATTGAGAATTCGGAGAGACAAGGCATGCCTTGTCTGTACGGAGTTAAAGAGAGAAAGTCCAAAGGACAGGGTGTAAAAAGAATACAGAACGAATAAAGATGGATAAGAAGTCAGAAACTGCTAACTACTAACTACTAACTCCGAACTACTACCCTTTTTAGTCGCTTCATTAAATAACAATGGCAGTAAAGCACTGTTGCCAATTACTACACCATCAAGCATATTGAGAGGTGTAACCTTCATAAGATTTCTCAAGCCAGGAATAACTAGGCAGAGCAGTTGTAGAGTTAAAGAGCCTCCAAGGGCAGAGGTTAAATAATGGTTTGGTGGTAATTGAATCTTATTGAGGGGTTTAGTGGAACGACAGCTTAAGGCATGGAGTAACTGACCTGTCACTAAGCTCATAAAGGCAATAGAACTAGCATGGGGACTAATACCATAGCGAGCAATACCATAACCATAGGCTGCCATGGTGCTTACAGACAAAACACTTGACTCAACAACAATCCGTTGGAAGTCCTGGGAGTTGAGAATAGGAGTTTCAGGGGAACGAGGCGGTACTTGGAGTACATTTGGTTCTGGTGCTTCGAGGGCTAATGCTAAACCAGGAAAGATATCAGTCACCATATTGAGCCATAGCAATTGCATGGCATTAAGGGGTTGTCCCAGTCCGACTCCATTAGCCAACAGCATCACCATAATCTCGCTCAGGTTAGTAGATAAGAGGAAATGGACAGATTTGCGAATGTTGTTATAGATAGTTCGTCCTTGACTCACCGCAATAATCATAGTTTCGAGGCGGTCATCTTCTAAGACCACATCTGCTACCTCTCTAGCTGCATCGGTTCCAGCATGACCCATAGCGATGCCTACCTCGGCTGCTTTGAGGGCTGGAGCATCATTAACACCATCTCCCGTCATTGCCACGATTTTTCCTGCTTGCTGGAGTGCCTGAACGATTTGCAATTTGTGAACGGGACTGATCCGGGCAAATACCTGCACGCGATCGCACAATCCTTTCATTACTTCGGAGTCGAGATGAGTGAGGTGAGTTGAATCGAGAATTTCTAACGGTCTACCTTGACTCAAATTTAATTCCTTACCGATCGCATAAGCAGTAGGACTCTGATCTCCA
This sequence comes from Pleurocapsa sp. MO_226.B13, assembly GCA_030064795.1. The sequence continues at coordinate 3,898 of JASJEI010000113.1, read as the reverse complement.
GTAATCATCACCGTTTTGATTCCTGCCTGATGGAAAGAACCCATCAAGTCTTTTACCCCATGTCTGATGGGATCGGTTATGCCAATTAGTCCCAACCAAATAAGACTTTCTGAATCCTCGGCATTATCTATGTAGGCATATGCCGTCCCCAATACTCTAAGGGCTTTACCCGCCATACGCTCATTTTCGGCTTCAATTGCCTGTCTATCTGCTTCAGTGAGAGGAATTTGCTTACCTTGTTCTAGCCTCCAACTAGAAAGTTCCAGCACTTCTGTAGGACTGCCCTTAACGGCTACTAGTTTTTGCGATTCCTGGACAACATGAATTGTCCGCATAAAATTACGCTCTTCTGAGCGATGGTTGATTTCTAGGCGAGGATACTTGCCTCGTAATTCCAAGACATCGATGCCAACTGCGATCGCCATTTGCATCAGGGCATTTTCTGTAGCCGAGCCATTAATTATATACTTGCCATTATGATGATTGTTGACTTTACTTTCATTGCAGAGGATAGAAACATGAATCAGCTTCAGAAGTTCTTCGCAACCATAAGGGTTAAACGGTTCTCCTGCATCCAAAAATTGTCCGTCGGTAACTTCAATCCTTTGGCGATCGATGCATAGTTCGACTACAGACATTTGATTGGCTGTAAGCGTTCCCGTTTTATCCAGACAAATAGTTTGCACTGAACCTAAAGCTTCTATAGCATCGAGACGACGAATCAGCACATTATGTCGCCTCATTTTGCCAATTCCTAAAGCTAGAGTGGTTGTTGCCACAGTAGGTAATCCTTCAGGTACGGCAGCAACAGCCAAGGATATAGAAGTTTTGAGCATCTGGACGACACCATAACCCCGCATCAATCCTAAAGCAAAAACCAGACTGCATACCCCGCTAGATAACAGAACGAGTTGACCTCCTGCTCGATCCAGCTGTCGCTCCATCGGCGTTTGGGGTACTGTAGTTTTGCCTACCAGAGTTTGAATTCGTCCCATTTCGGTTAGTTGTCCCGTAGCAACAACTACCGCTAGTCCCTGACCTCCAGTAACTAGAGTTCCCCGATAAACCATGTTGACTCGTTCGGCCAAAGGAACATCTTCACCAGTTAGAGTCTGAGCTGTTTTGAGAACGGGGATGCTTTCTCCAGTGAGAGCAGATTCATCAATGCTAAGGCGTTCTGCTTCAATTAATCTGGCATCAGCAGCTACGTAACTACCAGGTTTGAGGACTAATATATCGCCGACCGCGATTTCGGGAGAGTCGATCTTGGTTACTTTACTGGCTCTGATCGTCCAAGCAGACGGATTGACCAAACTTTTGAGGGAATGAATAATCCGCTCGGATTGGCTCTCGGTAGCGTAACCCAGGATGGCATTAATCACTACCACTCCCATAATCACCACCGCGTCAATTATGCCCCCCGTAACTACAGATAAACCTGCTGCTAGGGTTAACAGAGCGACAGGAACGGATTTAAAGTAGTCGATAAAAATACTCAGTCCAGAGCGGGGTTCAGATTCAGCCAGAACATTAGCACCATATTTTTGGAGATTATTTTGTACTTTCTCTAGAGACAACCCCGATTCCTTAGAAGTCTCGAACTTGGTTAGTATTGCCGTAGTTTCTTGGAGATGCCAGGATTCTAAAGCCAAGAGAGTAGAGGATTGGGAGGTAGTTGCCGAGCAGTTCTTGATGAGCGCGATCGCCTTTTGAGGTTGTTGTCTGTACTCTTCGACAATAGTTGCGATCGAAGAAGCGATTGTCTGAGGATTATGTTCTTTAGTAAATAAAATCAAGATATTACCGCTCCAAGAGCTAACCTGGATGCGATCGATTCCCGATCGATTAGACAACTTAAATTCTAAATACTGTTGCAGATTTCTCGACCCTTTTAAACCCCTAACTTTATAACGAACTCTTCCTGGTACGCGATCGTGTAGCGTCTGCACCAGAGGTTTTGGTTTCTTTAAGAATAAGCGTTTGGGTTTTCTTGTTTCTCTAGTGGGCAGCTGGCGATTGTTCATTTTTCTCCCACTCTGAATTCTGTAGAAATTGGAGAGTAGAAATTGGAGAATTTTACTAAACTCTACTTCTATTTTAGAAACGGTTAAACGGTTAAAGACTAACAACTGTTTTTGCTTTGCAATTCTTAGTCTTTCTAGATGGTACATTTTTATAATATTTTAGTTAATTCTCGTCGTTCTAATTATCTAATCTAAAAACATACTGATTTGAACGAAGTTCCCTCTCCTTCTACATCAAACCTCAACTCGCGTCAGAAGCTACGACAGTTAGTTAGCTCTGAATTAAAAATCTTGCTGGAGCAAAAAAACTGGTCAGGTGCAAAACTGATTTTGATGCCAGTGCAGCCAGTAGATATTGCCGAAGCGATCGCCGAATTACCAGAAGCCTTGCAAGCACTTGCTTTTCGTCTATTGGCTAAAGATAAAGCGATCGCCGTTTTTGAATACTTAGAACCTTCCGTACAGCAAATTTTACTCAAAGATTTTAGTCGCGAGGATGTCCGCACGATCGTTGACCAAATGTCGCCAGATGATCGGGTTAAGTTATTTGACGAGCTACCAGCCAAAGTTGTTCGCAAACTTCTAGCACAAATTAGTCCTTCTGAAAGGGAAGCAACCGCTTTATTACTAGGTTATCAACCTGAGACTGCTGGACGGATCATGACTCCAGAGTATCTTTCTCTCAAAGAAAGATGGACTGTAGCTCAAGCTTTTGAAAATATACGTCGCGTAGCACCAACCAAAGAAACTATCTATTCTTTGTATGTAACCGATCGTCAACATTGTTTAACAGCTTCTCTCTCCCTCAGAGATTTGGTAATTGCTCAACCAGAGCAACTCATTGGCGAAATTGCCGAGCCTCATGTAATTTCTGTCCATACAGATACTCCTCAAGAAGAAGTAGCTAAGATACTTCAGCGTTATGACTTCTTAGCCATACCCGTAGTTGATACAGAAAATCGGCTAGTGGGCATTATCACTGTTGATGATGTAATTGACATTATTGAAGCAGAAACTACGAAAGATATTCATACTCTTGGTGGCGTTCAACCAGGAGACGAACGATATTTTCACAGCAACATTCTGAGCATAGTCCGCAGACGTGCTTTCTGGCTGATTGTTGGGTTTTTAACTATGACGTTGGCAAGTTGGTTTGTTAAAGCTCAAGAGCAACTTTTAAGAGAAACTCTGGTTTTAGTCGCTTTTATTCCTCTGTTAATCGATACTGGTGGTGATGTGGGCTGTCAGTCGTCTACGGTGGTAATTCGTGGATTAAATATCCAAAATATCCGCCAGCTTGGATTTATCTGGCTAGTTAGACGCGAAGCAATGGCAGGAGTTTTACTCAGCATAATTTTAGGAATTGGCGCAGTAGCGTGGGCTTATTTACTCCAGGGAAATTTGCTAATTTCCTTAGTAGTAGGGATTAGTCTGATCTTAATTTCCGTCTTGGCAAGTGTTCTTGGTGCAGCATTACCTTTTTTGTTCTTTTGGTTGGGTTTAGATCCAGCTTTAATGTCTGCCCCCTTTATTACCACTATTGCTGATGTTGGTGGCGTTCTGATTTATTTATATGTCGCTCGATTTATTTTGTCGTTTTAAGTTAATTCAATTGTCTAATTATTGATAGCAGTTAACTGCTTCATAAATCATAGACAAACCTAGACAGACTAGATTAGTTACTCTTTATTTTTTGCTTCACAGTAGTAACGTCGGCGTTATCTACTCCACAAACTTTCACGGAGAAGCCGTCCGCATAGCTAGCTAAATTAATACTAGCGTTCAAATCGCGATGGTTAAATCCCCCACAATTATTACAGGTAAACCATCTATCTGAGAGGGTTAAATCCTGTTTGATATCTTGGCAATTGGAG